>JBKDPB010000291.1:0-24038 GCA_046342615.1 Planctomycetota bacterium | reverse complement strand
TCGGCTAGAAAAACAGGAGGCGAGCATCGTCTGGCGACGGTGGCTTAGGGAGAGGACCCTGTCGCGTTCGACGTTGCAATCGCTCGATCGGCTATGCACACCGATCGAGAAAAAGCTCCTCGAACACGCGATCAACGAGATCCGTATCGCGAGTCCTCTCTTCCGATTCGAGGTCAAAATGCTCGATGCTCCTCTCCTTGCCTTCGAAGACGCGCTCGGCAAATCGAGGAGCCGGTGTACCAGCATGGCTTACGATCGATCCTGAATGTGAACGAAGCATGCGTGCTGGTTGTCTCTTCGATTCAACGTCCGATAAACCATCGATACCCAGGATACTGACAATCGGTGCCGCGGGGGATGCATCCATACGCGGGGGCTCCCGCCATGCCGCGCCGGACGATCCTTCCCCTTCCCCCGCCCCACTTCCACCTGCATTGATAAAGTTGATGACGGCCAGGACATCGAGGGGGTCCACTTGATTGTCGCCATTGACATCGACGTAGTCCGTTGAATCAGGAAGATCGTCTACCGGAATCGATGCTCCGCGAGCATTGAGAAGGTTGATGATCGCCAACACGTCCAGCGGTGAAACGCTCGAGTCATCGTCGACATTGAACGGATTGACAGGGTTTTGGTAAGGGGTGTCCGAGACTACGATCGTGACTGTCACATAATCGCTCGCCAATCCTTCGTTACCCAAAACGTTGTATGTGAAAGGAATGATTCCCTCAAAAGACGGATCGTTGAGAAGGTAGAAGTCAATTTTGCCATCCAGTCGCAGTGCTGCCGCTGCAAACTCGTTTTCGAAGTCAACGAAGTCTAACGTAGATGGGTCGATGGATCCGTCGGGATCAAAGTCATTGGCGAGAATGTTGAGAACCTTAACCTTGGTGGAACCTGACCTCATGCGAAACGAATCGGGATTCGCAACGGGGGGATCATTGACTGCGGTGACGTTCACTGTGACACTGCCGATCGCAGTCAAGGGAGCGCCGCTCCCCTGTGATCCGCTGTTGCCATCACTGAAGGTCCATACGATCGCTACTTTATCCGGTGGCGTGTCGCTGCTGTTCGAGTAAGCGATCCGCTGCATCGCTGAGTTAACCAGCGTGTTGGTGGCGTTGGCATTGAATGTCAGCGTCAATGTTCCACCACTGTTTGTAGTCACGGTCCCAATGGTCGTGCCGTCGATGACCAAGTTAGCTCCTTGGGTCAACCCACCTAAGCTGCCGGTTGCAGCGAAAAGGTCTTGGGGATTCGAACCGCCTTCGCGGGTGAGGGTCAACCTCGCTCCGGAGAAGTTCGTGCGGCTAAGGTCGGCATCAAAGATTTGCACGTCGGAATCAAGTACGACGGGGCTTCGATCTTCTGTGAAATTGATACTGCCGCCGAGCGTGTTGCTGGTCGATCCGTTGAACGTGGTATCCAGAGATCCATCGGCGTTCAATCGGACCAAAGCGTAGCGGCTGGTGGAATTTTCGCCACCCGCTTGTCCAGCGACGACGATCCGACCATCCGGCTGAACCGATACGCTCGAAGCGAGATCATTACCGGTCCCTAAAGGCAGGATCCACTTGCCATCGTTGTCGAAGGTGGTATCCAGCGTGCCGTCTGAATTCAGACGAATCACACTGGCATCCCAGTTTCCATCGACCAAAGCGCGCCCCACCACCACGATTCGTCCGTCGGGTTGCACGGTCACTCCGTATGCCTCGCTATCACTGCTTCCCACAGGCACGATGAGCTTGCCATCGCTGTCGAAGCTGGTATCCAACGAGCCATCGGTGTTCAAACGGACCAGGCAGAAGTTGTTTTTGCTGCCGTCCGAACAACTCCCCGCCAAGAGAATCCGACCATCGGGCTGCAGGACAATGCTTCGCGCAATGTCTTGGTCGCTACCTAGGGAAATGTTCAACTTGCCGTCCTTGTCAAAGCTGGTATCCAAGGTTCCATCGGTATTCAAACGGATCACGCTGAAATCACTGTTGTTACCGGCTTTGGATACTCCCGCGACCAGGAGCCGGCCATCGGATTGCAGGACCGACGCGAACGCTTGTTCACTGCTGTCCTGGGTGACGATCACCTTTCCATCGACCCCGAAGCTCGTGTCCAGCGACCCATCTGGGTTCAGTCGCACCACGCTGAAATCGTCACTCCCGATGGCAGAGAGGTTGAGCTGGTGATACGAATGGCCGGACGCAACGATTTTTTGGTCGGGCTGCACGATCACACTCGCGACGTAGTCGTAGGAGAGCATGATCGATGCATTGGCCTTGCCGTCGGAATCAAAGCTTGAATCGAGCGAGCCGTCCGGGTTCAATCGAACAAGACCGAACCTGGGGCCTTCGGATAGAGGCCGCGCGACACCAACCATGACGATTCGCTCGTCCGGTTGTACGGCCATCCCCCTGGCTTGAACTCTGCCACCATCGCTTGCGATGATCAATTTCCCATCGGAGTCGAAGCTGGAATCGAGGGATCCGTCAGCGTTGAAGCGGATTGCGCTTAGATCGTTTTGGTAACCGTCGGCATCGACCGTCCCACCACCCACAAGAAGTCGGCCGTCGTGCCGCACGGAAACGCCTCGGGTATCATCTCTGCGACCGCCCATCGAAACCATCACTACCCCCGTACCCTGGATAGGGGAAAACGTAGGCGCGCTGTTTACAGCAGTCACGGTGAGGTCTGCGGTATCGCTCGCCTCGCTGAACGCAGTGCTGCCCCCAGTGCGGGTGATGACCGTGTACTCACCCTGCCTGCTGCTGCGCTGATCCCAAGCTCGGAAGGTGATCGCATCGCTGATCGAACCGTTCAGATTCCCAAAGGGTATCAACCTCAGTTTCGCGGTCGGGCCCAGGAGCAAGGCGAGTTCATCGGTCTGGCTATTGATGGCTGCGGCATCGATTGTCAACCAATTGCTTCCATCGTCTAGGCTATACTGCATGGTTCCAAGGCTCGTGTTGATGCCCGTGACTGCGATCGCCTTCACCGCTGCTCCATCGGCATCCGTGATACTGCCATTAACAACTATATCGGCGACCTTCGCGCCGGCAGAGTTGGCAGTTCCCTCGATCACGTTGCCAAGCGACGGACTCCTGGATGCGTCGAGGACCGGTGCCTTATTGATCAGGTTGATGTTTACGGACACTTTGTCCATCGCGATCATGGCGTTTCCTAGGCCTTGATCCCACGTGTTGCCATCGTTGAAGATCCATCGGATCTGAAGGGAATCCGGCGGATTGGTTTCGGTATTCCGGTAAGCAATCTGCTGCATAGCGGCATTGACCAACGCGTTGGTCGCATTCGCATTGAACGTTAAGACCAACGTTCCGCCGCTGTTGGTCGTCACCGTGCCGATGGTCGTTCCGCCGAGGACCAAGTTTCCACCTTGGGTCAATGCACCGAGGGTTCCAGTCGCCGAAAAAAGGTCCTCCGCTCTTACCCCGCCATTGCGGAAAAGCGCGAGGGTGGAGCCATTGAAATTGGTAACGCTCAACTCTGGATCATAGATCCGAACATCGCTGTCAAGAACGACCGGGCTTCCGTTCTCTGTGAAGGTAATCCAGCCGCCGAGTGTACTGGTGAGCGGATCGTTGAAGGTCTTATCCAAGGTGCCATCGGAGTTCACACGGATCGCGCAAAAGTCCCCAAAGCTATTCGAATCACACATCCCAGCGACGATGATTCTTCCATCGAGCTGGAGCGTGATACTGTTGCCGTAATCGGCACCATCACTCACTGCGACGAGTACCTTGCCATCGGTATCGAAATCTGTGTCCAGCGAACCATCGGTGTTCAATCGGATCAATGCAAAGTCGTAATTGCGACTGGACTCATTGAGGAAATACCCCGCCACAAGGATTCGACCATCGGGCTGCAAGGTTGCGCTTAGTCCGTAGGATTGGGAACTCTCGAATGGTACGATCCGTTTTCCATCCGCATCGAAACTCGTATCCAACGATCCATTTGCATTCAAACGAATCAAGCTGATATTGTACGATTTGGTGTTAGAAGATTCTCCATTGTTGTTTTCCGTTGTTGTCTTACCCGTGTAACCTGCTACGAGAATCCTGCCATCAGGCTGCACAACAACGCTTTTGCCGACGTCATCGATACTGCTGACAGCGACAACATTCTTTCCATTGGAACCAAAACTCGTATCCAGCGAACCGTTCGCGTTCAATCGAATCGAAGTGAAATCGATGACTGAGGTACTTGTATAAGAGTAGCCTGCGACCAGGATTCTGCCATCGGACTGAACGGTCGCGCTGGTTGGAAAATCAGACATGTTTCCTCGAGGAACCGTCACTTGACCATCGGAATCGAAGGTTGTGTCCAGCGAGCCGTTGGCATTCAAACGAACGCCGCTGATCTCGGTTCCGTCGTCTACAAGAACTTGGCCAAAGACGACGATTTTGCCGTCAGGTTGTAATGTTACGGCGCCTGCTTCTCCGAACAAGGCTTTCAAGGAGAAGCTCACCTTGCCATCGGAACCAAAACTGGTATCAAGAGAACCGTTGGGATTCAGGCGGAAGAGACTGAGGTCTGGGCTTATCTCAACTCCGTACGCCCCTAGGATCAGAATCCGCCCATCGGGCTGCAGGACCAAACCTTTCAGATTGATGAGGCTATTTTCCATCGGTATGAGCGTCTTGCCGTCGACACCGAAACTGGGATCCAGCGAGCCGTTCAGACCGAGCCGAATCAGACTTAAACATTGGGCTCTTGTGTTCGCATCCCACGAACTTCCTGCAATAAGGATTCGGCCATCGGGCTGTTGGACCACGGCCTTTCCAATATCTTGGCTTGTACCCACCTGCACAATTTGCTTCCCTGTACCCTGTGGCGGCGCGAAGCTGGGGGCTTCGTTAACACTCCTGATGACAATTTCCACCGTGTCGCTGGCCGAACTGAATGCTGTGTTGCCTCCAGGATTGGTGATGACCGTGTACTGACCGTTGATGCCGCTACTCCGGTCCCAAGCGCGGAATGTGATCCCATCACGGATGGAACCGTTGAAGTTGCTGAAGGGAAGATACCGAATATACGTGGTTTCCCCGAGAAGCAACGCGAGTTCATTCGTCTTACTGTTGATCAGATCGGCGTTGACGGTCAGCCACTCGGTTGTACCCTGCAAACGGTATTGGAGGGTTCCAAGACTGTTATTGACCCCGGTGATCGCGATAGCAAGAACGGGCGGGCCGTCCGGATCCGAAACGCTGCCACTGACAAGGTTGTAAACCTGGGTATTGCCTCCGTCTGCCACCCCCTCCGTCGCCCAAAGCATCGGGCTGGCCGAGGCATCGAGCACAGGCGCCGCGAAGACCTTTCGCTCTTCGAGCATTTCAAAAACGAGTCGGCGTCGACTTGTGTTTTTTGGCTGGTTTCGAGCGGCTCTGCGGCTGTGCGATGGAATCTTTTTCATGATCTTTGGCCCGTTTTTCGAGGTGTTTCCTTGGATGACCGGGATTCGCCTGGATGGGTCGAATCCCTCTCTCCTGGAGATAGGTGCGAAAACGGGGGGCGAAGCCCTCCAGGAAACGGAAAGATTTTGTGGGCCGTCCGGTGATTTCGCGTTGAGAAAGGCGGTTGTTCCAAGCGTTTCGCCTATTCGTTGTCCGATCGATCGTCACGGGTTTCGAACCTTGGCCTGTGCCTCGCGCAGGAGGACCTCCACAAGCAGGGAATCAGTCCCTGGCGTATCGGATGACTGCCTTGCCTGTGCCATCAGCTGCGACAGTTCTTGTAAGGCGAGTCGACTGGGTTCGGGATGGTTCAGATCCCCTTCCGCCAGAGCGAGGATCGCGAGGTTCAATTGATGCACTTGGATCGCAGGTTGAAGGGCTTCGGAGTTCGCAACGGAACGCGAAGCCAACTCCGGATTGCCGCTTCGATAGGCCCAGAGAGCGTATGTGGCCCACACCCAAGGCCTCGCCCAAGTGGGAATACGGTCGCTATCAAGATCCTCCTTGATCCGTTCATGTGGGAGCAATTGCAAATCGATACAGCCGGGCCGGAGCAGGCAGGCTTTGATCAAACGGTCCGCGACGAGTGAGTCGGTCGTGTTTTGGACTCGAGACAGCATCTGTTGGCAGAATTCGCGATAAGCGTCATCGCCGGCCAGTGCAGCAACCGGAGCAATTCTCAGCCAAACGAGTTCAGGCTCGGCGCCGGGGTTGATGTCGATCAGCTTGCGACCGAATGGAAGGGCGTCTTGCCAACGCTCCGAACGCCGGAATTGTTCGTAGATCGATTCGGTCAGCTCCGGATTGGGGCGGATTTCGACAGCTCGAAGCCAATCCTCTCTCGCTCGTTCCCATTTTCCGACCGCGAAATATGCTGAGCCGCGTTTATGGAGCAAGTCGACGTCGTTGGTTTCGGGGGTGATCCATCGACTGTACTCCTCAATCGCTGCGTTCCATTTCTTCATCGAAGCATCCAGATCGGCAAGGGACAGGCTCGCTTTCGGATGATCGCGAAGGACTCGCGCTAAGGACAGTTCCTCGCCCAGAAGCTGGTACGCCGCTGCGATCGCGCCCCAGCGATCCGTCATCTTGCGTATCTCCGAGAAGGTGCTTGGTTGAACCATCTCAGGGGCGACGCCGCTTTGTGGATCCTCCGCGGATGCTCGGCCCTTGGTACTCCCGGCATTGTCCTCGATTTCCCGCAGTAGTAACTCGATGAGCGAGTCGGCTGCGTTAGGGTTCGAGGGATCGATCAACAGTTCTTTTTCCGCAAGAGTCCGAGCCTGGCGTCGCGTCTCTCTCGCGACTGCGACATCACCGATCTCCTCATGGAGGTTGGCCAGTTGCATGAGCCCGAGCAGATCGGTCTTCATGGACTCTCTTGCTTTCTCGCGATTGCCCTCGCGGAGATAGGTTCTGGCATACCAGAGTCGATCGATGCCAGTCACGGTACCCAAAGCAAGAGCGCGATCGATATACGGTAGTGCCCTCGGTGTCGGATCTCTTTCGAAACCCTGTGTCGCGTCCCAGATGCACAGATCACCGAGGTTCGATGCGGCCGCGATGCGAGCTCCATCCGAATTCCAAGAAACATCGTAAAATCGAGCGAAGGGGATATGGAAGCTGCAGCACTCCTCTCCGCTGACAGGATCCCAGACCTGGATATCTCCGCTAAGGTGCGCGGAAGCCAACCGATTTCCCTCTGGATTCCATGCAACAGCCATCACAAACTCCTGACCACTCCGGAACTTCATCTGCTTCTGCCCTGAGGCAACATCCCATGTGATCACGTTTCCGTCGGCTCCGGAGGATGCGAGTTGTTTCCCGTCGTGACTCCAAGCGACACTAAAAATCCATCCGCCATGTCCTTCCATATTGGAAAGTTCGACGCCGCTTGCAACGTCCCAAACTTTAATGCGTCGATCGTTGCCGCACGAAGCCAGACGGTCCCCTGTGGGACTCCAAGCCACTCCGGTGACACCAAACGCCCCGACATGATGAGCCATGAGGCTCTGCACCTGAGGATCGGTCTTGAACGCTTCGACGATGCGAATGTGCCCATCTTGAGATCCGATGGCGATGTGCTTGCCGTCCTTGCTCCAGTCGACACACCAGACCCGATCGAAATCGATCGCATGAGTGGAAACTTCACGCCCGGTTCCAGCTTCCCAAATCTTCAATACTCCATCGAGCCCCGCGGATGCCAGATGATTACTGTCCGGGCTCCAGGCAACGGATACATCGAATCCTAGGTACTCGAACTCGGAAAAGTTGCGAGGTTCATGGGCTTGGACAGTCATCGTTTCCTCGCCCGTATTGGCATTTCGAATTCGAATTCGTCCATTGTCGTCCGCGGTGGCCAACATTTTCCCGTCTGGACTCCAGCGAACAGATCGCAAGATGATGTCCCCAGGCACTTTGGTGACTTGCTGATCTTGGATCGACTTCCAAATCTTCAATTCACCGTTCGTGGCGACAGAAGCGAGAGAGCCAGCGGTTCCCCAGGCCAGCGATGTTATGGATTCGGTATGGCCGCGCAGGCTATTGAGTTCTCTCCCTGATTCCGCATCCCAAATGCGGATCTCCTCGGCCATCGTACCCGTTGCGATGCGATGCCCGTTGGGTTCCCATGCGAGCGCGGTCACGCCGTGATTGTGTCGTTGCGGCTCAAACACGAGCCGTTGCATAGCGACGTCCCAGACTCGGAGCATGAATCGATCGGTACCCTCAATACCGGTTGTCGCTATCCTCTTGTCGTCGGGACTCCACTCCAAGCCATGGAACCAACCCGGTTGCGCCCGCCAGCCTGCGAGGCGGGTTCCCGTGTTTGTATCGGAAATGATCATTTCCCCGGAGATGTGCCCGGTCGCATACCATTGACCATCATGGCTCCAAGCGCCAGTGTTCACTCCCGAGGGATGCGCAATCGAGGAACTTAATTGGCCCGTTGCCGCGTCCCAGATCGATATCAGTCCATCCTTGCCGCAAGCGGCGATTCGCGATCCATCGCCGTTGAACGACACGCTCACTACCGATGATGTCTGACCTTGCAGGACAAGGATTTCCTCGCCGGTTCTCGTATCCCAAACCCGCACCGTTTTGTCGTCAAAGCCTGCAACCAGCTTATCCCCTGCGGGATTCCAAGCGATCCATCTGCGTCCCCAGTAAACATCGGCGCTGCTGGGAGTCGTTAGCACCAGGATCGGCTCCTCGCGATCGAGGTCCCAAACTCGAATTCTCCCCGAGACGACTCCGTCAGCCAACCGCTTACTCTTCGCATGCCAAGCCACCGCGCGCGGCAGGGGGTTCGGCTCTTTGCCGATTAACGTTCGAACGTTGCGATAAGACAGAGAATTCAGGTAGAACCATTCCCAACCGCGCCGATCGACTTCGCCGCTCTTGGGAATCCAGTTGCCCAGCAAATCGCGCATGCGTTGGACGCTGCGATAGTCGTAGAACGATTTTTGGGCCAATCTCATCTGCGCGAAATAGAGATTGCGACTGGCGAGTTCGGCTTTCTGATCCGCAGTATCTCTGGCGATGGCTGTTTCGCGTTCCGCGTTTTGCGTCTTGATGAGGTTTTGTTGGGCAATCTGCCTTTGTTCCATGGCCAGAGCCGCTTGTTGTTCCGCCTCTTGAGCGTTTTTGTCCGCTCGCTCCGCATTGTTTCGGGCGAGCGTTTCGTTGGCTTGCGCCTGATTGCGGGCAACGGTCGCTCTCTGCCAGAACAATCCGGCGACGACGGATGCCCCCAGTGCAAGCAGTGCTACGGCAGCCAGACCTGCAAGCATCCTCTGCAGTTTGCGGGTGGCTTGTTGCTGTTGTGCGAGGCGGAGCGCTTCGGCTTCTGCGCGAGCGGTTTGTGCCGCGCGCTCGGTCTCCGCCTCTCGCAATCTCGCTTCGACGGATTCGAGATAACCTCGGACGCGATTCGCCAAAACCCCCGCATCACGGGGACGATCGATTGGATCCAACTCGAGACAATCTTTCGTCAGGGCGATCAATTCCCCGTCGGCATCACAGGATGCTAGACGAGCGAAGCAGTCATCCAGCTTGCCGCGCATCGCCATTCGGAACAAACGAGTGCCGTCATCGGCAACGTACGGAGGCTTACCCGTCAAGATCTCACAGAGGATCGCCCCCAGGGCAAAAACATCGGCGCGCTCATCCATGGAATGGACCTCGCCGAGTGCCTGCTCCGGAGGCATATAGGCTGGAGTTCCCATCACACTCCCTACCTGGGTGTGGGACCCTGCGGTCCCAACGCGTTCGAGCGAATCGCTACCAACTCCGGTCCTAATGGTCTCAATCACGCTATGGCCGTTATGCTTGCTGTGTGCCCGCCTCTCGTCGTTGACGCCACCGTCCGCCAAGACCTTGGCTAATCCCCAGTCCATGACCTGCACTTCGCCAAAGGCACCCACCATGATGTTGGCTGGCTTCAAGTCGCGATGGATGACACCGCGCGAGTGAGCATAGCCAACCGTCTGACATACATTTTCAAAGATTCCAAGAAATCGGCTGCGCTCGTCCGACGTCGCATGACGGTCGCTTAGTAATTTGGAGAGCGTCTGGCCCTTGACCAATTTCATCGCAAAGAAGGGACGATTGTCTGCGAAACGGCCCAAATCATAGATCGGCGCGATCCCCGGATGCTGCAACTGTCCGCCGATTTGCGCTTCTTCGATAAAGCGCTGAATAACCTCGGGCTTATCCCGGTGCGAATCAAGCAACACTTTGATCGCCAGATCACGCCCCAAATCATTGTCACGACCCTTCAGGATCGCTCCCATGCCGCCGCGGGCAATTTCACCGATCAACTGGTACCGACTGTCGACCGGGGAACTCCGTGTTTCCTTCGATCCCGTTCGCAAAATGGGATCCACTCCGTCTTCCTCTCGCAAAGAGACTCGAGGAATATCTAATTCGCCCCCGAGCGACTTCAATAATCCCTCGATCACCCTGCCCCCGACAGGGCCGTTGCTGTCTTCCGCGACTCGATCGACTGCACTTCCAAGGTCGTGCAGAACCGTCGCATCCAACGGCGACAAGGGAGTTTCAAGAAAGCTCCCCTTCTCCGCTTCCCGGTTGAGCAGCGCTGCGATCCTCTCCTTCAAGGCCGAGTCAGTACCGCAAACCTCTGCCAACCATTGGTCCCTTGCGTCCCCCTCAGGTCGCTCTAAGGCTTGGAGAAAAATGCTCTGTTCGTCCATCGATCGCCAGTCCCTTTTTCCAAGAAATCATCGCTCCCAACGTGAAATGCGTTTTGGAAGCGGATATTCCGCCAAAAAAAATGGAAGAAGAACTTTCGCTACGGCGAGGCTACGTTGCACGCCGCAATTCCTCCAAGAGCCATACGCGAACGTAAGTCCAATGGCGCTGAGCCGTTCGGAGTGGGATACCGAGGGCGCTTGCGGCTTGCTCCATCGTCAAGCCCGCAAAATACCGAAGCGACACCAGTTTCGCCAATTCAGGACGCGTCGCCGCCAATTTGGTCAAGGCTTCGTCCAGGGCCAAGACATCGGGATGCCTCGCCGTGTCCGCAATCAATTCGGGATCGAGCGCAACCCGCTCGCGATCTCCGCCGCGCTTCAGCGCTCGTTTTCGACGGGCGCTCTCCACAAGAATGCGACGCATCGCTTCCGCCGCCGCAGCATAGAAGTGCCCGCGATGGCTCCACTTCGGTTCGTTGCTCTGATCCACCAAACGCAAATAGGCTTCGTGAACCAGCGCCGTCGGCTGCAGCGTGTGGCCGGACCGCTCGCGTTGGAGCTCGCGTGCGGCCATTCGACGAAGATTCTCATACACAAGCGGCAATAAAGCCTCGGCGGCTGAGGCGTCTCCCTCCTCAACGCGTTGCAGAATCTGAGTGACGTTCGATTTCTCGCTCATCCGGGTTCGGGCTTCCGGTGAATAACAATCAAGGATCGCAAGGCTGAAAACGCGGAGCGATTCGTTTAGGGAGGATGATTACCATACGCTAAACACAGATCACACCGCTTCGCTCCCGATCATACTTCAAAGCAAACCTCGGACAAAGGTGCAATTCCCTCATTCGAGGGGACGCTGGGTGTCCGATCACTTGCGCGCTCGCACCAATTCCGTGGTTGACCCGCGTACGTCGAGAATTCGGGGTGCCTGCCCTACCCCTCGAAGAAATCCCTCGATCCGATAACAAGATCAATACTGAAACGCGAGCGAAAACAGCCCGCCGTACCAGGTCAACGGATCATCGACCAAGGCGCGCAGCCCGCGACCGGGGATCGATACCGCAACACCCGTTGTCAGATACCAATTCGGACTCAAGATACGGAAATTCTCGACGTAGAAATCGTCCGAGAGATGGCTGTCGGGAACGCCACTGACCAATTCCGGTTCTCCTCCGACAACGGCGATGCGACCAGCCTGCCCGAACTGCAGCGGACTGTTGACCTGGTCTGCGAGTAGATGCCAGTAATAGAAACTGACCGTGTCGCGCAGGGTCGGATGAAAACTGAACTGGAAACGGTGAAGTTGCACGTTCGAGTTGAGAAACGAAAACGATCCATTGCTCCCCGATGCCCACAGAGGAGGTGCCCCCTCGTAGAATAGAGGATCAAACTTTTCGTACCGCTCCGTCCGCGGATCGTCTCCTTGGAACGATCGAAACACATAAACCAGCTTCGGCGTATAGGGTATCTGAACAAACTGGTTACCGATTTCGCCGCTGAAGGCATTGCTGGACATCGCGATGCGATCGTTCCACTGGTGGGCATAGTCCCCGGCAAAATAAAAGCCTTCGAAAACATCCGGCGCGGGCTTCCAACGCATGTAGCTGTGCATCGTGTTGAGCCCCTCGCGACCGCGAGGGATGAACTGGATCGGTGCCTTGACGTACGGATACTCCGATTCAAAGACATTCATATAAGCCAAACCCAAATACTGGTCCACGGTCGGGGAAGTCTCCAGTCTCGCTCCGGCCAAGCGCGTACGGGTGTCGCTCGAAGGAAGCTCGTTCGGGTTCAAGTAAAACCCTTCGAGCGATACGGTACCTTGCTTGAGTTTCACCAACCCCGCTTCTTCCCATGCTCGCCGCGCAAAGGATGTGACCGCTCCACGCTCAAAGCCGTTCATCGCTCCCACCGAGATCAACATCCCTGAACCGATTTTGTATGCCTGACGACCGTAGGAAACGTCAAGCTGCCCCTCCTCCGACGAAGAACCCAACCGACTCCCAAGATACGCGTCTTCGATGGAGAACACGCCTTGGTTTCCCTGCTCGAAAACGTCGAATCCAATATTCCCCGAACCGACGTACGACAGGCCGGAGTAGATCGCAAGCGACTCGCTCACAGACATGTCGCTCGTAACCGCAGGTTTGATCCACAACTCATTCCATACCCGATCCGGGTTGTAACCTGCGTCGGGTGCGTACTTCTCCGATAGATTCCACCACGAACCCAGCACGCCTGATGTCTGGCTCACACCGCTCAGTCCGAATTTCAACCGTATCCGATCCGTCGTGACCGAAAGCGGATCGGCGGGCCGGTCGACGGATGTTGGCGAGAGGTCTGGCAATGCGTCCGCCGATGCATCGCGTTGCAGGTCGTCGTGCGACTCCTCTGCAATCGCCCGTGGAACAACGGGTACCCTATCCACCGGATCTTGGGCGGGACCGCGAGGACCTGAGACGCCAGCGACCATGAGCCCAACCAACCAGGCTGCCGGCTTCAGATGCTTGAGCTCAATTGGCATGCCATCCCGCAACGTTTTTCACCTGGATGTGTTAGACCACGCATCCGGTATAATCGTCACAGCTTGGCACCCTTCTTGAGGCGGACCAACCTCCCGAGTTCAGGAAATCGGTCCATTCGTAAAGGAAATCCTCCCCTTCTTTTTATCGCAGGTAACAAAATGGCAATCATGAGAATACGACATGTCTTCATCGGCTTGTTGCTGCTTCTGTGTTGTCCAAGCCATGTTTCGGCGCAATCGAAAACGCCCATCGCTGGCGGCGGCGATGGCGGTGCACAAGGACTCCCGAATATCTTGGTCATCATGCCGGACGATGTCGGGTACTGGAACGTTGGTGTCTACAGTCATGGAATGATGGTACCTACACCGAACATCGACCGAATCGCGAAGGAAGGGATTCTGTTTACCGATCACTATTCCCAACCGACCTGCACCCCAGGGCGAGCCTCGTTCATCACAGGGCAACTGCCGATTCGCACCGGGTTGACCACGGTCGGAATGCCTGGGTCCCCGATTGGGCTCGATCCACGCGATCCGACCCTCGCCGAAGTTCTGAAAACCCGCGGGTACCGCACCGGCCAGTTCGGAAAGAACCACCTCGGAGATCGCAATGAACATCTCCCGACGGTTCATGGTTTTGATGAGTTCTTCGGCAACTTGTACCATTTGAATACCGAAGAGGAACCCGAACTCGGCGATTGGCCCAACGATCCGGAGTTCAACCAACGCTATCTCCCACGCGGCGTCCTGGACTGCAAAGCGAGCGATCGCGACGATCCGACCGTCGATCCACGCTTCGGACGAGTCGGCAAGCAGACGATCAAGGACACCGGTGCTCTCAACAGCAAGCGCATGGAAACCGTCGACGAGGAATTCCTCGCCCGCGCCCAGGAATTTATCGGGCGTTCGGTCAAAGCCAAACAGCCCTTCTTCGCCTGGTTCGCTCCCAGCCGTATGCACATCTACACGCATCTCAAGCCAGAACACGCCAAGCTAGCCAAACCCTTCTCGTCCGAGTTCGATATCTACGGGAGCGGAATGATGGAACACGATGGGCACGTGGGGCAATTGCTCTCGACGCTCGATGAGCTGAAGATCGCCGAGAACACGATCGTGATTTACACGACGGACAACGGCGCGATGTCGGCCTGGTGGCCCGATGGAGGAACGACGCCGTTCCGCGGGGAGAAGGCCACCACGTAGGAAGGTGGCGTTCGCGTCCCAATGCTGATTCGATGGCCTTCCAAAATCCCGGCTGGCAAAGTCTCCAACGGCATCCAGGAGCATCAAGATCTCTTCGCAACCCTTGCCGCAGCGGCTGGAGTTCCCAATATCGGGGAGCAATTGCGCAATTCCCACAATGTTTGCATCGATGGGGTCAACAATCTTGAACATTGGACGTCCAACGCGCCGTCCGCACGAAAGGTCGTTTACTACTACAACGAGCGCGACTTGACGGCAGTCCGGATCGGTAGCTGGAAGTCGCATTTTCAGTCGCGCGACGGCTTCTTCGATTACAACCGACCCGCAGCCTTGATCTTCAATTTGCGCATGGATCCCTTCGAAAAGCATGACGGACAAAAGAACAATGACTTCGCCATGAAGCTCGGGATCGCCTGGGGCGGACAAGTCCAGGACGCGCTCCGCGAACATACCGAAAGCCTCAAGAAATATCCGCCGCGTCAGGTCGGCGGCAGCCTTCGGCCAGGCCAGTAAGACGCCATCGCACTGCTGCCTCCAGCCGATTCTGCCGCCATGCTTTAGGGTGCAGAGGTGTGGCCTGAAAACGGAGCAACGAACGATTCGTGCAATGGGTTTCGCGGTCGCGGCCTTCAGTCCGTTTTCCCGCCGTTCCCTAATTCTTGCCTAGCTCCTCGCCGCAACGCTAGCGTTGCATGCCAAATTAACGCCACAACGGCAAAGTTTCTCTGATTCGCAGAATCGTTAAAGTCGATACTTGCTCCATGGCGTCGCGATTTGTACCCCATGCTACATTTGCTAGCGTGCTATTGTGTTTGGTGTGCACGGTCAGCGGGCTCGGTTGCTCGATCGGTCCGCGATCGCTTACGCATAGCCGACTGAGGTACAACGAGGCGGTCAAGTCGACGTCCGAAGAACAGTTGCTGCTGAACATCGTCCGGCTTCGCTACGTCGACACCCCGAGCAGTCTCGCCATTTCGAGTATCGCAGATCAGCAGGAATTGGCTGCGGGACTCGGCATTGTGCCGTTCTTTACTTCCGCCGGCGCGGGTGATTTCGGCAGCTACCGAAACTCGATCCTGCCTCAGGCTCAACTCTCGCGAGCCACACGACCGACCCTGAGCTACACGCCGCTGGATGACGAGGAATTCACGCGCCGACTCTTCTCCCCCATCTCGCTCGAAGGTGTGGCTTATCTCTCCAGAACGACTTGGCCTATCTCGACCGTGTTCCGATTGTATCTTGAGAATCTCAATTGGGTCTCGAACGCAGAAACGGCCAGCGGTCCGACGCCCATGGAGCCTCCAGAATACGTAGAGTTTCTTGAGGGGGCCCAAGCCCTGCAGCGCTTGCAGGATCGCAAGCTGATCACACTATTTACCGAGGAACGCGAAGAGCGAGTCTCCAGCGGGTTGCCGCTCAGCGAAAACACCGCGCAGAACACGATCGAATCGATTCAAAACGACCTCGAGTTAAGAACATCTAGCGATGGACTCCGTTTGATCCGACGTCAAAAGCAGCTCGTTTTGCGAGCCGATGTTTCGGTGGATGGCGACCGTGATTGGCTCGATTTTTGTTCCGCCTTTCGACTAAACCCAAACCTGAGGACGATCGATCTCACCGCAGAAAAGACCGACCCGTACCTAAAGGACATGCCGGAAACGGGACTTGAAACGCTCGATTTGGAAACGCGTTCACTGCTTCAAGTCCTCTTCTTCGTCGCTCAGGGTGTCGATGTGCCCACAGAACACTTAGCGAGCGGAACGGCTCCTTGCACACGCAGTTTCAACGGTGGTTATTTCGATTGGCAACAAGTGTTAGGCGGACTTTTTCGAGTCCGTTCCGCAAAATCAAAACACTGCCCCGAGTGCGCCTACGTGGCCATCCAGTACAAAGGCTATTGGTACTATATCGACGAGCGAGACCGGGATACGAAAGCCACCTTCGCGCTCCTGCTCGAAGTGTCGAGGCTGGACCTGAAGTCCACCGAATCCAAGGCCCCGATTCTGACCCTTCCTCTGGGTCGATAATATCGCGAGCGACGCTCCGCAAGCGAGCCGCGCGAACCTTGAGAACATGGTTCGCCTCTTGAAGTCGAACGATCATCGCGATAGCGATCGAACCATGACGGAGTCCCCCGTAGCTACCGCTGCCAAGCGGTGCAGACACGTCGACATCGTCGACAACGCGACGGTCGACAGGATGCCGTCCCGATTGCAGGCCCGACGGCTTGAAGTCAACGCCATGTACCTCTGCCCTCGAACTGGAACCCCGAAGTCGGTCAAGGCAAAACGGGTTTGTGGGCCTGGCAAACGTGTTTCGTTTGGAGGTTTAACTCCGTACCATCATCGCGAAAATGCATGGTGGGAGGTCCGCGTCCGAAATCGGCAGGATGCTCCCGAGAATCTGCGGGACATTTGGCTGGAACGCGAAGTCGCGACGTTGACCGACGCAGAGTGCACGAGTCACTACGGAGGCAATCGATTCGCGACCTCCAAACGCCTTCTGACAACGCGTGAAACACGTGATCTTTATCGCCGAATCCGTCTGGGAAAACGAATGCGTTAGCGTTGGCATCCATTCGTTTCCGTGCGACTTTAACGGTTACCTTCAATGAATCGGCTGCGATTCCTGCAAAGCCACTGCTAGCAATTGGGTTCGTGTGAACTCGCTAACTCGGACGTACCGATCCAAGCGCAGGGTGGAAGGGACCGCTGGCGTGGCCTGCCCAACGTGTCTGCAAGGAACTATTCGATGAAGTCGTTTTCCCTTCGCAAAATTCTCGGAGTCAACGTTCTTTCGCTCTCTGTCGCCGTGTTGGGGGGCAACGCCGCATACGCCCAGGACGACCGCCCTCTGTTGGAGGACGATTACCTGACCGGGGATGTACCGGAGTGGCTTGAGGACGTTGGGTTCGACGATACGCATGGAAATGCTCCTGCGGCGGAGGGATCCTCGGTGCCGATGGAGGGGGCAAGCGAAGGCAAGGCAACGGGAGCCGCAATCGCAACCAAGCAAAAATGCAACTGCTTGCGCTGCCGCGACAAACTAACGGGCGATTGGCATGGGCTCCGCCCCATCCTCAAGGAGGAGGGAATAGGTTACCGCGGACGCGTCACTCAATTCTTCTTCGGCGTCGGTGGCGGGGTGAATCCTCCCGTGCCGGATCAGTTCGCCAACCTTGGAATCGGGGGAGGCGATACGTTTGAGTATACGGGAAACTCGCGTCACGACTTCCTGCTCGATATGGACAAGTTCGGAGGATTGCCTCACAGCAAATTCCTCTTGACGATGGAAAATCTATGGGGACGTTGGGGTAACGTCTCGTTCGAGACAGGGGGACTGGCACCGGCCGTTTTTAATTCCGTAATGCCCGTGGATCAAGCGGCTTCGGGGAATCTGTACTGCACGAATTTTATGCTGGTGCAACCGCTCTCCGAAAAATTCATTCTGAGCGCTGGCAAGACGAGAACCATCGGGATTGCCGACAACAACAAATTCGCTGGCGGAGACGGCAGCGACCAATTCCTCAACCAGTCGTTCGTCGCGAATCCCTTGATGGTTCCTATGATCCCTCTCTCGACGTTTGTGGTTGCTGCTGCGATGCCGCAGGATTGGGGGCACGTCGGGGTATCGCTGATGGACACAATCGAACGAAGCACCGACTTCATGGACTTCGGCACACTGTTCTCCCAAGGCGCGATTATTTTCAGCCAAGTCCAAGTCGACACCAACTTCTTCGGCCTGCCGGGAGAGCAGCATGTCGGTGGGTTTTACAAGAACGCCGACCAGATCGACCTGACCTTTACGCCCCTGCCTCCCACCTATCCGTACGCGCCAGCCCCGCCCGCCTTCCAATCTCGCTCCGAGTCGTACACGCTTTTTTACGGCTTTGATCAGTATTTGGTCACCTACGGTGGGCCTGACAAACGCGGCAACTCGGAAGGTTGGGGCTTTTTCGGTCGAGCCAGTATCGCGGATGATGCGAGGGGAAACCCTAACTGGGCCGCATGGTTCGTCAGCCTCGGCATCGGTGGCAACAGTCCGTTGGCAAGCCGACGCGGCAAGGGGGACCGATTCGGTGTGGGATTCGGCTATACCGGTGCATCCTCGGAGTTCGGCGCGATCCCGCGATTCCTCTTCGCGCCACGCGATGCTCAAAACATCGAAATGTACTACCGCTACCATATCACCCCCGCAATCGAGTTCACGCCGGACGTGCAATGGGTGAACGGTATTCTCGGCGGGCTTACCGGTGGCGATGGCGCGATCGTCGCAGGGATTCGACTGAATATGAAAATATAGCAAGACAATCGAACTGGAATTGCCATGACCGATGCCCATCTCACGGATGAGCCTGATTCGAAGAGCCTGCCACATCACCGGCTGTGGCAGCCGACGACTGCCAGATGGCTGATCGTTGTTTTTGGGCTCGCCCTAGCCTATGCGGTCATCCGTTATCACATCGCCAGCGGGGTCGCCTGGAGTCATTTTCCGCTGTTCATCATGAACAAGACGGTTGCGCTGGCGGGCACCGCGCTGGTCGCGTGTTCGTATTTGATCGGAAAAGTGATACGGCGTTACGACAAAGATCCTCGACGCAAACTGGTCGTCATCAAGTTCTGTGGTTTGATCGGATTTTCCCTTGCATCCGTGCACGGGATCGCCTCGCTGTGCTTGATCACGCCGGCGTACTTTGCCAAGTACTTCACCGAAGACGGAAAACTCAATTTCGAAGGTGAGCTAGGGTTGATCCTCGGGATCATCGCCCTTTGGGCGTTGTCGCTCCCTGCGATCACGACGCTACCGATGATGCCAAAGGCTATTGGAGGAATGCGATGGAAGCGAAGTCAGCGCATGGGGTACGTATGCCTGATTCTCGTCGTGGCCCACATGGTAGCCTTGGGCTTGCGCGGCTGGCTCTCCCCTGAGCATTGGCCTTGGATGCTGCCCCCCATCAGTCTCATAGCCGCGATCATCGCGATGATCCCACTGGTCGTCAAATTTCTGAAGTGATCGGCTGCTGATTCGCTCCCATATTGCCCCCGCACGGGGAATCCATGGTCGCGGAACGGCGCGAGCAGTTCGGTCGGAACTGCCGCAAACATGGCCACGTGCAGGGCACTTCAACCCGGATGCTCGCGCATCTCGGCTGACAAAGGATGGTCGGCGGGATCGAGTATTAGCCCAAGTGCGCAAGCACTCAGGTTTGAACCGCTCTGAGGGACCTATGCAACGTTTCAGAGGGACGCTCACCGAAAAGTTTTCGGTAGGCACCCGCGAACCTACCCAATTCCCAAAAGCCCAGGTCGAGAGCGACTTGTGTAACGGTTGTCTGGTCCGCATCACTTGTTAAGAGCCTTTGACGAGCTTGATGCAGTCGGTAGATACGAATGCACTCCGTAGGTGAGAGTCCGTAGCATTTTTGGAAGGCGGACCGGAGGGTTCGCTCAGGCACGCCAAGGTACCTAGCCACATCTGGCATGGACATCGATTCGGACGAATTATTTAGCTTTGCCTCCAAAACGGCCTTCGTTTGACCGTACCAGTAACCGTAATGGCGACTAGAAGACTCTTGGCCCATGTTGAATAAGTGCTTGGTCGCTTGCAGTATTTCGCTCTGCACACAGGACTCGGCATGCGTACCCGCTAGGAGCTCGGGGCTTTTTTCGATTTCTGATAGGAGACGACGGAGCAGCGAAGTGAATTGCCGAGTCACGCTCGATGGCGGTTTTAGCAGGCGCGGCTTAGCACCCGTTGCAGACTCTAACTCGGCTGGCGACTGGAAGAGCAACGACGAAGGAATCACGATCGCGAGCCACTCGTGAGCTTTCTTGCTAGTCACGCAAAACTCGCTACCTGGCGGAACCACAAAGATGTCATTGTCTGTCGCCGACTGTCCATTCGCGCAGACGGGTCGCGACTGATGGAAGAACACCCAGCCGTCGTTGACCGTTGTCCCTTCTGCTAGCGTACCCCCTCCTTCGCAAGCTCGCTGCAGACGCATAGCTCCCACAGTCGCATATTGCAAAGTCCATCGCCGTTCCTCTAGCGAACAGTTCCGCATCACCACAGAAGCGTCCTGTACCGCCTGAGCGAATGCGTCGTATTCGGTGAAATTCAACTGAGCCATTCAACGGATCTCATAGTCGCCTGCATTTTTTGTCGCGAATTCCCTGTATTCCCTTGCAAAATTGTAATTCAAACCACGATCTGCCGAAACTGCATAGTCCGTCCTTTTTCGGAGGACTAAGTTGCGACAACAACAAGACAAAAACGCTACTTGGGCTTTTCCTTGCAACAAACGAGGGAAAGTCCTGGATCGTCACTTCGACACTTCGGATCATCTTTACAACGTAGCAGGAAAGGGCACTGCTCTAATGAAATGCGATCGTCTCTGGCTGATACCCATCGCTGGGATCGTTCTAATGGGGTTGCTGAGCAAGAGCGCCACCGCGCAATCGAAAAAGCCGAACATTGTGGTTATTTGGGGCGACGACGTCGGCTTCACCAATCTGAGTATCTACAGTCGTGGGGTGATGGGGTACCGCACACCGAACATCGATCGTATTGCCAAAGAAGGAGCGATGTTCACCGATCATTACGCGCATCCATCCTGTACAGCGGGTCGCGCTGCCTTCATGACTGGAATGTACCCGATCCGAACGGGACTGACGTCGGTAGGCATGGTGGGTGGCCCCGTTGGTCTGCAAGCTCATGACGCAACGCTTGCGGAAGTGCTGAAGACGCAGGGGTACGCCACGGGTCAGTTCGGAAAGAACCATCTAGGCGACCGAAATGAACACCTTCCGACGGTCCATGGCTATGACGAGTTTTTTGGCAACCTTTACCACTTGAACACGGAGGAAGAGCCGGAAGATGAAGATTACCCGACAGACCCAAAGTTCAAGGAACGGCATGGTCCACGCGGGGTCCTGCACACGTATGCCACGAATACAGTCGACGAAACAGTCGACCCGCGGTTTGGCAAAATTGGAAAGCAACGGATCGTCGATACGGGGCCACTGACCCGCAAGCGAATGGAGACCGTGGACCAAGAGTTGATCCAAGAGGGGGTCAAGTTCATCGACAAAGCAAAGGCGAGCAATAAACCCTTCTTCGTTTGGTTTGCAACTACCAGAATGCACACCTTCACGCGAGTCCCCGAGGAGTATCGCGACAAAGTCAAGCAGCATACCAGCTACCACGACGACTATGGTGCGGGCGTTATCCAGCATGACGAGCATGTTGGCATGGTCCTCAAGCACTTGGAAGACATCGGGGTTGCTGATAACACCATCGTGATCTATTCGACCGACAATGGTGTCGAGCATTCGACGTACCCGCATGGCGGCACGACCCCCTTTCGTTCCGAGAAGATGACGACTTGGGAAGGTGGCGTTCGCGTTCCGATGATGGTGCGATGGCCGGGCAAGATTCCAGCCGGTGCGGAACTCAACGGTATCCAAAGCCACGAAGATCTCTTCACGACATTGTCTGCGGCTGCTGGAGTCTCCGATATACGAGAGCGGATTGCCAAAGGTGATAAGCTGGGGACCGAGGTTGAACACAAGAACTACATCGATGGAGTCAACAACCTCGATTACTGGACGGGCAAGTCGGACAAGTCCGCTCGGGACGAGTACATCTATTACATGGAATCCAGATTAATGGCCGTGCGAGTGAACCAGTGGAAAGCCCACTTTGCCATTCGGGATGGGTACTACGGTGCGACTACGAAGCTTGAGTTACCTTGGCTTTTCAACCTTCGCCAGGATCCTCATGAAAGCTACGAGCAAGCACCAGGACCTCGCGCAACGCTCTCGCAGCAGAAGACGTATCTATTCAATGAGATCGTGGATCGACTTGGCGCCCATGCGGCGACGTTGCAGAAATACCCACCGAAGCAGCGGGGGTCCAGCCTGAGTATTGGGAATTGATCCTCCCGACTTCGTCAAAAGCCGCTTCCGCCGCCATGGCATGAGCCGCGGTAAGCTGTTCGGTCTTTTGTTCGCCGAGATGCTCGCGTATCTCGGCGAACAAAAAGATGCTCGGTTCATGACACCAATGAAGCAACCCCGGTGCCAGGCAACTCAATCAACCACGTTCGCGAATCCCACAGAGACTTGGGGTGTGCGAATTTTTGCATTTTTTGAGCAATCGTGCGGACATCGCTCCAGAGAGACCGATCGATGAAATGCCGATATTTGTGGAAATGCAATTTCTCTCCATAAACACTGACGCTATATTGCAGGACCGTCGAAGTGCTCCGTCTTTGCTCGAAACAGGAATGTCACCATGAGAATCTTCTTCAAAGTGGGTCTTTGCGGATGCTGTGCGTTGCTCGCTGGCAGCATCGAGGCGTTTGGCCAAGATCAGATTCCAACCAAAGATGGGGTCGGACATCGATTTGAATCGCCGCAATTCTCTCCTTACGCGGGGCGAAACTATCCGACGAAAGTGCTATGGGGAGATACCCATTTGCATACCGCGGTCTCCGTGGATGCCGGGACCATGTGCCGACTGGGCCAAGAAGACGCGTTTCGATTCGCTCGCGGGGAAGAAGTAACGTCGACCATCGGTGTGAGGGCGAAACTCTCGCGACCTCTCGATTTCTTAGTCATCTCCGATCACGCCGAAATGTACGGATTGATGCCGCAGTTGCTCAGCGGGGATCGAGATATCCTCGAAACTGAGAAGGGCAAGCGTTGGTACCAAATGATTTCTGGGGGAAACCGAGACCAGATCTTCAGTGCCGCCATGGAAATCATCTCGACCCTGAAGGACAAGGAACCGCCGATCAAGAGTGAGAAACTCGTTCGCAAAGCATGGCAAAACTTCACTGCCCTGGCAGACAAGTACAATGAGCCGGGACGGTTCACGGCCTTTATCGGATACGAATACACGACGCGCGGCGGGAACAACCTGCACCGCAACGTTGTTTTCCGAGGGGGTGCAAGCGAAGCCAATCGCACTCTCCCATTCTCGCAGTACGACAGCCAAAATCCCGAGGACCTTTGGACGGCGCTGGACAAATTTCAAAAGGAAACGGGCTCCGAGGTGTTGGCGATTCCGCACAACGGCAATCTAAGCAACGGACGCATGTTCTCGGTATTGACCAATGACGGCAACCCGCTGACGCGCGAGATGGCGGAGCTTCGAGCTCGCATGGAACCGATCATCGAGGCTACGCAGATCAAAGGAGACAGTGAAACCCATCCGTTGCTCTCCCCCAACGACGAATTCGCGGATTATGAAACATGGGACAAGGCGAATCTCGATGGTTCCGAGCTGAAGAAAAAGGAGATGCTGCAGTACGAGTACAGTCGATCCGCGTTGCGACTCGGATTGCAGCTGGAAAAGAAACTGGGTGTAAACCCCTTCAAATTCGGGATGATCGGCAGCACCGACGCGCACACGGCTCTCAGTGCGGTCGAAGAAGACAATTTCTTCGGCAAGCATTCGGGTGTGGAGCCGGAACCGGCGCGATGGGAGGATGAAGTTATTCGTTCTCCATTGGATCCGAACTTGACCGTCCGCGGATGGCAACAAGCCTCCTCCGGCTATGCCGCCGTTTGGGCCACCGAGAATACGCGTGAAGCCATCTTCGACGCCATGAAGAGAAAAGAGGTCTACGCC
>JBKDPB010000290.1:0-29203 GCA_046342615.1 Planctomycetota bacterium | reverse complement strand
GTCCAGGAAGAGGTTTCGAGCGAAACATGGTCGCGATTCATGAGCTAAACTTTCCTCGTCGAGGATGGTTGTTATCGATCTCCCGGAGGCTGTGCGTTGTCCAATCGCCATGTCCATCACCTATTTTTGCTGGCTTCGATCGCGGCGATGCTTTTCGCTGGCTGGAAGTGGAACACGCAGCGCCCCCCTGAAGATTCGACCTACCGAACCGAATCCGACATCCCGTATCGGGTCGATGAGCGGGACCCGTTGCGCGACCACGAGCGGTGTCGGCTCGATCTCTACCTTCCCGTGAACCGCAACGACTTCGCCACGGTGGTTTGGTTCCATGGTGGCGGCTTGACTCAAGGCGACAAATCGATCCCGGATCCTCTCCGAGGTCAAGGCATCGCCGTCGTTGCGCCAAACTACCGCCTCAGCCCCACCGCGAAATCACCTGAATACATCGAAGACGCGGCCGCCGCGGTCGCATGGACAATCCAGCACATCGAATCCTACGGCGGATCGCGAAAAAAGGTTTTCGTCGCAGGGCATTCGGCAGGCGGCTATTTAGCCGCGATGGTGGGAATGGATCGGCGATGGCTCCAGCCTCACCGTCTCAACGCCGAGGACTTGGCCGGCATCATCCCCTTCAGCGGTCATTCGATCACGCACTTTACCATTCGAGCCGAACGAGGCATTCCGGACCAGCAACCTGTCGTAGACGACATGGCCCCGCTGTATCACGTTCGAAAAAACTTACCTCCGATGTTGCTGATCACGGGCGATCGGGATCTCGAGATGCTGGGCAGGTACGAGGAAACCGCATACTTTTGGCGTATGCTGACCGTCGCGGGTCATTCCGACGTTCATCTGGTAGAACTCAAAGGGCGCGATCATTCCGGCATGGCGGCCCCTGCCTTCCCCCTGCTGATCGAGTTTATTCGTGACCGATCCATCGATCGCTAACGGCTTGGCGATCGTTCGTTATACTTTGCTCGGTAAGCAAACTCCCGTCTCTTGCTCCGCCATCGATTCTCGCCAGCCTAATTTCATGAACAAGACACTGCGCCGAAGTTGTATTTTGTGGTCGGTTTTCTCGATTTTGTCTTGCTGCGCGAGTGCCGTGCGCGGCGACGATCGCCCGAACATCCTATTCATTTTTTCGGATGACCATGCCCAGCATGCGATTTCTGCGTATGGTTCGAAGGTCAATCAAACACCGCACCTGGACCGCTTGGCGAGGGAGGGGGCGAGATTCCTGCGATCGTTTGTGACCAACTCGATCTGCACTCCGAGCCGAGCGACCCTCCTCACGGGACAGTATTCCCATCAAAATGGGGTTCCGGTATTCAATCGATTCGATGGACAGCGAGACCACGTGGCCAAGCGTCTGCAAGGAGGGGGATACCACACGGGGATGATCGGCAAGTGGCATTTGGGCTCGGACCCGACCGGTTTCGACCGTTGGGTCGTGTTGCCTGGCCAGGGGGAATACTGGAATCCGAGGTTTCTCGTACCGGGGTCGCAGCTGACGATCGAGGGGCACTGCACCGCAATCACCACGCAGCTCGGCCTCGAGTTCCTGGAAACCCGTCCCAAGGATCGGCCTTTCTTCTTGATGCTGCATCACAAAGCCCCTCATCGCGGTTGGGAGCCCGAAACCAAGCACCGAGAGATGTTTCGCAATCGGACCTTTCCCGAACCCGCAACCCTCTTCGATGACTACGCCACGCGTCCTGCCGCATTGCCAGAGAACGAGCAGACCATCGCTCGCGATTTGACGCGTCGCGATCTGAAACTCGTCCCGCCTGCCGATCTTCAGGGCCCGGAGAAGAACGCTTGGCTCAATGCAACACCCATGCAAGTCGAGGTGGATGGAAAGCTCCTCGAGGGTGATGCGCTCGTGCGATGGAAGTATCAACGGTACATGCAGGATTATTTGGCTTGCGTCCAAGGTGTGGATGACAGTGTCGGAACGATTCTCGACTATCTCGACCAGAGCGGCTTGTCCGAGAACACCATCGTCATGTACACCGCCGACAACGGATGGTACCTCGGGGATTTGGGGATGTACGATAAACGTTTCATGTATGAACCCGGATTGAAAACCCCGTTGATCGCGCGTGGACCTGGGATTCGTGGAGGAAGCACTCCCGACGCCATGGTACTGAATATCGATTTGGCACCGACCTTCATGGAACTAGCGGGTTTATCGGTTCCTGATTGGATGCAGGGCCGTTCGCTCCTGCCGATCCTACGGGGCGAAGCTCCACCGGATTGGCGCACTTCCATTTACTACCGCTACTACCATGACCCTGGCCACCACAATACCCGAGCGCATTATGGGATTCGGACTGCCACGCACAAGCTGATCTATTATTGGAAAAAAGACGCTTACGAGATGTTCGATCTCGCGAACGACCCGACCGAACAGCGCAATTTGCTGTTCGAACCCAACGACAACCGACGCGCCGAGATCCAAGCCAGGTTTGAGCAACTCCAAGCCCAATTGCACCAGCTCCAGCAGCAATATGGGGATGATGGTCGGTATGCCGACCCGGACTCGTGGCCCAAGGGGAGCGCCGATGGGCCCTTTGGCGACCGAGTGGCCCTTGGGAAAAAGTCGGTCGCCGATGCGATCGCCGCATCCGTTTCGAGCGAAGTGCCCTAGCACGCCTCGCGCCCCGCTATTCCGATCTGCGGTTTCATCGCGCTGCCCGTCCTCGTATTCGCTTGTTTTCCTCACATGCCTTCAGTCCCGGAAGCCATTTACCGAAGCCGCCTCTTGGTCGACGGTTACAACTTGCTCTTCGGCCAAGGATGGGCCCAGAAAAACGACCGAAGCCATCGCGGTCTCCAGCGAGGTCGCGAGGTTCTCGCAGAGCGATTGGCCTCGCGAGTGCCGACCGAGCAGCGGCCCTCGGTCTGGATCGTGTTCGACTCGCTGGATGCACCTTCCCAT
The DNA here is from genome assembly GCA_046342615.1 of Planctomycetota bacterium. GTDB lineage: Bacteria > Planctomycetota > Planctomycetia > Pirellulales > Pirellulaceae > JBKCUI01. The sequence continues at coordinate 26,259 of JBKDPB010000290.1, read as the reverse complement.
TTGCCGACATCGATCCGCCTGCGAGAGATGGAAGCCGTCTTCTCAAGGGATTGGTCCAGCGCCGACGAGATGCTCCAGCAGATCCTGGCATCGCATCCGAGTCCCAAGTCGCTAGTGGTCATTTCATCGGATCATGCGGTCCAACGCAAAGCGATCGCGCGGGGGGCACGCGTCTACGACCACGATCGGTGGGAGGAGGCGGTCGATGCTGCATTTGGGCTATCCGCAAGGCCGCTTTCTGCGGAGGAGACCAAGGAAACGGGCAAAGACCGATTCGTCAGCGATGAGGAACGGGACGATTGGATGAAGCGATTCGGTTTTTGAGACGCACGGTGAATGCGCATTTGATACGATAAAGCGTGCTGCGAGGCTGCGGCATCCCGGTTTCGCGGCGACCCAAGCCCCCAATTTTTTCCTCTCTCGGTTCAAACCATGCACATCATGAATCAACTCACAAAACTCGCGTCTTCCTTGCTTTGCGTTTCGACGGTGACCCTGTCCTCGGTTTACGGTCAGGAGCTTCCCGCCAACAATGCGGTCCAGCCCGTCAAGCTCTTCGAAGTAGGGCGTTACTCGGAAGGGGTCGTTTTCGACCATGACGGCCATGGTTACATTTCCTGGGACAAAACCCTCACAAAGTTTCAGCTTGACGGGAAGAACTCGACCTTCGCCGTGACCGGTGCTCCGAACGGCCACAAGGTCCTCGCGGATGGCACCCATTTGGTATGCGATGCCAGCCAGCATGCGGTTCTGCGGTTGGACAAGGACGGCAAGCCGCTGGAGCCGGCATCCAAGGAATGCGACGGCAAACCGTTGCGAGGGCCCAACGATTTGACTCTCGATCCCAAGGGGGGCTTCTATTTCACCGATCCGGGGGATTCGGGCAAAGACAACTTGATCGGCACCATTCACTACGTCGACACCAAGGGCAAGACCCACTTGGTCGCATCCGGCCTGGCCTTTCCCAACGGCATTGTTCTCACCGAAGATGGCAAACGATTGCTGGTGGGCGAGAGCCAGTTCAATCGCGTCCTCGAGTATCCCGTCTTGGAGCAAGGCAAGGTCGGCCCCATGCGTGTTTTCGCCGATTTGCCCAAGAGCCCCAGCGGCAAGTGGGAGGACAACCAGCCCGATGGAATGTGTCTGGACGCGAGGGGCAATCTCTATGTTGCGCACTATGGGATGAAGCAGGTGCAGGTGCTCGATCCGCAGGGCAAACTCGTGCGTCAATTCGACGGGGGCAACCAACTCACCAGCAATGTCGCATTCGGCGGTCCGAACCACGATCAATTGTTTGTCACGGGGGCCATCAAGGCGGATGGAACGCCCGGCGCCGTTTTCCGGCTTGATTTGGGAGTCAAGGGGCGCGTGATCCTCCCCAAGAAACCGTAGCCGTCTCGAAGGTTACCGAAGCCTTTGCCGGCCTAGGTCGCTAATCGACTCACTTCACTTCGAGCGGCAGGGCGACCGGAAGGGCGTTTCCAAATCGATCAAAGTCTTTGAACGACCAGACGACTCGCTTGTCGGGAGAAACCTCGAGGATCTGCGGGTTGTCTGGACCAGCATGGCAATTCACGATCCACGTGTTGCCGTTGGGCAAACGGTCGACCATCGTAATCCAGGCCAGTTGAACGCCCGGCAGTTCTTTTTCGGTCACTTCCCATACCACTTTCTTGTCGGGTGAAACCTCCACCACGCGATGGCCGTCGCCCGTACCGATCAAGGTATTCCCATTGGTCAAGCGGACCGCGGAGTACAGTTTGGACCCGACATTGAATTCCCACACGACGTTGCCTTTTCGGTCGTACTCGCGGGCGAGGCCGAGGGCTTCGTGGGCCACAAGGTAATTTCCCTGAGGCGTCGGGCGAACCAAACGCGTATCCCGATGCGCATCGGGGTTTTTGATCGCCAAGGGGATCGCATGCACTACCTTGCCATCCCGGTCGACTTCGACGATTCGAGCGGCGCCGCTTTCCGCAATCATGGTCAGTCCATTGGCCAGTCGGCGGAATGCATGGATCTCGATAGGGCCCCCTTGATCGGTCTTGCCTGCTTCGTATTTCCAAACTTCCTTTCCTTGCGAATCGACTTCGATGACGTTGGTAAAGGATGTTTGCAGGAGCCAATGGCCGTTGGGTAATTCCTGGGCGTCATGGATATCTTGGATCGTCCGTTGCGCTTGGATCTGCTGATCGCCTCCGATCCAGGCGGCCAACTTTTTTTGATAATCGGCAGCGAATAGGGAACGGGGCGTACCGGTTTGCTGGGCTTCGCTCTTCGACGCGGTGCCAAGAACGCAAATCATCAAGACGAGGCTCAGGCAGAGACGCACGGGAATTCCTCCGTGGAGAGTTGGGGTCGAAACAGATTACTTGCCGGTGAGCAAGCGTTGGATTTCCTGCAGGCTGGTGACGCCCAAGGCGCAAGCCAAGATCCCTTCCTCCTGAAAGCTGAGGTGATTCCTGGTCTTGGCGAATTTGCGAAGTTCGTCCGGCTTGCCAGCATACTTGGCAATGGCTTGGCGCATCGTATCGTCGATCGTGAGCAGTTCAAAGATCGCCATGCGTCCGAGATAACCTCGACCTTGGCATCGGTTGCAAATCGGGAACTCGACAGGGTTTCCTTTCGCATCAACACGTTGTTCGGGGGGAGGAAGGATGGAAGGATTGAACAGTTTGTTGACCCGTCCCGGCGGGATGCCGAGTTTCTGGAGCAGTTGTGCCGTTGGCTGGTAGGGCTGTTTGCACTGATCGCACAAGCGGCGAATGAGCCGTTGATTCAAGACGCCCGGAATGATCTTGAGCAGCGTCTTGGCTTGATTGGGGTAATTGCCCAGGATTTGAAGCAGCGCATCGAATGCATCGTTGGCCACGACTCGCGTCACCGCGTGTTTCTTTTCCTTGGTGATCTGATTCAGCAAAGCATCGAGGACTTCGTTGTCGATGAGCGACGGCATGACAAAGACATCAGGCTGCTTGAGGCGCACTTTTTCGAAGACCGCAGTGGGGGTATCCGCTGTCCCTTTCTCGTAGCAATACTGCGTGACGTTGATGATCTCTGGTTCGGCGTCGGCTTTATTCTCGATGGAAACCCAATCCCGCACGAACTTGTCCGCGTTCTCCAGCGCGATCCGCCAGGTGGTTGGCAAGCCATGAGTTGCGGGGCCGCTGATGACGACCAAGCCGCCGTTGCCATTCATCATCGTTTTGAATTGCTCTTGCATTCCGTCGCGCATGCCCAAGTCGGTCAGCGTCTTGAGTACCGGCTTCTTTCGATCGATGCTGAACAAGACGCGTTCGCCGGATGGAACCCCCATGCTCGTGAACGAGACGATCCAGTCGATCTCCTTGAAGTTGGTGCCGAATTTCCCGTCTTGTCGCGCACGTCGCTCCGCGGGATTGAGCCCGAGGATTTTCTTGAAGACGACGAGGGCTGAGTCGGCGGAAACGCGATCCATGGCTGGGAGCGTCTCCCACATCCCGTCGACGCGGTATCGGACTGCGGCTCCTTGGGCCGAGTAGTCGATCAGGATTCGGTCAGCCCTTCCCGAAATCGCGTTAGCAACCAGGACCAGAGCGATGGGATAACCTGGCAATTGCTTGCAGGCGATGATCAAGCCAGTCGCTTCGTCCTTGCTGATTCCCATCGGTTTGATTTCGAGGGCGGGCAGCGGAACATCGGCGCCCGGCACGTTGGTCGCGGCGTTCGATTCCTGTTTTTTCTTTCGTCCGAATACCATTTGGAACCTGTGATGCGGCTAGATAATACCTGGCTGGCTGACGTTGATTCCCTTGAGGGCCATTTTCAATGCTTCGGGGTTGGGCGCAACCTCGAATGCGGTCGGCCGATCGATCAGGCCGTCATCGATGAGCTGCTTGAGACTCATCGTGAAATCCTGCATTCCTTCCGCAGCACCGATTCGAATTGCGTCCGCGAGCTTTTGATCTTTTTCTTCCAACAGGAGTTTTCGAATCATCGGCGTGAAGGTCATGACCTCGCAGGTTGGAACCCGCGAAACGCCTTGGCGAATCGAACGCAACAGCTTCTGTGCGATAATCCCTTTCATGTTGAACGCGATCGCATTGCGGATGGCCTTGTGCAACTCTTCGGGGAACAAGTCGAGGATACGACCGATGGTCGAGGGTGCGGAGGAGGCGTGAATGGTACCGAACACCAAGTGCCCGGTCTCGGCAGCGTGGATCGCCGTCATAAACGTCTCCTCGTCGCGCATTTCACCGACCAGGATGATATCGGGGTCTTCGCGAACCGCGTGCTTCATCGCGATCTCAAAGTTTTTGACATCCGTTCCAACCTCGCGCTGGTTGATCAAGCATTTATCCTCGGTGTACACAAACTCGATCGGATCTTCGAGTGTCAAAATGTGTTTGCGATAATTTCGATTGATCCAGTTCAGCATCGACGCGATGGTGGTACTTTTCCCCGAACCGGTGACCCCTGCCAGCAGAACCATCCCTTGATCGAACTTGCAAAGTTCTTCAAGAATCGGGGGAAGGAAGAGTCCCTCGAAGTTGGGGATAAAGTTATTGATGCGGCGGGCGACCAAACCGGGCTTGCCGAGCTGCTTGAGCATGTTCACCCGGAATCGCCAGTTTTCGCCGTCGACATTGATCGTGTACGAGAAGTCCGCCCCCCCTTCCTCTTCGAAGATGCGGCGATTCCGTTCATCGAGCATCGGGATCAAGAGCCGGACCATTTCCTCGAGGTCGATCGGCGGACGATTCAGAGGCTTCAAATCTCCTTTGACGCGCACGATGGGCTGGGTGCCGACCTTGAGGTGCAAGTCGCTCCCTTCGAGTTTCACGCAAGCCTTGAAGAGCTTGTCCACTTCCAATTCCTGCTTGCCTCGCAACAGCGAGGCGGCAAGGGAATCGGCGGGGGGAGGAGTGGCTCCGGAACGTGGGGATTCAGCAACAGCCATGATAGGGAAATTGTCCTAAAGGAATACAGGAATCGTCGACCAATCCAATTCTATGGTGACTCATCCTCAATAAATTGGAATCACGGGCGAACGAGAATTCCTCGATCCGCCATCATCTGCTTGGTCTCTGCGATCGTAAACTCCCCGAAATGAAAAATACTTGCGGCCAGCACCGCGTCGGCCCCGCCTTGCAGGATCGCATCGACCAAGTGCTCGGGGCGCCCGGCACCGCCGCTGGCAACCACGGGGATCGAGACGGCCTGGCTCACAGCCCGGGTGATCGGTAGATCATAACCGTCTTTGGTTCCGTCGCGATCCATACTGGTCACAACGATTTCGCCGGCCCCTAACGCTTCGACCCGTCGGGCCCACTCCACAACCTCGAGACCGGTCGGTGTCCTCCCTCCGTGGATGTGAACTTCCCAAAACTCCTTGCCATTCCTGTCCACCCGACGGGGATCCATGTTGACGACGATGCATTGGGATCCAAACCGTTCCGCCGCTTCACGCACAAAATCGGGATTTTTGCACGCGATGGAATTGAGCGATACCTTGTCGCAACCGGCTCTGAGCAAGTCGCGGATATCTTCGATGGTTCGAATTCCGCCCCCGACGGTCAACGGCATAAAAATCTGATCCGCCGTTCGTTCCACCACATCGATCATGATATTGCGATCTTCGTGGCTGGCCGTAATGTCGAGGAACACCAGTTCGTCGGCTCCCTCCTTCTCGTATCTGGCCGCAATCTCCACCGGGTCGCCGGCGTCCCGCAGGTTGACGAAGTTCGTCCCCTTCACGACCCGCCCCGCATGGACATCCAAGCAAGGAATCACTCGTTTAGCCAACATGGCGCACTCAGCCCCTTGCTCCCATCAGGGACTGGAATTCATCGAAAAGGTAGCTGCTGTCGTGCGGTCCTGCTGACGCTTCCGGGTGGTATTGCACGCTGAACGCAGACGCATTCTTGTGCCGCACACCCGCGATGGTGTTGTCGTTCAAATTCCGATGCGTGATTTCGAGGCAATCGGGTAACGTCTCCTCGGCGACCGCAAAACCGTGGTTCTGCGAAGTGATCTCCACTCGACCTGTTGCACAATGCAGGACAGGTTGGTTCGCCCCGCGATGGCCAAACTTCAATTTGAAGGTCTTGGCACCGCTCGCCAAACTCAGCAGTTGGTGTCCCAGACAGATCCCAAAAATGGGTTTTTTCCCGAGAAGCCCTCGGATGGTCGAGATGGCATATTCCAAGGGCTCGGGGTCCCCCGGGCCATTGCTCAGGAACACGCCGTCGGGATTGAGGTCGAGAACCTCCTGAGCCGACTCGGTCCCTGGCAAAATCGTGACTCGATTGCCTCGATCCGACAAATGCCGAGGGATATTCCACTTCATTCCAAAGTCCAAGCACACCACATGAAACGGTCGCTCGCCGTTTTGGGGGTTGGCCTGAGACATGAGGTCGTGCAGTCCCTCCTGCCAGTTGCGCCGCTCCGTGGGGACAACTTCGCGGACCAGATCCCGCCCCACCAACCCCGGGCTTTTCCGCGCCTTGTCGACCAGGGACTGGGGGTCTGTATCCACCGTCGAAAGGATCCCCTTCTGAGCGCCTCGATCCCGGATGCGGCGCACGAGGGCACGGGTGTCGATCCCTTCGATCGCAACGATTTGATTCCGGATCAGATAATCCGACAGGGAGCCTCTGGATCGAAAATTGCTGAAGATTCGGCTATTTTCGCGAACCACAAATCCCGAAACCTGAGGTTTCGACGACTCGACATCCTCGGGGTTGATTCCCACATTCCCGATCATCGGGTAGGTCATGGTGACGATTTGGCCGCGGTAACTCGGGTCGGTCAAAATCTCCTGATAGCCGGTCATGGAGGTGTTGAACACGACCTCGCCGTCGCGTTCCCCCTCGGCCCCAATGGAAATGCCCTCGTAAACGGAACCATCCTCTAGGGCCAAAAAACCGCGTTTCCCTGGGTGAATCAAAGTCCGATGCCTCGCTCCGAAAATGTTCTCATCCACCCGTGCAATCATAGCGGCGCCATTCCGATCTCACCAGTCTTCTCGGGCCCAGAGAAATAGCCCCGCACTCCCAAGGATCGGGTTCCGATGCCCACTGCGGGACCGATGCACCCGCCAGGCGAAAGGCCCGTCAGGCGAAAGGCTGAAGTTCTTTCAGGGCGGTATCATGAACAAGACCGTTGCTCGCAAAGCCGTGTCCGGCGTGGATATCGTAATCGCCCGACCAAGATGAAAACCGCCCGCCCGCCTCGAGGACCACGGGTGCCACCGCCGCGACATCCCATGGATTGACGATCGGATCGACCATCAATTCGGCTCGTCCCGTCGCGACGAGCAAGTACCCGTAGCCATCGCCCCAAGACCGGGTGATGTACGATTGGCGTTCCAAGGCCTCGTAGGCGTTGTGGGCTCCCCGTTTGCCGAAGTTATCGACCTGCGAAACCACGAACAGACCATCCGCCAAATCCTCGACGGTGGAGACATGCGTTCTCCTGAGGGTCTCCGAGCCCGTTCCTCCGACCTGACCATACCAAGCCCCGCAGCCGCGGATCCCAATGACCAGTTCGCCGAGCGCTGGAATGGCGATCACCCCGACAATAGGCGTTCCCTCGAACGTCAAGGCGACCAGGGTCGAGTACAAGGGAACCCCCGAAATAAAACTCTTGGTGCCATCGATAGGATCGATGATCCACTCGAACGCACTCCGTCCGGAAACCTTGCCGAATTCCTCGCCCAAAATGCCATCGTCGGGATACGACTCCGCCACCATGGAGCGGACCAACTGTTCGGCTTCTTTATCGGCACGGGTCACCGGAGACCGGTCGCTCTTGCGCTCGACCTGATACGAATTGGTTCGGAAATAGCGGAGTGTGGCTCGACTGGCCGATTCCGCTAACCGCAACGCCAGCTCCAAACGGCCGCCCCCTTGGGATTCGGGGAGAGAAACGTCACTCGGCAGGGAAAACTCGGGAAAAGGCTGCATGGCGTTGTTCTTTCGATGGTTGGAAGGGTGTTTCTCGCGAAAGGGTAACGTTTTTTGGATCGGCGGACTACAATCAGATCAAGTCGATTCCCGTTCGGCAACCGTTGGTTCTTTCTCAATCGCGACCCTCCCCCACCCCTCCTTCGGCCGAGCATGTCCAGTCAGCCTTCTTTCAATTCCCAAGAAAATATTGGGGGACCAACGACGCGCGAGGTCGAGCGGGGGGGAGTAACATCCCCGGAATCGGTCGGCTTGGAGATTGCCCCCGCGTCGCATCCCCCGCTGACCAAGCGGACTTGGGGATACCGAATTTTTTCGACGATCGCGATCCTGGCTCTCGCCGGAGCCCTGTATGGGACCAAGGAGCGTTGGCAACCGATCGTGGATGGATGGATCCGGCCGGCCTCGAAATCCTCTCGCCCCGACCCCCGGCCTCCTTTGGTGAGCACCGCCATCGTGGAGCGCCAAGCGGTCTCGCAATTTATCAATTGCTTGGGGACGGTGACCGCCTTCAACAATGTGGTGGTGCGCAGTCGGGTCGATGGTGAGTTGGTCGAAATCCTCTTCAAAGAGGGGGAAATGGTCCACGCGGGTCAGTTGATGGCAAGAGTCGATCCTCGCATTTTTGAAGCAGCCCGCGATCAAGCGAGGGGGCAACTGCAACGGGATTTAGCCGCGCTCGAACTGGCGCGCCTGAGTTTCGAGCGAGCCAAGAATCTCGCTGCGGGCGAGAGTCTTTCCGAACAGGAACGGGACCAACTCGAAGCCGCCTACAAGCAAGCTCAAGCGGTCGTCGACGTCGATCGCGCCGCCCTCGCCAACGCCGAACTGCAACTCGACTACTGCACGATCCTGGCCCCCATCTCGGGACGCGTCGGACTCCGCATCCTGGACCAAGGGAATATTGTTCAAGCCAACGATCCGCGAGGCTTGGCCGTCATCGCCCAGCTGCAACCGATCTCGATTCTGTTTCCGATCCCGCAGGACGAGATTCCGCGCGTTCAAAAACAGCTTGCGACGTCCAATTCCGTGCCGGTCTTCGCTTACGATCGCAGCTTTCAAAATCGGCTTGCCGAGGGAATGTTGACGGCCATCGATAACCAAGTCGACCCGACCACGGGAACCTTGCGGCTGAAAGCGAACTTCGAAAACAGCGACGGCTCGCTCTTTCCGAATCAGTTTGTGAATGTGAGGTTGCTCGTTCGAAGTTGGCAGGATGCCATCGTCGTTCCTTCCTCCGCCGTGCAGCGCGGTGCCGATTTCCTCTACGTCTATATCGTCCAAGAGAATTCAACGGTCGACATCGCACGCGTGACCGTCGCCTTCTCGGAAGGCGGAAAATCCGTGATCGAAACAGGCTTGGAACCGGGCCAGCGGGTGGTCACGGAGGGGACGGACAAACTGCAGCCCAAAGCCAAGGTGAGCCTGCCGGGCGAGGCCAAGCGCTAGGAAACTGAGCGATGAACATCTCGCGTCTCTTTATCCTGCGGCCCGTTGCGACCGTTCTGTCGATGGTCGCGATCCTGCTGAGCGGATGGCTGGCCTATCGCCAACTCCCCGTCGCGGCCTTGCCGCAGGTCGATTACCCGACGATCCAAGTGGTTACGTTCTATCCCGGCGCTGGCCCCGAGGTCATGACCTCTTCGGTCACGGCACCGCTCGAAAAACAGTTCGGCCAAATACCCGGCTTGCAACAGATGACGAGTTCGAGCACGCAAGGTTGCTCGGTGATCACCTTGCAGTTCGCGCTGGAGCTCAACATCGACGTTGCGGTGCAGCAGGTTCAAGCCTCGATCAATGTCGCCAGCAACTTTTTACCTCGCGATCTCCCCAACCCGCCGATCTATTCGAAAGTCAATCCTGCCGACGCACCGGTCCTGACCCTGTCTCTCTCGTCGGATACGATCCCACTGCCGCGCATTCAAGATCTCGCCGATACGCGGCTGGCGCAAAAACTCTCGCAAGTCAAGGGAGTCGGACAAGTCACCGTCTCCGGCGGACAAAAGCCCGCGATTCGCGTGCAAGCCAATCCGACCAGCCTCTCTGCCGTCAATCTAACCCTGGATGACCTGCGAGTCGCTTTGGTGGCCGCCAACGTCAATCAAGCCAAGGGGAGTTTTGATGGTCCCAAGCAATCGATCATCATCGGGGCCAACGATCAGCTGTTCACGGCGGATCAGTTTCGCGAACTGATCGTTGCCTACCGCGCGGGCGCACCGATCAAACTTAGCGATGTCGCAAATGTCGTCGAGGACGTCGAGAATATCCGACAAGCAGCATGGCGAGACACCACCCCGGCCGTCTTGTTGAATATCCAGCGACAACCCGGCGCCAACATCATCGACGTCGTCGATCGGATTCAAGAGATTCTCCCGCAGCTCAAGGAATCGCTGCCGGCTGCGATTCGTGTCGATGTTTTGACCGACCGCACAACCACGATCCGCGCGTCGGTGGAAAGCGTCCAGCACGAATTGCTCCTGACGATAGGCTTGGTGGTCTTGGTCATCTTTCTGTTCCTGCACAGCCCTCGTGCGACCATCATTCCCAGCGCTGCAGTCCCGCTGTCGATCGTGGGCACTTTCGGGATCATGTACCTGCTGGGCTACACGCTGAACAATCTCACCCTGATGGCGCTCACTATCTCCACCGGCTTCGTCGTCGATGATGCGATCGTGATGATCGAGAACATCATGCGTTACATCGAGGAAGGGATGGAACCGCTTCCTGCTGCGCTGCGAGGCGCCTCGGAGATCGGATTTACGATTGTCTCCTTGAGTGTTTCGTTGGTCGCGGTCTTGATCCCTTTGTTGTTCATGGGGGATGTGGTGGGACGACTTTTCCGCGAGTTCGCGGTCACCCTGAGCGTCACGATCTTTGTATCGGCGATCGTCTCTCTGACCCTGACTCCGATGATGTGCGCGTTTCTGCTCAAACGAAAAACGAAACAGGAATTGCAGCAGCATCGCGAAGAAGCCCAAGGCTGGTTCTTCCAGCGTCTGCTGCGGTTTTATGATGTGACGCTGCGCTGGACCTTGAGGCATCAACGGTTCACGATGATGATCTTCCTGGCAACCCTCGCCGCTACGATATTTCTGTACATCTACATCCCGAAGGGCTTTTTTCCATTGCAAGACTCAGGCGTAATCCTGGGCACCACGGCGACGCAGCAAGACGCCTCCTTCGACCGGATTCGAGAAAAGCAGTCGCAACTCAATGCGATCCTTGCCGACGACCCTGCCGTGGAAAGTATCGCCAGCTTCATCGGCATCGATGGCATCAACCTGACTCTCAACAACGGCCGCATCCAAATCAACCTCAAACCCCATCACGATCGCAAGGAATCCATCGCGGAAGTGATGGCTCGTTTGTCGGACAAGGCTGCCGTCGTCGAAGGGATCGACCTGTTCTTGCAGCCGGTCCAGGATCTGTCGGTCGAAACGCGCGTTTCGAGAACCCAATATCAATATTCCCTCGAAAGCGCGAACCCCGCGGAGCTTCAAGAATGGATCCCGCGCGTGGTGGACAAGCTCCGCCAACAGCCCGAACTGCGCGATGTGGCAAGCGATCAGGCCGTCGCGGGCAAGGAAGCCCTCCTGGTGATCGATCGGGATACGGCGTCTCGATTGGGCGTGACGCCGTTGATGATCGACGATGCCCTGTACAACGCGTTCGGCCAGCGTCAGGTATCCACCATCTTCACGCAGTTGAACCAATACCGCGTCGTGCTCGAAGTCCTGCCGGAGTTTCGAAACAGCTTGTCGGACATCGGGTCGATGTATGTGAAGACCACAACCGGTCGATCGACCCCTTTGGAATCCTTGACCCGCGTCGACTATCGCGACGCCCCCCTGTCCATCAACCACCAGGGCCAATTCCCCGTGGTGACGATCTCCTTCAACGTCGCCCCCGGGGTTTCGCTCGGGCAAGCGGTCGAAGCCGTGGAGAAGAGCCTGGCCGATCTGGAGATTCCGCGGAGCATGATCGGTGCGTTCCAGGGTGCAGCCCAGGCGTACCAGCGATCCCTCTCCACAACGCCGCTTCTCATTCTGGCCGCCTTGGTCACGGTCTATATCGTCCTCGGTGTTCTCTACGAGAGCTACATTCATCCCCTGACGATCCTCTCGACCTTGCCATCGGCAGGCGTAGGGGCCTTGGTGGCCCTGCAACTGGTCGAAATGGATCTCGGAGTGATCGCCATCATCGGCATTATCCTTCTCATCGGGATCGTCAAGAAGAACGCGATCATGATGATCGACTTTTCGTTGGAGGCCCAGAGGAACCAAGGTCTGTCGGCGGAGAATGCGATCTTTCAAGCGAGCTTGTTGCGGTTGCGTCCGATCTTGATGACGACGATGGCAGCGTTGCTGGGTGCGGTTCCGCTCGCGTTCAGCTTCGGTGTCGGAGCGGAGCTTCGGCAACCTCTGGGGATCTGCATCATCGGTGGATTGATCTTTAGCCAGGCGTTGACGCTTTACACCACGCCGGTGATCTACCTGTGGTTTGATCGCTTCTCGCGAGATCGTTCCAAGGCTGCGGAGACCTCCGCATGACGACACACGGTGCGATCCAATTCTCGACTCCCTTCATTCGGCGACCTGTCGGAACGATGCTTCTGACCATCGCCATCACGATCTCGGGGGCCCTGGGTTATTTTCTGCTTCCGGTTTCGCCCCTGCCACAGGTGGAGTTTCCGACGATCTCGGTCAGCGCGTCGCTTCCGGGAGCAAGTCCCGAGACCATGGCTTCGGCCGTGGCCACCCCGCTGGAACGGTCCCTCAGCCGCATCGCGGGGGTGACCGAAATGACCTCGACCAGCACACTGGGCTCCACCTCCATCACGTTGCAGTTTGAACTGGATCGCGATGTCAATGCCGCGGCTCGCGAAGTCCAGGCTGCGATCAATGCGGCCCGCAGTCAGTTGCCTGCGAATCTTCCGAACAATCCGTCGTATCGCAAAGTGAACCCCGCCGATTCCCCGATTATGCTCCTGACGATGGTTTCGGAGATCTACTCGAAACCGCAGATGTATGAGCTCGCCACGAATATTGTCCAGCAAAAGCTGTCGCAGGTTTCCGGTGTCGGGCAAGTCTTTGCAACCGGGGGTTCGAACCCGGCGGTGCGCATCGAATTGAATCCGACGATTCTCAACCAACTCAATATCGGGCTCGAGGATGTCCGCGCCGCGCTCGGGACCTCGAATGCCAATCGACCGAAAGGGAGCCTCGATGCCGACGGCAACCACTGGACCCTCAACACCACAGACCAATTGGTAACGGCCGAGGATTATCGGCCTCTCATTGTCGCCTACCGCAACGGCGCCCCGATCCGACTGCAGGACATCGCCGACGTTTCCGATTCCGTGGAAGATATTCGAAATTTTGCGATGGCCGACGGCAGACCTTCCATCAGTCTGCTGATTTTTCGACAACCCGGTGCCAACATCATCGAGACCGTGGACCGCATCAAGGAGATGATGCCTGTCTTGAAAGCCCAATTGCCTGCGGCGATCGATCTTGGGATCGGGCTCGATCGCTCGACCACCATCCGCGCATCGCTCGATGAAGTCCAAAAGACGCTCGTGATTTCCATTCTGCTCGTCGTGGTAGTGGTGTATCTGTTTCTTCGGGATATTCGGACCACGATCGTCCCGACGATCGCTGTGCCGGTTTCGTTGATCGGCACCTTTGGCGTGATGTATCTGTTGGGATACAGCCTCGATAACTTATCGCTGATGGCGTTGACGATTTCGACGGGTTTCGTTGTCGATGATGCGATTGTGGTTACCGAGAATATCAGCCGCTACCTGGAGAAAGGGATGAAGCCGCTCGATGCCGCCATCCGCGGTGCCAGCGAGATCGGCTTTACGGTCTTTTCAATTACGGTCTCGTTGATCGCCGTCTTTATCCCGATCCTGCTGATGCGCGGTGTGGTCGGGATGTTGTTCAGGGAGTTCGCTGTCGTGTTGTCGATCGCGATCTTGATTTCGCTGGTGATCTCGCTGACCACGACGCCGATGCTGTGCGCGATCCTGCTCAAGCCGACGGGACACAAGGCTTCCGATCGGAACCGATACTGGATGGAGCACGCCTATGGCAAGATGCTGGATGTGGTCCTCCGCTTCCCTGGCTGGACGATGATCGCTTTTACATGCATTGTCGCGTTCAACGTGTACTTGTATGTGCGAGTCTCGAAGGGGTTCTTTCCACAACAAGACACAGGCCGCCTGGTCGGCAGCATCGTGGCCGACCAGGGAACATCGTTCCAGTCGATGGTGGAATTGGTCCAACGCTTTGGCGACGCGGTCAAGGACGAGCCGTCGATCGAACGCGTCTTGTGTTCCACGGGAGGGGGCGGCGGTGGCGGTGGCGGGGGTGGCACCAATAGCGCACGGATGTTCGTGACGCTCAAACCCCTCACCGAGCGGAAGCAAACCATCGATGAAATCTTGGCGTCGATTCGCAAAAAGACCGCTCGGATCAGCGGCGCGAATTTGTTTATGCAGCCTGTCCAGGATTTTCGTATCGGCGGTCGACCCTCCGGGGCGCAATTCCAGTACACGCTCCGAGGCGGCGACCTGAAGGAACTCAACGAGTGGACCCTGAAATTGATGGCGGCCATGAAAAAGGTCCCCGAGATCACCGATGTCAATACGGACCAGCAGGACAAGGGGCAACTGTCGCGGCTCGTCATCCATCGCGACATGGCGGCTGCGATGGGGCTCGACATCGCAACGATCGACAACACGTTGTACGACGCGTTTGGCCAGCGTCCCGTCTCAACCATCTACCTGCCGATGACCCAGCGCCGCGTCGTGATGACCCTCGAACGGGAGTTCGCCGAGGGCCCCGAGTCCCTCAAGAACATCTACGTGCGGACAAAGAACAACGTCCAAGTTCCGTTGCAGGATTTGTACTCGCTGGAGAGCCGCAACACGTCCCTCTCCGTCGCTCACTCAGGCCTATTTCCCTCGTCGACCATCTCGTTCAACCTCAGTCCCGGCAGCGCCCTCGGGGATGTCGTCCCGATCATTCAACGGGTTGGAAATGAAATCGGTATGCCCGGCAGCATCCAGGGAAGTTTTCAAGGAACCGCTCAAGCCTTCCAGGCGTCGCTGTCCAATCAACCGCTGTTGATCTTGTCGGCCATCGTCGCGGTCTATATCGTGCTCGGGATTCTCTACGAGAGCTTCATCCATCCGATCACGATTCTCTCGACGCTTCCCTCTGCCGGGGTCGGTGCCATCCTGGCGCTGATCCTGTTTCGTATCGAGCTCAATGTGATTGGTCTGATCGGTATCCTGCTGTTGATCGGCATCGTCAAGAAGAATGCGATCATGATGGTCGATTTCGCCATCGCGTTGAGGCAGGAGCGCGGCTGGAGTGCGCGCGATGCGATTCACGAAGCGTGCCTGCGTCGATTCCGGCCGATCACCATGACCACCGTGGCGGCCATTCTCGGCGGAATTCCTTTGGCGATCGGGCGAGGCGACGGAGGAGAGCTGAGGCAACCCCTGGGAATCGCGATCGTCGGCGGCTTGATCGTCAGCCAAGCCGTCACTCTCTTTACCACCCCCGTAATCTATCTGTATTTGGACTATTGGTTCGCCGGGCACAGGAGAGAAGTCACGTCCCCTGCTCCCGATGCGGTGGATGCATGGCCAGGGACACTCCCGACGGCAGGCTAAGGTGAGGAAATGCGATGGAGTAAAGGATGACGATGCAAGCGGCTGTGTTTGAAGCGTATCAATCCCCTCTGAGATTGCGCGATGTGGCCGATCTCGAGCCCCACTCCGATGGTGCGATTGTTCACGTGCGGGCATGCGGTATTTGCCGGAGCGATTGGCATGCATGGATGGGACATGATTCGGAGGTCCAACTACCGCATGTCCCGGGTCATGAGCTCGCGGGAACGGTATTGTCTGTCGGCTCGGCCGTCCAACAGTGGCGGCCCGGGGATCGCGTCACCGCTCCGTTCTGCTGCGGATGCGGCACGTGCGAGGAATGCAAACGCGGCAATACGCATATTTGCGATTCCTACTCGCAGCCAGGCTTTACTCACTGGGGCGCTTTTGCCGAGCAAGTCGAAATCCGACATGCCGATGTCAACTTGGTCGCTTTGCCCGAAGCGGTCGACTTCGTCGCGGCAGCCAGCCTCGGCTGCCGATTCGCAACCTCCTTTCGCGCGTTGGTCGATCAAGCTCGATTGAAAGCAGGCGAATGGATCGCGATCCATGGTTGCGGCGGCGTCGGTTTGTCCGCGCTGATGATTGCCAAAGCAGTCGGCGGACTAACGATTGCTGTCGATCCAAGCCGTGAGCGGCGAGCCATGGCAACGGCTTTGGGAGCGACCGAAACGATCGACCCCGCTTGCGTGGATGTGGTGCAGCGTGTTCGGGAGATTACGGGCCGAGGCTCGCACGTATCGATCGATGCGTTGGGACATCACCAGACGTGTTGGAATTCGATATCCTGTCTGGCCAAGCGGGGCCGGCATGTGCAGATCGGCCTGATGCTGGGATCGCAGTCGAATCCGCCGGTCCCCATGTCCGCCGTCATCGCAGGCGAACTGGAGATCTACG
The DNA here is from genome assembly GCA_046342615.1 of Planctomycetota bacterium. Taxonomy (GTDB): domain Bacteria; phylum Planctomycetota; class Planctomycetia; order Pirellulales; family Pirellulaceae; genus JBKCUI01. The sequence continues at coordinate 9,735 of JBKDPB010000290.1, read as the reverse complement.
GCAGCCACGGTATGCAAGCGATCGATTACCCGCGGATGTTGCGGTTGATCGCTTCCGGAGCTTTGGATCCGTCGCGATTGGTAACCGACACCGTCTCTTTGAGTCGTGGCGCGAAGTTGTTGACCGAGATGGGCAACTACCCCAATCGAGGCATCACGGTCATCGACATGACGCGCGGCGAGGGTGCATAACGATCGAATTTTGCCCATCGCAAAAAACGGCTGTTGCAAAAAAACTCGACCAGCGCGTCGGTTTGCTCCGGTTTTATCCATAGCCGACGGCGAGGGCCAACGCTCCTTGCAGGAGCGACGCATGGAGCCGCACCTCGGATGGCTGGTTGCTTCTCGGTCATTGAAAGGAGATAATTCACCGGTGGGTTCCCCGGATTGAGATGCGGAGTTGTGCAATGATTTCGATCGACGAAGCTTTTATCGAAGCCGCGGCGCCCAACTTGGATTCCTACAACAACGGTCGCGCTTTGGAGCTGAAGAACAGCTACTCCCAGCTCCGCATCTCCAGCGATCAGCAGGTCCTAGTCGCCCATTGCGCCGGCAGCGGCAAGTCCCCCTACGAATGTTCGTGTGACTTTGCCAATCCCGACACCCCCGTGTATCGATGCAGTTGTCCCAGCCGATTGTTTCCGTGCAAACATTGCCTGGGGCTGATGTTCGTTTACCTCAAGAATCCGAAGTCGTTCGTTGCTGCGGAGCTCCCCTCCCACTTGCAAGAGAAGCGGGACAAAGCAGTCCTTCGCGATGCCAAGAAAAAGGAGGTTTCTACCAAACCCCGAACCGTCAATAAATCGGCTCTGCAAAAAAAGATCCGGGCTCAAATCGACGGAATCGGTTTGCTCGAACAGTTGACCGAGAATCTGGTGACCATCGGCATCGGCAATATGAATGCCAAGAGCGCTCGCGAGATCGAGGAGCGAGCCAAGCAATTAGGTGACGTCTTCCTGCCAGGAGCTCAATACGCCCTGCGATCCTACACCACCCTTTTCCAGGACGAGTCGGCGGACACGCGAAACACCGCGACCGACCGAGAGGGCATTTACAGCAACGCGCTCGATCAACTGTCGCGGTTGCACGCGCTGGCCAAGTTCGGGCGAACCTACCTGGAGAAGCGGTTGGCGGATCCGGAACTCAAAGCGGATACCGATTCCACAATCGCGGCGTGGCTAGGGCATGCATGGCAGTTGAGCGAACTGAGAGAGGCGGGTTTGATGCAAACCCACCGCTCGCTCATGCAACTCTCGTTTCACACCCATGATGACATCGCCAGGCAGGAGTACATCGATACGGGGATCTGGATCGACCTCCAAAAAGGAACGCTGTACACCACCAGAAATTATCGCCCTTACAAAGCGGTGAAGTTCATTCGTTCCGAAGATAGTTTTTTCCAAGTTGCCGAGATTCCCGAGTTGTTCATCTATCCTGGCGAACAGAATCCTCGCATTCGTTGGGATGGTCACACGGCTCGAGGAGCGACTCCCGAGGACTATGCAGCCATCGCCAATGCATCGCATCGCGATTTCTCGGCCTTGGTCAAGCTGGTCAAGGGTGGACTCAAAGGCCCGCTGTCGGAGCGGCAGCCCGTCTATTTGTTGGGCTACTCGCGCATCGGCCAAGTCGGCGACACTTTGGTCATCGACGACTCGCAGGGAAATCGGCTGACGCTCACCGATCGCGGCCTGGAGGAAGAGCCACCGAGCCTGCAAGCCTTGAAGCTGGTACCGGATCGCTTGCGGCGCGGCCAGGTGATGGTGGCTCGCTTTCGGCACGACCTGGACAGCAAGCGGTTGGAGGCCAAGCCGCTTGGAATCGTCTCGTCGAGCGAAGTACTGCGTTTAACGCTTTAGGTCAAGGGACGTGCCATGAGTATCGCCGTACTGAATGATCTCTACATGGAAGTTCGCCGATTAGCGATCGCTGGCAGCGTGATCGCGCCGGGAGATTTTCGCCTTCAGAAGTTGATCGAGCCGCTTCGGAAGTCAGGCGAGAAGGCCCCAGTATTTGCCAAGGTAGCCGATGGGGTCGAGAAACTGGTTGCATCGAATGAAAAGACGTCGGCTTCGGCGTTGCTGGAACTGAGCGCCCTGGTTACGTCGATCCTGTACACGCAAGGTGCGACAGGTATCGAGGGGGAATGGCAAGAGTTGCCTTCATCGCCGTTCCAGTCCCTGCAAACCAAGACCAGCGCTCGGGTGCTCAAGCCGCTGATCGATGCCTTGACTTCCGTAGGTTCGGGGCGATTGGAGTTGATCACAGACGCGTATGAAAGGGGCCTGTTCAACGACCTTCGGTTGATTCGACCGACGCTGCAGGCCATGGACGATGGTTACTCCGAAATCGCCGAATTCATCGTCGACAAAGTGCTCCCATTGTTCGGACCGGCGATTGCGTCGGAGTTGAGGGATTCGCTGGACCTGAAGGGCAAAGCTGGACAGGGCCGCCGATTGCTTTTGCTGCACAAGCTTGCACCCACGGAGGCACGCGAATTTGTCATGCGCGCGTTGGACGAAGGATCGAAAGAGGTCAAGCTTGCGGCGATCCAATGCTTGGACAGCAGCGAGAAAGACCTCACCTTTCTGCTCGAACAAACCCGATCTCGTTCCCAAGACATTCGCGGAGCAGCCATTGCGGCCTTGGTGCGATCCAATCACGATCTAGCCCTGAAGTCTCTCTTGCCGATGCTCGATGGAAAGGATCTACCGTTGCTCGCGAGGTCGACCACGGAAACCGTTTCCGATCCCCTGGCCAGCGAGGCCGCCAAAAAAATCACGCCCGCGGTCGAAGAGTTGCTCGCGCAGAATGACCAAACCAAACTTCGCGCGATCGCCGAGCGGATTATCTACATGCTGGAGATTATCCATCCGCAACGCCAGAAGTATTCAGCCCTGATGATGGAGGTTCTCGGACGGTCCGACGCCTTGCTGTCCATCAGGGCACAAGTGGGCGGTTTGGATGTCATCCAGAAGCTCGTCGAGGAATTATCCCAAGCTGGGGATGCCGGAGTGAACTACCTGATCCAAAACCGCGATCGGTTGCCCCCCGAGTGTTTTGGTCGAATCGCCACGGCAGCTCGAAACAGATTGTCAGCTCGGGAGTTTTTCGAGATCTTCGCTCCCTATGCAAAAAGCAAGGCCAAGAAAAACACCGACGAAAACGTCCGGTGTCAGCAATTGCTCGACACGCTCATCCAAAGAAACCGAATCCTTCATCTGATCACCCTCCCGACTCGCTCTGCGAGAACGCCGCTCGACCCGGCCTGGTTCGATTTGGCCATTCGGAACAACCTGAGCGAAGTCGTGTACGGAAACGCGATCCCCAACAACGTCGATCTGCACGCCTATCTGATCGCTCGATGGGAAGATTGCATCAAGCGCAAGGACTGGAATGAGCTTTACGCGGTCGGATGCGCGATGCATGACAGCGAACACCCGGACTTCGACAAGTTGATCGTCCATCAGCTCGAAGCGACGATTGGCAAGGGGGGGATGAACCACGTCGCGCACCGCTTGATTCGTCTGGCGAGCTTGCTGCCCCCTTCGTCCATTCCCGCCCTGGAGGCGATGATTGCAGACTCGCAGAAGCTCGCGGGCTATCAGCGAGAACTGCTGGATTGCATCGATGCGATTCGCGAGCGTATGGCAACGGTCGCTTCACCGACATCCTAGAAATTATTCCATTCACATCACCATTGCAGGAGAGCATGCCGAATGGCCAAGAAGAAAGCGAACGAAGGCACCGATACCGAACCGGGGACGCCGCCGAGTGCTAATGTGCTGCGGGCACCTGCCGAAGAGCTGTTCCTCGAGGAGATCGATGCCTTGATCGCGACCGATCGTCATGACAAGCCTGCGTCATGGCGAATGTCGCCGCGCGCCGTGCTGACTTACATCTGCGGTGGCAAAGCGGGCGGCAAAGAGATTAGCCCCAAGTACATCGGCGCCCCTCGATTGGTCGAAATCGCCATTTCGACCCTGGTGACGGACCGAGCCCTGCTACTCATCGGAGAACCCGGAACCGCGAAGAGTTGGCTTTCAGAGCATTTAGCAGCGGCCATCCATGGCGACTCGACCAAAGTGGTGCAGGGAACCGCAGGGACCACCGAGGAACAGATTCGCTACACATGGAACTACGCGATGCTCATCGCCGACGGACCGAGCGATGCAGCCCTGATTCGAAGCCCGATTTTTCGGGCGATGGAGTCGGGGAGCATCGCTCGCTTTGAGGAGATTACCCGGTGCGCTTCGGAGGTGCAGGACGCCATGATTTCGCTCCTGAGCGAGAAACGGCTATCGATTCCTGAATTGTCCAAGGAGGTGCCCGCGACCAAAGGATTCTCGGTGATCGCGACCGCGAATACACGCGACCGAGGAGTGAACGACATGTCGGCAGCGTTGAAACGAAGGTTCAATATTGTGGTGCTCCCGAGCCCATCGACTCTCGAGATGGAGATGGACATCGTCCAGCGCCGTGTCCGAGACCTGGCATCGAGCCTTGATATCCAGGCCGCCCTGCCGGCTCCAGAAGCGGTGGAAAAGGTCGTGACGATATTCCGCGAGCTGCGCACCGGCCAAACCTTGGACGGCAAAAGCAAAGTCAAGAGCCCGTCAGGAGTTCTCTCCACGGCTGAGGCCATTTCCGTGTTGGCCAGCAGCATGGCGCTGGCAGCGAATTTTGGGACAGGAGAGGTTTCCGCGGAGGATCTCGCGTCGAGCATTCAAGGAGCGGTGGTGAAGGATGAAGAAAAAGACAAAGTCGTCTTCCATGAGTACGTGACGAATGTGCTGAAGAAACGCGGATCCGAGTGGCGTCCGTTGTTTCAAGCTTGTTCGGAGCTGCTCGCGTGAGTTCAGCCTGGTCGGTTGAAGTATTCGGTATTCGGCATTTATCGCCCGGTGGCGCGTGGCATGTGCAACGCTTTCTGGATCGACTGCGCCCATCGATCGTCATGATCGAGGCCATCGCCGACGGCCTCGAGTTGACCGAGCACTGGGTTCGCCGCGGCACCAAGCCTCCATTCGCGATTTTGTCATACACCACCGAACTGCCGATGCGAACGTTCGTCGCTCCGATAGCTCGCTACAGCCCGGAATATCAAGCCGTCTTATGGGCCTATCGCCGCAGGACGCCGATGGAGTTCATCGATTTGCCCTCCGAGGTTTTTCTCGGACTGCAGGAACAGGAACGGAAGCGACTGGAGCGTCTGCAATCGGAAATCGATGCGCGGAGCGAAAGCGAGGCGGCGCCAACAACCGCGTCGCCCAGCACCATGTACGATCGCGTCGCCGAGTTGGCCGGGGAGCCTGATTACGAAACCTTCTGGGAGCGAACCTTCGAACACAACACCAACGACGAAGCCTATCGCATGGCTGCCATGGAACTGGGGCAATCGCTCCGTGAACTCGAAGAGGGAACGAGCCCCCGACACGCAGAAAATCTGGTGCGAGAGGCCTACATGCGAATGCGGATTCAAGCAGCCGTGGACCGCGGGATCGCGCCGGGCAAGATCGCGGTGATCGTCGGTGCCTTTCACGCACCGGTCATGCGAAGCGATCAGCCGATCATGACTTCCGACGAGCTAGCGCGATTGCCGAGGCGCAGCGGCAAGCTGACTCTGATGCCCTATTCCTACTTCCGACTTTCTTCCCAATCCGGCTACGGGGCGGGGAACTCGGCTCCCGCCTATTTCGAATTGATGTGGGATGCTCTCGAACGCAATCGTCTGGATTCCCTACCCGCCGAATATCTGAGTCGCCTGGCGCGGAGGGTGCGCGAGGATGGAACCCATCGTTCGACAGCCGAGGTCATTGAGGCAGTTCGATTGGCGAACACACTGGCGGCCATGCATGACGCCGGTACCGCGACCTTGCGAGAACTGCACGACGCCGCCGTCACCCTCCTGGGACACGGCGAACTTGCTCCCATCGCTCAACACATCGCCCACATCGATGTCGGCACGGCGATCGGTGAACTTCCCGAGGGAGTCAGTCGCACCTCCATCCAAGAGGATTTTTATCGCGAGCTGTCCCGACTGAAACTCGACAAGTACCGGGACACGGTCAAGCATGAATTAACGCTCGACCTGCGCGAGAATCGGCAAGTCAAATCGGAGTCAGCCGCCTTTTTGGACCTGAATCGCTCCACGTTTTTTCACCGGATGCGGATCCTCGAAATCCCATTCGCGACATGGGTTCCAAAGAACCAGTCGGCGGCCACGTGGGCGGAGCATTGGGCGTTGCAGTGGACCCCCGAATGCGAAATCGCGCTCGTCGAAGCCGTGCTCGCGGGCGAAACGATCGCGCTGGCGACTGCCTTCCAATTCCGACAGGCCATCGAGAAAGCTGAATCCGTCAACGATGCTTCGCGCTTGATCTGGGATGCGTGCTGCTGCTCGCTCCCTACGATGATGGATTTTGCGAGACACCGCCTTCAGGCCTTGTCGACCGAAAATTCGGGTACCGCCGATGTTGCCGCCGCAGCCTTTCAATTGATGCAAGTTGTCAAGTTTGGGGACGTGCGCCGATTCGACACCTCTCCACTTCTCCCTTTAATTCTGGATTTGTTCGTCCAGGGTTGCCTGTCCCTGTTCGATGCGGCCAATTGCGACAACGATGCGGCCGCTCAATTGATGACGGCTGTCGACGAGTTGAACCGCGTGGCTTTCGAATTTCATGACCAGATCGACGAAAACCTTTGGCGACGAAGATTGCAGGAATTGTCGGACAGCGACGATCGAAATCCGCTGTTGTCAGGGCTCGCGTGCGCAATCCTTTTGGAACGCGGATGGATGTCGAACGAACAATTGGCGAGGGAAGTTTCGCGGCGTCTCTCACCCGGGATCGCGGCCGATCTCGGGGCCGGATGGTTCGAAGGAATCGCTGGGCGCAATCGCTACGCCCTCATCGGCCGACAAATCCTCTGGGAGCAATTGGACCAATACGTCTCCGAGCTGGATGAGGAACAATTTCGCCGCGCGCTGGTTTTTCTGCGCCGAGCGTTCGGTTCGTTCTCGCCGCAAGAAAAAAGAAGTATCGTCGAAAATCTATCGCATGTTTGGGGAGTCGATAGCGATGCGGCCCTCGCCGTCTTGGACGGTCCCCTGAGCGATCAGGAAGAAAAAGCGCTCGCCGACTTGAATGAGTTTGACTTCGGAGATCTCTGATGGCCGTCGATGCCGAACACGTGAAACGTTGGCGCATGATTCTCGGCGCTTCGGTCCAGGACCAGCTTGCACAGACCTGTCCAGACATGCAGCTGTCCACCGAGCAGAGCGAAATGGATCAAGCGTTGGCGGCGATCTACGACGAAACATCCGAAACGAGTCAAGGCAGTCGCGGAGCGGGACTGGGCTCGTCCTCGCCAAAGCTCGCCAAATGGCTCGGTGATATCCGCACCTATTTCAAGCAAGATGTGGTTGCGGTCATTCAGCAAGACGCCATCGAACGCAAGGGGTTACGGGCACTTCTGCTGGAACCGGAGATGCTGAAAACCGTGCAACCCAACGTTCAACTCGTCGGGACGTTGATGAGCTTGTCTTCGCAGATTCCCGAGAACGCCAAGGAGTCGGCGCGGATGGTGGTGCGGGCTGTGGTCGAGGAAATCAAGCTGTTGCTGGAGCAGAAAATTCGCCAGGCAGTGATGGGTGCCTTGAACCGCCGCGTACACTCCCCTATCCCGAGCGCCGTGAACATCGACTGGAAATGGACGATTTCTCGCAACTTGAAAAATTATCAACCCGGACTCAATACGATCGTCCCGGAACGCGTCTATTTCCATTCGCGATCGCAAAAGACCAACCATTGGACCGTCATCGTCGATATGGATCAGAGTGGATCCATGGCGGATTCGGTCGTGTACGGGGCGGTCACCGGCTCGATCTTCGCCTCGCTCCCCGCGCTGAAAACCCATGTGGTGGCTTTCGATACCGAAGTGGTCGATCTGACCGAAAAGTGCGGCAATGACCCTATCGATATGATCTTTGGGGTGCAACTCGGCGGCGGAACCGATATCAACAAATCGGTCGCCTACTGTCAGCAGTTCATCCAAGAACCAACCCGGACGATCTTTATCTTGATTACCGACTTGTTCGAAGGAGGGAACGAATCCCATCTTCTGAAACGACTGACCGAGATGGTCGGAAATGGAGTCCGCTGTTTGTGCTTGCTGGCGCTGAACGACGCCGGAAGCCCATGTTTCGACGAAGCGTTGGCCAAGAAACTCGCCAAGATCGGAATCCCCTGTTTCGCTTGCACTCCCCGACTCCTCCCAAAGATGGTGGAAGGGACTTTGAAAGGAATGGATCTCCACGTGCTCGCCGACCAAATCCGCAACGAAGCGAAATCCGGATAAAGTCGTCCGGTATCTTTTTCGCCCTCAATTTCGCAACCGCTGCCATGCGTGCAAGGCATACTCCCATCGCAAAAATTTCGTTTTTTCGATTGACAGCTTTAGTCGTCCATTGTACTATGCGTTTAATACAACAGTACAGGAGGTTTTTTCCGATGCAAATTCATATCCAGGCGCAGGATGGGGTTCCGATCTACCTGCAGGTGATGCAGCAGATCAAGTACCTGGTCGCCTCGGGCCGGCTTGAGCCGGGGGAGGAGTTGCCGTCGATCCGAGCGCTCGCAGAACAACTGCTCGTGAATCCGAACACGATCGCGCGAGCGTATCGTGAGCTGGAGGTTGCCGGGGTGGTGGAGAAGCGGCGGACGGCGGGCACCTATGTTGCGGAGAACGGTTCGCCGCTCGCCCGCAAGGAACGGTTGAAATTGTTGAAGGAGCGAATCGATCAGCTTTTGGTCGAAGCGTTCCAAATGGGGTTTGACTTGGATGAGGTTCTCAAGCTCGTGCAACAAAGCGAACTGGCCTCTCGCAATCCGAAGAAAGGGGACTAGAAACCATGGGTGATTCCACTTCTGCATCCTACAACCAAGTTGTTGAGATCAAGAATCTGAGCCGAACTTTTGGTAGCAAGCAAGCACTGCACGACGTGTCGCTCGATATCCCGCGTGGCGGCGTCTTTGGTTTGATCGGCGCCAATGGAGCTGGAAAAACGACGTTGATCAATCACCTCCTCGGTGCCCACTATGCCGAGACCGGTTCGGTCCGTGTGTTTGGCTTCGATCCGGTGACGCATCCGGTCGAAGTCCTGAGCCGCATCGGATACATGTCCGAAGATCGGGACGTTCCTTACTGGATGCGAGTCCAGGAGATCATGAATTACACGCGGAGTTTTTTTCCGAAGTGGGACGTGAGTTTTGCCGAGGAGTTGCGGGAGATGTTCGATCTCGATCCGAAGCAGCGGATTCGGACGCTGTCGCGTGGACAGACGGCTCGCGTTTGCCTGTTGGTCGCACTTGCCCATCGCCCCGAACTGCTGGTCCTCGATGAACCCTCCTCAGGCCTCGATCCGGTGGTGCGCCGCGATATTCTGGCTGCCATTGTCCAAACGGTTGCCGATGAAGGCCGAACCGTACTCTTCTCGTCGCACTTATTGGATGAAGTTGAACGGCTTGCCGATCATGTCGCGATCCTTCATGAAGGCCGCGTCCTCCTCGAGGGCGAACTCGATGCGATTCAGGAGTCGTTTCGCCGCATCACGCTCCGATTCGATCAACCGTTCTCCGAAGCTCCCAACATTCTCGGCGCGATCGAACATCGCGGAGGTGGTCACGAGTGGACTTATGTCTGCCGAGGAGATCGGGAACAGCTCATTCAAGCAGCA
>JBKDPB010000289.1:0-46967 GCA_046342615.1 Planctomycetota bacterium | reverse complement strand
GTCGACAATAAAGCCGTGCTGGAGCATTTCGCTCCAGCACGGCTTTTTGTTCATTCACAAATCCTCCGACCGTCTGCGGCACGACACGGAGCCGCTGCGAGACTGGCGCAAATCGAGCGTGCTACTGCACTCGCCGTTGTGATTTGGGCCAACGCAAAGTGATGGTCCCTCAGCCGGAAAAACGATCGGAGGCATACTGTGCAGGTAGTTTCCAACCTGCACACCATGCACTATAGGTCATGAATCGAACGGTGAAAAGGTTGATTCATCCTTCCTTTGCCCTCGCGGTGGCGCAATCATCGATCGCTCGAGATCTTTGTGGCTTCGGCCGATTTCGCCGTTAAATTGGGAGAGTGCTCCGATTCCGGCCGGGTTTCCGGCTTGGTGCGGAGGGCCAAATCGAGATCGATTTCTCTGCCGAGGTTTTCGTGTTCGATCGCGCGCTGCAGATACTGGACGGTTGCGTCGATCGTGTCGGCTTGCAGGAGCATGAGGTCTCCCTTTTTGATGAGCTTCAAAGCGCGATCGACGGCATTCTCCCATCCGACGACATCATAGACTTCCTTGACTCGGCGGCCGCGGTCGATTCCCTGCTTGAACATGGCAGCGATTTCGCCGGGTTGCCTACCGCGGGTGTATTGGTCTTCGTAAAGGATAATGCGATCGAAGTGTTCGGCCAGGATTTCGCCTTGGCGAATCATGTCGACATCCCGCCGATCCCCGGCGGCGGAGTAAACGACCGTGCGATGGCCTTCGGGAAACTGGCCCAGCGCATCGATCACCGCGATCAGGCTCGATGCGTTGTGGCCGTAGTCTGCGATAACGGTTGCGCCGTGGACTTCGAGCAGATTGAAGCGGCCAGGAACCTTGTCCATGTGGGCAGAGAACGATTCAAGCCCAGCGATAATTTGTTCGGTCGGCATGCCGATTCCCCAGCATGCGGCAGCGGCAGCAAGCACGTTCTCCACTTGGAAGCGAATGCGTCCGTGGTGGGTTAGAGGAATCTGATTGACGGTCGTGAGTTTCGTCTCGCGTTCTCCTTCCGCCATGACGATCATCCCGTTTCGGACAAACAGAACTCTCTCCCCTTTCTGTCGATGGGCATGCAGAACTGGATCGGATTCGCTCAACGCAAAGAAGATCACCCGCCCTTTGCAGCGCTCGGCCATCGCGGCGGTAAGAGGGTCGTCCGCTTTGAGGACCCCGTATCCATGTTTGCCTACGGCTTCGATCACGCATCGTTTCACAATCGCCAATTGCTCGATGGTTTCGATGTCGGAGAGTCCCAGGTGGTCCCCCTCGCCTATATTCGTGACGATTCCCACGTCGCACATATCGAAGCCCATCCCTTCGCGGAGGATTCCACCGCGAGCGGTTTCCAGCACCGCGGCTTCCACGAACGGGTTCATCAAGACCGATCTCGCGCTCTGGGGACCGCTGCAATCACCCGAGTCGATTCGGCGACCTCCGACATAAATGCCGTCCGTGCAGGTCATGCCTACCTTCTTGCCCGTGTTGGCGACGAGGTGAGCGATCAGCCGTGTGACGGTGGTCTTGCCATTGACTCCGGTGACGCTGACGATCGGGATGCGTCCACAGGTTCCTTCGGGGTACATCATGTCGATGATGGCTTGGCCGACCGGCCGGGGCATACCCGAGGAGGGCTCGAGGTGCATGCGGAGGCCCGGACCTGCGTTGACTTCGACGATGACGCCTCGTTGGCCCTGCAACGGCTGGGCGATGTCCTGGGCAACGATATCCACGCCGGCGATGTCCAGTCCGACAATGCGCGCCGCTTCGATCGCGTGCCGGGCTACGTCGGGATGTACGCTGTCCGTGACGTCGGTGGCGGTGCCACCCGTGCTTAAATTGGCGTTGCGACGAATCAGAACCTTTTTGCCCAAGGGTGGGATGGTGTCGGGTGTCATCCCTTGTTCCAGAAGCACTCCGAGGGCGACCGCATCGATTTTGATCAAGCTGAGGGCCGTGGAGTGGCCATCGCTGCGCCGAGGATCGCGATTGACCAAGTCGATCAGTTGCTGCACGGTTGAGCGGCCGTCGCCAATCACATGGGCGGGTTCGCGCCGCGCGGCGGCAACAAGTTTGCCACCGATGACCAGCAGACGATAATCGTCCCCAGGAGCATGCCGCTCGACGACGATCGATCGTCCTTCTTCGCGCGCGGCCTGGTAAGCCGCGACGACTTGCTCGCGCGATTGCAGGTTCGTGGCAACGCCTCGGCCATGGTTGCCATACTGCGGCTTGACAACTACCGGCAGCCCGATGTCCTCTGCGGCTTCCCAAGCATCCTCTGCATTCTCGACGGCTCGCCCCTCCGGCGTCGGAACACCGATCGAACGAAGCAGCATGCGCGTCATGTCTTTGTCCTGCGCGATCGACTCGGCAATCGCACTGGTGGCATCGGTCTCGGCCGTGCAAATGCGGCGTTGATGCACGCCATAGCCGAGTTGTACCAGGCTGCCATCATTCAATCGTCGCCATGGAATCCCTCGAGCCTTCGCGGCCTCCACAATCGATCGCGTGCTGGGACCCAAGCAGACGTCGTAGGCATACTCCTTGAGATGCTCCACCGTATTCGCGACGTCAAAGGGTGTGTCGTTGATTGCGGCCATCAGCAGTTCGAAGGCCTTGTCGAGGCACTCGAGGGCGAGCTTCTCCTCTTTGTAGGCAATTGCCACCTTGTAAATGCCATCGACGTTGGTTTCCCGCGCGCGGCCAAAACCGACCGGAGTGCCCGCCAGCGATTGAAGCTCCAGCGTCACGTGCTCCAAAATATGGGCCATGTACGTGCCCCGACGCAAACGGACGAAAAAACCGCCTCGCTCCCCCACGCTGCATCGGTGCTCGACCATCGTCGGCAACCATGCCATCAATCGCTCGTTGAACCCGGGAATCATTTCCGACGAGGTGTCCTTGAGTTCCTCGAGGTCGACCCAAGCCTCAAGCACTGGGTAGTTCGCCCAAATGTTCGGACCCCGGAGTTTGTTCACCTTGAGAATCTTCATGCCTTCCTCTAATTCTGTCTTCGAGCCATCGATAAGGGGGCGAATCCGTATTCGACCTAGGAAGTATCCGAGGGCGAATCGCGTGCCACCCTGATTGTAATGTCGGCAGATCGCTCTTTTCCAATGAAAATCGGCAACGGGAGAGCGAGGAGCCCAGCGCCTGCCCGAACAATCTGAAGTCAAACCGACGACATCCTAGTATCGGCCTGACGTCAGTCTCCCGGCTGTTGTCGCTGCATCGTAATTTCGATCGCCGCCAGAAGGGCTTTGGCTTTGTTGACGGTTTCCATGTATTCACTGGCGGGGTCGCTGTCGGCGACCAGGCCGGCACCTGCCTGGACGTAGACTTTGCCGCCGCAGATGACCATCGTCCGCAGGGTGATGCAGGTGTCCATATTTCCCCGATAATCGAAATAACCGACGGCACCGGCATAGGGTCCGCGACGAGTCGGCTCGAGTTCATCGATAATTTCCATGGCGCGAACCTTCGGTGCACCGCTGACGGTCCCCGCAGGTAGGCACGCTCGAAACGCGTCCATGGCATGGAGTTCCGGTCGGAGCGTGCCTTGGACGTTCGATGACAAGTGCATGACATGCGAATAATGCTCGACAACCATCAGGTCGGTCAGACGCACGGAGCCGAATTGCGCGACCCGTCCGACGTCGTTTCTGCCTAAATCGACCAGCATGACGTGCTCGGCTCGTTCCTTGGGGTCGGCGAGGAGTTCAGAGGCGAGGCGTTCATCTTCGGCGGTTGTTTTGCCGCGTGGACGGGTTCCAGCCAACGGCCGGACGGTTACCACCCGATTCACGACGCGGGCCATGACTTCCGGGCTGCTCCCGACCAGCGTGCAATCCGGGGTTCGGAGGAGGAACATGAAGGGGCTGGGATTGATCACCCGCAGGGAGCGATAGATTTCGATCGGTTCGCAATCGCACTCGACTTCGAAGCGTTGGCTGAGAACGACTTGAAAAATATCGCCCGCTTGAATGTACTGTCGGCACCGCGCGACCGCGGATTCGAAGGACTCGCGGGAGAAATTGGACATCGGCTGGAGCGAAGGGGTCATCTGGAGTGGAATGTCTGCCATCCGATGATTTTCCAAGGGGCGGTCCAATTGTTCGACGATGGAATGGATCCGTTCCAGCGCCGCATCATACGCTTGGGCGGACTGGACACCTGGGCCGGTTCGCACCAGACTCAGGACCATGACCGTTTTGTTGACATGGTCGAAAACGACAAGATTTTCGTAGAAGCCGAAATCGAGGTCCGGTAGATGGCGGTCGTCCTCGGGGGCATTGGGCAGGCGTTCGACATACCGTACGACGTCGTAGGCTGCGTAGCCGATCGCGCCACCCACAAAGGGAGGCAATTCGGGCAAGTCTGCGACGTTGTATCCGCCGAGTTTCTCGGACAAGAAAGACATCGGGTCGCTGTGTTCCATTTCCGTGACGCGACCGTCTTCATGCCATTGCACCGAGTTGCCTCGCGCGACGACACGAGCCCGCGGGCCGACGGCGATGAAGCTGTAACGCCCGATCTTCTCTCCTCCGATCACGCTTTCAAAAAGTCCCGCCGAACTTTGACCATCATCGAGCAGCCGAAAAGCGCTCACCGGCGTCAATTGGTCGCTGAGCAATCTTCGGTAAACGGGAACCCAGTCGTAGGTTTGGGCCAAGGCTTCGAAGGTGGGATAGTCGGGAAATGCGCTCATTCCGAGGATTCATTCACGATAAGACGATTTTTTTGACCACATCGCCCGATGGACGAGACCTGCTTATACTAACAGGCCGCTTGAGAACCGCGAATCGCTAAACGATTTTTCGAACATGAAGTGCCAACACTGCGAAAAAACCGCTACTTTTCACATCACCGAACTGACTCATCCAGGTGGGCCGGCCATTCTTCACCTTTGCGAGGAGCATGCCCGCGATTTTTTCAGCCAGGAGGGGACGTCCCACCCTGCGACGGCGCTGACCAACATGCTTTCCAAGCAGCTGAAGTTGGAGAAGATTTCGGATGAGCTTTCCGCGGTCGACAATAAACAGTGTCCGATGTGTGGCATCACTTTTGCCGATTTCCGCAAGGGAGGCAGGCTCGGCTGCCCCTTCGATTACATTGCCTTCGAGGAGGATCTCGAGTCGCTCTTGATCAACATCCATGGAGCCACCAGCCATGTGGGTAAATTGCCCTCCAACCAAGCCGGGACCCCGCAAAGGCAATTTCGGCTCAAACAACTCAAGGAGGAGATGAAACAGGCCATCGACAAGGAACAATACGAAGTCGCTGGCAAACTGCGAGACCGAATCGTCGCCATTGAGCGAGGGGAAACGGACGAAGCAGAGGGGGAGGAGCCCCCGCTCGACGATGATTTTCAGTCGACACCTACCGACCCGCCATCTCCATGAGCCCCAGAGTTTCCAATACATCGTGAAGTTTGAAGAACTTGCCCAACAAACCGGGGAATGGATGCGAGGGAATGGCCCTGAATCCGATATCGTCATGAGCAGCCGAGTGCGGTTGGCTCGAAATCTGGCGGACTATCCCTTCATTCGCAAATGCACCCCTCAGGATCGCGCTTCGATCGCGGCGACCGTTCGCCGCGCGATCGATGCGATCCCTTTGGGCTCGGAGACCGAATACGTCGATGTCGCCAAGCTCGGGGACCTCGATCGTCAGTTCCTCATGGAGCGGCAACTGATCAGCCATGAGTTGAGCGAAGCGGAGGGACCGCGAGCCGTGGTCCTCGACCCCCAAGAACGCTTCAGCGTCATGGTCAACGAAGAGGATCACCTGCGATTGCAAGTGATGCAAAGCGGACTCGATTTACAATCGGCCTGGACGCGAATGAATGAACTCGACAATACGCTAGAAAGCAAGTTGGTGTATGCCTTTACCAAGAAACTCGGCTACCTCACGGCCTGCCCCACCAACGTCGGTACCGGTCTTCGCATCAGCGTGATGCTCCACCTGCCTGCCCTGGTTGCAACCAAGCAAATTGAAAAGGTTTTTCGGGCATTCAGCAAGATCAATGTCGCGGTGCGAGGACTGTTCGGCGAAGGCTCGCAGTTCATGGGAGATCTGTACCAGGTCAGCAACCAAATGACCCTCGGAAAAAGCGAAGAACAGATTCTCGAGCGGGTCAGCGAAGTTGTCTCGCGTTTGATCGAATACGAACGCAAAGCCAGAGACTTTCTCATTCAAGAAAATCGCGACGACCTCCACGACCACGTCAGCCGCGCCCTCGGGATTCTCTGCACGGCAAAGAAGATCAGCAGCGAAGAGACGATGCATTACCTGAGCAAAGTGCGCATGGGGGTCAACATGGGGCTGATCGAGTCGATCCCCATCCCCACCGTGAACAAGCTCTTTATCCAAACCCAGCCCGCCCACCTCCAAAAACTGTGCGGCCAGAAACTCAGTGTCAGCGCTCGCAACACCGAACGAGCCAACTACATCCATCAACACCTGTCCGACAAAACCGATCCGAAACGGAATTGAACGTTGAACGACCCACCGGTCCCGGATCGGTCAGCGACCGGAGCGAGTCTCAGTTCATGAGTGGATTGGCGGGGAAATGATCGACCCCCGGCATGCTCGCGATCACCGAGTTGCTCACAAATCGAATCGCCTCAGGCCACATCTGCGACTCCTCGGCAAACACAATCTGCGGGATGGCTGGCACAACGTACCACTTGCCGTCGACGATCTCCTGTTCCAGCTGGGATTTCCCCCACACCGCATGCCCGATGAACCAACGCAAATGCTCAGGGGCCGTCGTGGCCAGTTTCTGCAGCGTCTCGGCCTGGGCGGAAACATAGACTCCCTGGCTGTTTCCCCCCTCGGCCAAAGCGGAATCGTTGTGGATCGCGACGATCGGACCGTTTTGCGGACCACCAAAATTGAAATGGCCCGCCACGCCCATCTCCGCTGTGGTTTCCCCTTCAAACAAACTTCTCCACAACGGATTGGGGTCCATCGCCAACGGACGATTGAGCATAATTCCCACCGTCGCTTTCTCCGTGTGCTCGACAATGAGGCAAACCCCTTTGCTGAAGATGGGGTCGGCGACATCCAGATGCGCAGCCAGCAAGCAACCCGCTAACGAGACCCGTTCAGCCTTGGTTTCGCTGTTTTTCGACGATTCGGGGTTGTTGGAAGGAATGCGATTCATTGTCTCAATCTGAGAGCGATAAGGACCTCGGAACCAATTTGACACCCCACGCGAGGGTTCGATGCTAACCAGTGCAACTTCGATGCCAAACGCTCGCACGGGAGAGACAAGTCGGGGTTTCACTTGGTTCATCGTGTTTTTCTCTTCAAGCGGATGTGCGGAAGATGCGGAGTGCACCGATCGGGATGGCTGACTGCAATCGGGCTTTGGGATTCGGAGGCTTTTGTCCGCAGAGGAAACGGCAGACCGATCGATGCATAGACGATGGACCAAAAGGTCTGGTTGCACATGGAGGTGCGGTGTCTCAATCCGAAAGAACCGCCATGCTCTCGTCGATCCTCCAAAAACCGCTCGGTGCTGTGACAGTGTTAGGAACGGCGATCGGTGGTCCGTATGCTCTGTTCGAAACCGATGCTGGGACCGCCACGCGCGTCGCCATCGCCGGAATGCTGGGTTCCCCGTCGGCGGAATCGTCGTCGGCCCCGAGCACGGGTGGCGCTGTTGCTGCGGGTGCAGCGCCGATTGCCCACAGCATGCTTCTGACCCAAGCTCCGGCTGCGTCTGCGTCGGTCTCCGCCGCCGCGACTTCCACCGCATTCCCGGTGACTCCCACCGCGGCCCAGGTGCCAAGCTGGACGCCTCCTCCCATCGCGGATCTGCGCGAAGTCATTCGATTTGATATGACTCCGCTGGCGTTGCCTCAGCGGTTTGCTCAAGTGACCACCATGGTCGGCCAACCTCCGTTCGACGTCTACCGCGTTGCCCTGGTTACGGGAACAGGTCCCTCGGATTTGGTGGGTACCCTGACTTATTTCTTTAATGCCAATCAAGCCGTGCAGCGCATTCAGTTTGTCGGTACGACAGGTGACCCCGCCATGATCGCCGGCATGATGGTTCACTATTACAGCTTGCGTCCCGAAACCGGTTTGGGCGGACAGTTGTTCACGACCCGGTGGAACAATCGCATCACGAGTCTGTTGCAAATCCGTGCTTCCACGGTGATGTCGGCTCAAACTCCGAACTCCAATTACCAGGTTTTCCTCGAGTTGAATCAGCCATCCACGCACTATGGACTCAGCGAGGAGGCCTACCGTGCCACGGGCCTTGCACCCCCCCAAACCGGATCCTCCCTGTTTGGTTTCTGAGCCCATTTCTGGGCTGGCGGGAAGGAGAACTCTTTTGATATCGTCCGGCGAGACGATGGTTTTCCGTCCCTACCAAGCGAGGATTCGATGAGTCAGACAGGGCTTTTCGGCTGGATTCGAGATGGAGTCCGGCAATCGGTACTGATGGGTGTGAGCGATGCGATGGAAGTGCTGGGAACTCCCAACGATCCGGAGCAACTCCATCCCGCTCTTCAGTCGATGGCTTCCAGCACGATGCAGCGTATCGCGGCTTCGGAACCGTCGGGTGACGCAGGTGCAACCCGGCCGGTCGGGGAGCGAGCGCCGCAGCGCAAAAGGCTAGGTCGTTCCCTCAAGGATCTCTCTCCGGGTGGACCCGCCTCGAATTCAAAGTCCGGCTCGTGAGCCCCGTCGCATGAACGGGTCCGCCTTCGTTCGTTGCCTGAAGAGAATCGCCCCGCTTGCGGGTGCGGCCTTGGCGACCATTTCCATGGCTTCGGGCTGTTCGATGCTGCCGCCTACGACATTGGCCTTGCCGGGCATTCCGCTGAACAAGAGAACCCAGCTCACCAACCCGATGAACGTTGCGGTGAGCGACAGTGAGTTCCTGTGGAATCAAATCGTAGATACGGTCGAGGACTACTTTCGCATCAAGAGTGAACAGCGAGCGGTTCGCGATTCCACTCAGTGGGTCGAGGGGCGATTGGAAACATACCCTGAAGTTGGGGCAACACTCCTGGAGCCTTGGCGCAAAGATGCCGTCCACGGATTTCAACGATGGCAAAGCTCATTTCAGACCATGCGCCGTACTTGCTTTGTTCGGGTGATCCCTACCGAGCAGGGATTCACGCTCGCGGTGGAAGTCATGAAAGAGATCGAGGATGTCGATCGTTCGCAGTATTCATCGGAGGGTTCGGCGATCGCGAGGTACGATGGATCGATCGTTCGAACGGATCCGTCGTTGATGGGCCAGCCGATCACCCTCGGCTGGATCCGCCAGGAAAACGACACGGAGTTGGAGCAGCAGATCCTACGAGAGATTCTCGGCCGCGTATCCAACGTCAGCCCGCCGAGGCGAACCATTCTTGGATTCTGAGGGGTCCACGGGAGGTCACGGGGCGAAATTCAACTCCCCGAGAGTCACTTCCGCAGATATTTCTCGGCCGTCCCGGTCGAGCTTGAGGTGCACTTGAGCCTCCGCAGGCGTTGTTCGAATCGAGTCGATCAGTTTTTGGACGTCGGTCGAGGTGACTCCGTTGAATTCGATGATGCGATCTCCGGGATAGATCCCTGCCCGATCTGCGGGTGAACCAGGAACCACGGAGCGGACAACCACGCGAGGCTCCGAAGTTTCGCCTTCGGGAACAATCTCGCTAGCCAGTTCCACTCCCATCCACCCTCGACGGACTCGGCCGTGCGCCATGAACTGGTCGAAGATTTCGCGAGCGATACGGCTCGGGATCGAAAAACTAACGCCTCGATACGATTCGCCGACGATGGCGGTATTGATGCCGATCAATTCACCCTTGGCATTGACCAGCGGACCGCCGCTGTTTCCGGGATTCACGGCAACGTCGCTTTGCATGAGGTCGCTGTATCGCGAAGTGATCCGTTCGCGCGAACCTCGATACTGCGGATTAGCGTTCAGATCGATGCGATGCTTGCCGCTGAGGATCCCAAAGGAAACGGAGCCGGTCAGTCCAAAGGGGCTTCCAACCGCCCATACTGGCGAACCGATTTCCACACGATCGCTGTCGCCCCATTCGATGGGAAGGAGATCGTTGGCGTCGACTTTCAGGAGCGCCAGATCGGTCGTTCGATCCAGACCGATAATCGTTGCGGGAAGCGCTCGATCGTCCGCAAGGAAGACAACGATCTCCGCATTGCTTTCAAGGACGTGTTGATTGGTCAGGATGTAGCCATCTTGGGAGACGATTACGCCGCTCCCTTGTCCCGCCGGCATGCGAAGCACTTTCGAGTCGGGATTCCAACGACTGAAGGATTCGGACTCGTCATTCTTGGTCGTAACTTGGATGTGCACGACGCTCGGGCTGACACGGCGAGCCACGATCTTGGAAACCTGACTCAGCCCTTCCCAGGAGACATTTTCCAAATGCTGACCTGCGAGTTCATACTCGGCTCGCAATTGACCCCGATGCCATGAATAGCGGGCGGATTCGAGCATTGGCGGGAGCAGATATCGCAAACACACCAGCAGGATCAAGACGACTGCGAGGCTTAGCATCGTCGACGACAGCAAACTCCAAAACGTCGGCGTCGGTGACGGTTGCAATGGCTTGGGAGATGGAGGGACCGGTTCCGATTCGATCGTATCGCTCATGCGAACGGATCCTTTGTTTTGGCTGGCACGGGTGACGAGCACCCAACGCGACCCTGACGATCCCCACATTGTAACCGATCCGCTGACCGGATCACAATTCAAAGCACATCCATTTTGAGTCTGCGGCCAGGCTGGTTCGAACCAAAAGCCGATTTCCGCTCAACGCGGGGAGGGCTCGATACTTGCCCATGGGGAGTCGAGATTGCCAGATGGGCTTGAATCCGCGGTCTCCTGCGGGTGTTAGCCAGAGCCGGCCATCGATGCCGAAAATCAGCAACTGGGGCTGGTTCTCCGAATCGATCGCAATAGTATGGCAAATCGGCATCCCGATTTCCTCCCAAACGATTTTACCTGTGTCGGGCTGCAAGCATTTATAACTGCCTCCCCCGAAATCCTCGCGTCCATCGGAGCCGAACACATAGTCCCCGACCGCGACCGGCGTGGCGTATTGGCTGGCGAGTTCATCTCCTTTGCGGACAACGTTGATGCGATCGGTCGCGAATTCGGCACTGATGTAGCCGATTCCATAGCTGGATGTTTGAAACAAGTGACCATTGTTCAAAAGGATGGGTGTGGCAGCATTGACGGTGGGACCGCGCTGACCAAACGGAAACTCCCATCGGACTTGACCCGTCATCGGATCGATTCCATAGGTCGTCAGTCGTGTCGGGACGATCGCCGTCTTCGATTCCGATGCGTCGGTACCCTCATGCGAGTGCATGATTGGGGATGCGTATCCGGCATCGGCATCGGTGGCTGTCCAGAATGTCTTGCCGTCGAGCAACGAGATCGCAACGATACCCGCCCTCTGTTTCTTGGCTCCGACATTCACGATCACAAGGACCCCAGACACGAGCGGAGTGTTTCCGGCACCGAAATAACCATCTTCGGCGCCGAATTCCTTTCTCAGATCGCGGCTCCACCGCACCTTGCCGTCCGCCAACGCCACGCAGTGGATGCTACCCGAGGCCGATTGGATGACTGCACAATCGTCTGCGATTTGAGGTACCGAGCGTGGACCTTTGTCCTCGTCGATCCCTTGTCGGTAGGTCGCTGGAAACGCAGTGCGCCACTGGACGCGTCCATCCGCTAAATCGACGAGACGAAGAATATCTTCGCCGCCATCCCGTTGATACAGAACAGCTTGTTGGCCTCGAATGGCAGCGCCGGCATAGCCTTGACCGGCAGGCAGTTCCCAAGCCGGCTTCAGATCGTTCGCGACGGTTTGAGAGACTCGCGTACCCGGCGCAGCATGACCGTCCCGCTGAGGTCCCAGCAACCCGGGCCAATCGCCGCGCGTTTCCGCGTTCAGAAAAAGACCGAGGCACAAGCCGAACATCGGCTTCCAAAACCATCGACGATGATACCGCATAGCAACGCCCCAGGGCAAAAGATGACGACACGACCAGATAGTGTATCGGAATCATCAAGCCGCCGGTGGCGGATCATGGCGAGGCGGGTTCAACCAACTCCAACAAGGTGGTGCCCTCCGGTGCGGTTTCCACGCCAGAGGGCTGCTGGAAATCGGGTCGGGCACGCGTATTAAGCGCTTCCCATGGTTTGGGATACCAATACATGGGAACGGAAGCGCCCCGATGGTTGCGATAGTTGCCGTTGCGAACATTGGTCTCCCAAGCCATCGCTTCCTGACTCGTGGGTTCGAAATGATACAGGAACTTGCCCGTGCCATAACGGGGACGATTGTAGACCTGCCGATGCTCTGGAATATTGTTCCAAACGACGCGGGGAAACAAGTCGGGACGCGGTATGGCGGGGTCGAGATAAGTCCCCGAGAACCATTGGATCGGCCGCGGGTGCGAGTGGGCATGCGGACCCTCGCCGAATGCCTCCGCCGATGCCAAAACCGCCAACCCCAGAATCGATCCCGCCACCATCATCCCTGTACGCCGCATCGATCCTGTCTCCATGTGACCATGATCGGAACCTGCCGTCGACCCCCGCCCTCGGTAACATCAGCCGGACTGGCCAAAATTGCTGAGCCGGATTCCCATTCCCCGCGAGTTTGCTGAATGCTGGCATTCGCTTGGTCCGCTTGGAAAAACCTTGCGGGGAGGAACGGGAGATCCAAGAAATCATGGCGGATGACGAATCTCCTGGATCATGCTGGTATACTCGAAACGGTGGTTTCATTGCATCCGACGGGCCAGCGCGCCCGGACGAGGCGGATGACGAGACGATTAGCATCTGAACGAGAGACCTGAAGCGGAGCTGCGATGAACATCGATTCGAATTCGAAGGACTCCCCGGCTTGTGCTTCCTTTGGCCGTATGTTGCGCCGTCGTTGGTTGCACAGCGCGTTGGTCGGAGGCGGACTGCTGCAGACCGGCATGCTAACGCGAGTGGCGGAATCGATTGCTCGGGCTCAGGAGTCTTCCTCGGGACGTTCCAGGCCGCGGGCGATGATTCTGTTGTGGATGCAAGGAGGCCCGAGTCAACTCGAGACCTTTGACCCCCATCCAGGGACGATGATTGGAGGCGAGGTGCGATCCCTTTCGACTTCTCTGGCCGGAGTCTCGATCGCGGACACCCTGCCTCGCACCGCCGAGCTCATGCATCGCGCGACCTTAGTTCGATCGATGGTTTCGAAAGAAGGGGATCATGAGCGCGCTACCTACAATATGAAGACGGGTTGGCGTCCCGATCCGACGCTTGTCCATCCTTCGATCGGTGCGGTTTTGTGCCATCAAACGGCCTCCAACATCGAAATCCCTCGCCATGTATCGATCCTGGCGGGCCAGTGGTCCAGTCGCGGCGGTTATCTCGGTAGCTCCTTGGATGCATTTCGTCTCGGAGATCCCAAGGATCCGCTACCGAATTTGAAAAGCTACGTGGCGCCCGAGATCTTTCAGGAGCGAATCTCCGACCTGGAACAGATCGAGTCCCGATTCCGACGCGGTCGCATGAAGGACTTGGACGACAACAAGACGCTGCAAGCCCTTTCCACGGAGCGAGCGAAAACCATGATGGCGAGCCATCAGATCCAGGCGTTTGAAATCGATCGCGAACCGCAAGCGGTTCGCGATGCGTTCGGCGATACTCCCTTTGGCCGCGGCTGTTTGGCGGCCGCGCGATTGATCGAGCAAGGGGTCACTTGTGTGGAAGTGGAGTTGTCGGGTTGGGATTCGCACGTCGAGAACCACGCGCTTCAGTCGGGGCGATGCAAGATCCTCGACGCCGCCATTCATGGCTTGGTCAATCTCTTGATCGATCGCGATTTATTCGATTCCACGGTGGTCATGTGCGGAGGCGAGTTTGGTCGAACGCCGAAAATAAATGTGGCTGATGGGCGCGATCACTGGCCGACCGGTTTCAGCACTGTCCTGTTCGGCGGACCTTTTCGCCGAGGGTATGTGCACGGAGAAACCACCTCGAAGCCGATCGACGAAGGGAAAGAGCCACTCGATGGAGTGAAGGATCCGGTGCGAGTCGAAGACTTGCATGCTACCTTGCTGCACGGATTTGGGATCGATTTCGCCGAGGAGATGATGACTCCGATCGGTAGGCCGCTGGCTCACAGTCAAGGGGCCGTCATTTCCCACCTGTTGTCGGACACTTGATGACTAGCCATCGTTTGATCGATGATGCTCTGGCGATTTGGCGGGCGGGTGTTAACGCCGTGCGAGCCGATCGCGTGGTGGCTCGCCAAGTCCGATGGGACGGTGCGTGGCTGACGATCGATGAGACTTCGTACGACCTGCGTGGGATCGAGCGCGTGGTGGTGGTGGGCGCGGGGAAGGCTACCTACGGGATGCTGATGGGATTGGCTGACGGTTTTGCACGAGGGTCGCACCCAGCGTTGCGGGTGTCGGGGTGGGTGAATGTTCCCGATGGCGTCGCAGATTCCAAACGCATTACGTTTGGGGACTCGGGTTGGGTCGACGTTTGCGAAGCGCGTCCTCAGGGAGTCAACGAACCCACTCAAAGGGTGATCGAAGGCTCGCGCCGCATCCTCGATTTGGTGCGTGCCGCGGATCATTCCACCATCGTCCTCGCCCTGTGGAGCGGTGGCGGATCAGCCCTTTTCTGCATGCCCCAGCCTTGGCTCTCGCTCGATACGAAAATCGCCATCACTCGGCGATTGAGCGCCTCGGGTGCGGATATCCAAGCCCTCAATGAGGTGCGGCGTTGTTTGAGCCAGGTCAAAGGAGGTCGCCTAGCCCGGGCATGCAGAGCGCGTCTACTCGTCGGACTGATCATTTCGGATGTTCTGGGCGATCCGCTTCCGATCATCGCATCGGGGCCGACGGTGCTGGAACCCTCACCGGATCCGAAGCTTGCGGCGGAGATCTTGGAAGGCTACTGTCCGGGTGTATTCGATGCCGTGATCGCACAGTTGCGAGCATCGTCCGCGCGCGATCTGTCGAGCGGTTTTGCAACCGGTCTTGTTCCTGCGCATCACGTTTTGGCCAACAACGCGACGGCGGTCGATGCTGCGGGAACGCATGCGGTCGCGCTCGGGTACCGCTACTGGATGCACTCGGCGAAGCATTCGGAGGGACCTGCCGAGCACGTGGGAGAACAGTTGGCTCGGCAGTTAATCGATTCGCAGCGCGGTGGGCTGGTCGATTGCATCATCACCGGAGGCGAACCGACCGTCGTCTTGCCTCCCGAGTCGATTCGAGGCCGAGGGGGGCGCAACCAGCAACTGGTTTTGTCTGCGGGGCGTTGTCTGATCGAGCATTGCGATTGGCGATCGGATTTTGCGTTGCTCTCGGGTGGCACGGACGGCGAGGACGGCCCGACCCAGGCTGCGGGCGCATGGATCGATCGCGCATGGGTAGATCGCTACGCTAGCCAGGGGGCGACGGTCGTGGATCATTTGCGCCGCTGCGATGCAGGTGGGCTTTTTGAAGAGAGCGGCCATCGGTTGGTGACCGGTCCGACGCATACCAACGTATGCGACTTGCGGGTTGCGCTGACCGGGAAATCAACCCGATAGTTGCCGCCCGTGGCGGGAACGCGGTTTCGTCGCTGCCGGGCTGAGCGGGGCGCGATCGGATCTTGAGGTTTTTCTTCCACGCACGCGGTCAAAGCGGTCGTTGATTCCGTGCGACCATCACCGGCGGGAGAATTGTCATGAAGATGCGATGCTGGTTCATCGCCGTGTCTCACGGGGCGGTGGACGGCGTGAAAGGGTTGGAGACGCTATTTTGCCGGAGGAACCGTTCGAAATGCCAACAGCAGGACTTCGTCGTCATTCGTCGAGGGCGAATCCTCGCGCTTTGCGCTGATTTCGATCATTCCAGCCATCTGGCCGGCGTCGTTGATTCCATGAATCGCTCCGTAGGATAGCCCGGGTTCTGCGACTCGGGTTGCCTTGCCATCCTTGCTCCACACGCAGAGCTCGGGGCCACCATCCGGCCCGCTCGGATCGTCGGAAAAACCTACGATCACCGATGCATTATTGATGTCCTTGGCTTCTCCGGAAGCATCGTCGGGGAGTAGTTCCAGCAGCAATACCTCGCCTTCGGGCGAGACGTAACAAGGGTGGCGAACTCCTTTTTGTTCGAGCACGGAGCCAGCCATTTCCATGTGGTCGTTGATGCCTCGGAGGTACATCTGTTCGTCCGAGAGCTTTCTTCGTTCCCAGCTCCCGATTTCGTTTTCGGTCCACAGGAAGAGGCTGCTGTCAACAATTCCATCGGAACGAATTTGATCGGTGCAGCAGCCCGCAACCCATTTGCCGTTGGGAGAAATGATCAATTGGCCCGACATGAGGTACGGGTTGTTTTCCTTAATGGTCGGCATGACCGTGATCATCCATTCTTGGGTCTCATCGCGATACTCCCAGAGGGCTGGCCGCAAGCGAGCCGGTCCCGTCGTATAGCCGGTAATTCGCTTGCCGTCGGCGGAGATATCCTGAGCTTGATTCGCAACGTCTCCATCTGCTTGGGGCAAAATCGCGAACTCCTCCGTCTTGGGATTCCAAACAACGCCTCTCAACGATCCATCCTTGTGTCTCAGGGGCCGGGTTGCGTAACCGATCACCAACTCGTTGTCGCTGATCCCTATGACTTCGAGGTTCGTATAGGTCGCAGGAATTGGGATGTCCTTTGTCCCATGCATTCCGCTGTAAAATGGGATAGAGCGCAAGGAAGCTCCCTGGTATTCGTCGATCTCTCGCGTTCCGACCACGGAACCATGATTGTTGATCGCGATCGCTTGCGACATCGAGCGCGTGTTCCGAAAGAGTTCCATCTCGAGTTGATCGAATTTGCGTTTTTCGATGGTCGGTTCTTGACCAACCAGGCCGTTCGGGATGAGGAGCAAGCCAAAGACGACGAGAAACCTGAGCATGATGACGTTGCTATTCCAGAAATCGGGGATGAAAGGGTGCGGGTATTATAACGCCCAGCGGCCAAGTGCCACCTGCCTGGTGATCGCGATCCGAGGTGCGGATTGTGTTTGCGGAGCAGGTTTCGACCTGTCTTGACGGTGCGATGCCGTTGGAGTGGAGCGCATCGAGGGCTCGGCAGAAGGAAACGGATCGATCGATCATCGCAAAGCCTCGCGCAACGATGTGTTCGCCGCCGATGTAGCGCTGTCCATGCCATCTTGGTAAGTCCGTCACGGCTGTCGCAATCTACCATGCGTGCCCATGATTCGCCAACAAATACCGCAAAAACCGGTTCGACGGGCAGGTTATTGATTCACCATGTCCTCGAGTTGGCGCACGGTCGTGTGCGTCAAGAAGCGTCGCGAAACGAAATCGCTCAGTTCGGTGAGATCGGAGAGATAGTCGTGGACTTTGGCTCGGAGCAGTTTGCGTTCGCTGCGTCCCGATTCATCGGTCAAGACCTCGTCGCCGATCGCATCGGGATCGAGCAGGCGCAGCGAGGCCCGGCAATCGGTCATCCGCTTCCGTTGCCGGACCAGTTCCGTCTTGTCCCCGATGTTGAAGGCATCCAGGTGGGACACGATTTGCATGAACTGAAATGCGAGACCGCGCGGATTGGACTGGTCGACGACGAGCAAATCGAGAACGGGTCCGATTTCATAGCTCATCAGGTAGCGATAACGGTACGTCATCGAACTATCGCAGATATCGAGCATGGACTGGAGTAACTGGCGGTAGTTGCGATGGACCGGAACCAGCAAGTTGTCGATCAATCGCAGCAGATTTTGGCCGCGCTCAATCCTGCGGCCGAGGTCGAGGAAATGCCAACCGGGTCCGCGCGTCATGCTTTCCGAAGCCAATCCTGAGAAGGCGGAAAGCAAGCTGATCATTTGGTTGAGGATCAGCAGGGTGTCTCCCATGCGATCGCGAGGGTTTGCCCAGGGAATGAGAACGGAGTAATCGAGTCGGCTGATAATTTGAAAAGAATCGAGGCTGAGACGGTCTCGGATGTTCTCTGCGTTGCGGAGAATTCCTTGCACCGCTGCAGCGATTCCATCGGGTTTGGCGCGATCGAACAAAAAGTCTCGAACCGCGCTGCGCATGGCGTGCATCGCGACCTCGGGTGTATCGGACACGGGTTCATTTTCCAAGCCGGTGCTCTCGGCGAGCGCTCGGACGACAAGCCAATGCGCACCGAGAACATCGCTGGACAGTTCCGAGGTGAGTTGGCTGGTGCAGTAGCGAGCGTGCCTCGCCATGAATTCCGCACGCTCGGCGAATCGCCCCAGCCAAAACAGGTGCTCCGCGACACGGCTCGGCAGATCCATAGCGGAACGTTTCAGCTCGACGGTCTGCTTGCCCGCGGTCAGGAGGCTGATCGGTTTGACCACATCCTTGCTCGCTACCCATACGTCTTTGCTCATCAACCCTGAAACGAGGCTTTCATCCAGCTTGTCGGCGGTTTCCGCGACGCGAGCCACGCCGCCGGGCATGACTTCGATCTTGCCTCGATGGGAGCACGCAAAAAAACGAAATACCGCGGGCCATGCGACGATGCGATTGTGAACCCAGGTTGGTGCGTAGCCATACTGGACGGGATGCATCGCTACAAACGCCCAGGGTTGAGCTTGAATGCGATTCACGAAACGCTCCCGTTCCATCCCCTGGAGCTCGCGTCCGATGACTTGGTGTGCGGAGTGGCGGACGAAAGCATCGCGGATGATCAATTGGTCCAGGTGCTCAAGGACATACGTCAGTCCGTCGGGATCCCCGCACCACCAGGCCGGGGTGCTCTCGAGTTTCAGCCTTTCACCGAGCAGCCGTTCGCACAGCTTGGGCAACAGGGATAGCAGGGCTGGGCTTTCGCCCCATCCGGTTCCAATGGAGTTGGCCATGAAGATCCGCTGCTCGCGCGACGCCTGTGTCAGACCAGGTACCCCATCACTTCCGGTCGAATCTAGTTCCAAGGGATCGCATTTGGTATCCGCGATGCGTCGCAGCAACCCGTCGATCCGCACCAAGCCGCCGAGCGTCTTGAGGTAGACGCCCCCGCCACGAACCGTGAGATCCGCTGACTGGGTCAAGCTGTAGCCCAAGTAGCGAGCCAGATACGCATCCTCGAAGTACGTCTGGCTTTGGACTCCCGGGGAGAGGAGCGCGATGCGAGGGTTCTTTTCCTTCGTCGGCAGGGAATCCTGGATCGATTGCCGAAGGGACGAGAAGAATCCAGCAAGGCGTTCGATTCGCATCGATTGAAAATCGTCGGCGAGCAAACGGGACATCGCCAGCCGATTTTCGACTGCGTGTCCGCATCCGCTCGGGCCTTGGGTGCGGTCGGCGAGAACAAACCACTGCCCCGAAGTCGATCGCGCGACCTGAGCAGCATACAAATGCAGCATGCGCGGCCGCTGGCCGTCGGTCTGGCGAGCGGCTCTCAGATACGACGGTGCGCCATACACGAGCGCCGGCGGAATGATTCCAGTGCGCAGCAACTCTTGTTTTCCGTAAACATCCGTCAAAACCAAATCGATCAGATGCATGCGTTGGCGGAGTCCATCGGCCAAGGACTTCCACTCGTCCGGTTCCAGCACGACAGGGATCGGATCGAGTTCCCATGAGTGGGGAATCCCGGACTTGATCAATTGCCCCGTAGAAGCGGGGGGATTGTCCCGCAGAGCTTGCTTGGTCGCTTTCCATCGAACGGCGACCTCGGGACCGGAGAGAACCGGGTCGACTCCCATCAATCGCCGGTATCCCGGTCGGATCCGGTTCTCTGGGCTCAGCAGTTCATCGTAATGTCCCGCAGGGCAGCGATAGCCGGCGAGGGCATTGGTGAGAAACTCGGCGTCCTTGCTGGGTGGCTCTGGCATGTGTTGTGGCGGCATCGAGGGGAAGGGGCGTTGCGGATTATAAGGCCAGAGCGCCCCTGTCCCAAAGCCCGCATCCGATCGGGGACTTGATTTCGTTCGTTCCGTCAACGAGATTATCGGGATTCCGGACGGCCGTACGTCTATTTCATTCCCCACCAAACTCCAACCGAGTGGCTCATTCTATGGATTCTCAGAACTCTCCAGCGCACGGTTCTAGCATTCGCTGGAAGCTTTTCTTGATGATGGTCCTGCAATTTTTTATTTGGGGTGCGTGGCTGCCGCTGATTTTTTCCTACTTGCCTGGGCTGAAATTCACACCCTCGCAGCAATCGTGGATTCTGAATGCCTTTCCCATTGCAGCCATCATCGGATTGTTTTTCAGCAATCAATTCGCCGATCGCAATTTCGCTGCCGAAAAATTTCTTGCGTTCAGCCATTTCGTGGGAGGCCTGGCGATCCTCGGATGCGGTTTCGTGACCTCTTTTTGGCCGTTCTTTCTGTTGATGCTGGTTCATTGTCTGCTCTATGTACCGACTATCTCCATCACGAACTCGATCGCGTTTGCCAACATGACCGATCCGAAGCGGGAGTTCGGTATTGTTCGCATGGGAGGGACGATCGGTTGGATCCTGGCAGCCTGGCCTTTCACTTTTATCTTTGTGGATTGGGCCAAGGTCAAAGCATCTGCGCCGACGGGTTTCGTGGATTGGCTCGGTACGGTGCTGGGGAGTGGTTTGACGGGCCAACCGCTCCTGGACGCCACGCGATGGACCTATGTGGTGGCAGGTATTGCGTCGTTATTGTTGGCTGGTTTCAGCCTCACTCTGCCGCACACGCCTCCCAAGAAGGCGGCCGAAGGTGACGGACTAGCATGGCTGGAGGCTGTGCGGTTGCTGAAGAATCCCTATGTCCTGGTGTTGTGGCTGGTCGCCTTCCTCGATGCCTTCGTTCACAATTGCTACTTCAATTGGACTGGAGGTTTTCTGGGGGCTTCGCGCGAGACCGGGGGCGTTGGGATTGCAGGCAACTGGATTATGCCTGTCATGAGCGTGGGTCAAATCGCAGAAATTCTTACCATGTTTGTGCTCGGGGTCACCTTAAAGAACTTGGGGTGGCGTTGGACGATGATTGTGGGTGTCTTGGGGCACGCGGTTCGTTTTCTCGTCTACGCGTTGTTTCCCGAGAACGCGTCCTTGATTGTGATCATCCAGATCCTCCATGGCATTTGCTATGCGTTTTTCTTCGCAACGGTATACATCTTCGTGGATGCATATTTCCCGAAAGATGTGCGGAGCAGCGCCCAAGGACTCTTCAACGTGATGATTCTCGGGGTCGGAGCGTTGGTGGCCAACTCCTTGTGCCCGTTGCTGTTGCAAAAGGTCTTTACGCGAGCGGACGAGACGGTCGATTACCGAAGTTTGTTCATGTTGCCTGCAGCGTGCGCGGCTTTGGCGGCGATTGCTTTGGCGTTGTTTTTCCATCCGCCCAAGGTCGAACCGGGTGACACCGAGGGGAACGCTCCGGCCCATTGATGGAATGGGGGGCGACTCCTTGTTGGATTACGATTTGCCGCCCGGGGCTCGCAGGTTGCGGTTCTGGGTCATCGCCATTTGCAGTTGCCGCTGAATCTCTTCGAGCGGAACCAAGATGGAGGGCACGGCTCGTTCGAGCCGTTGAACTTGGGGCATGTGCATGTGCTGGTGGACGACGCGGTCGACCTCTTCCTCGATCATGACGAGCCATGCTGGGATTTCGAGCCCCACGCCGGTCGGTTCGCGCATCATCAGGTGGGCTTCCTGCACCAGAAGCTCAAACGCCCGGCTTTCCTCGCGATCGTTGGATCGCAGCTGGCGCATGGCGGGTCGTATCAAGGCTCGCATACGATCGATCGCCATCGGCTTGACGAACCGTTCGTTGAGTCGATCGGCGACGGTGGGCATTTTCATGGCATACAGTTCTTGGAGTCGAGAGAGTTTCTCCAGGTACTGATCGGCTTCGCGCGAGACCCGGTCCGACAAGGCTCGGCGCCATTGTTGGGCGGATTGTTGGCACCCGTTATGCACGAGAACTTCGTGGGCCCAGAAGACCGGCTTGAGATTCCAGCACACGCGGTCATAGCGGACTCGCAGTCGCAGGAAATCGAGCAGCATGTAGAGCATCTCGCCCCGATCGGATTGAGTGGTGGTGCTGTTGTAGTCTTTGTACTCGGCGAAGTGGTCGATGATGGCTTCAAAAACGACGGCCAGCCATCGCTGGGACTCCTCCAGGTTGATATCCCCTCGCTCGATCGCGTCCAGGAGCGGTTGGATCTCTTCGCTGTCCTGGTTGACCATCGCATTCTCGAGCCAGGAACCGACTCCTTGATGGAGGATCGCACGGACGTTGGACAATCGCAGGAAACCCTGCGTGAATATCCCTTTGCCGTAGTTCTGGATGAACTGCGACAGTTGATTCCACGTGGCGGTCCCTTCGACGGTTTCCAGAACGCTCAATCGGAGTGTACGGGAATGGGACAACCAACTCGAGAGCAGGATCTCGGTGAGTTGTTCCAAAAGGGGGACGAGAAGTTCGCTGTCGGGTTCCGGCGGATTTTGGTCGACGATGCTGTCGAGTTCCATCGACTGCCATGTCTGGGCGTCGATGGGACGTTCCAGGTTGGATTGGGTCAATCGTAGCCGCGAGCTTCGTTTGGTTTTTGGCAAAGCGGCTTGCCATTGGTACGCGTTGCGAATCAACCCCCTCACCAGGGCTTTGAACGCGTTTTGAAAGAGCTCGTCGAACTCGGTTACCGCGCCATGGCCGACGGGGTGTTGGTGTTCCATATGTCGGGCGGCGTCGACGAGGCGACATGCGTGGAAGTAGAAGCCTTGCCGCGGCAGCCATGTGAGCAAATGGGTCAGAGCGCGGCGGCGAACGCGAGCGACGAGGATTTCGCGTGGGTCACCGCCGCGAGCCAGCGAAACATAGAGCAACCTTTCATTGCGAATTGCGGTCAGGAATTCGTTGAACGATGTTTCCACGGCATCGCGATGCCCGGCCATCATGTCTCCGTACAATTTGACGGTCAGCAATTCATCGATCGGCA
Organism: Planctomycetota bacterium; assembly: GCA_046342615.1. GTDB lineage: Bacteria > Planctomycetota > Planctomycetia > Pirellulales > Pirellulaceae > JBKCUI01. The sequence continues at coordinate 23,988 of JBKDPB010000289.1, read as the reverse complement.
AATTGGCCAGAAGAGGTCGGATGCTGTCGTGATCCTTGGAGTGGGCTAGCAGAGTTCCGAGGAGCATTCTGCCAGCGTCCGCTGTTTCGACAGCCGAAGCCAGTATCCGCTCCATGAGCGATTCCTTGACGACCCGCTGGCGATCATAACGGGTCATCGAATCGGTATCGGTTCCCCCCTTTGCGATCGCGAATCCGCGGACTTGATCCAGCAGGGCGATCAGGCCATCTCGATTTTGGAGGCATTGATCGGTCCATCGATGGATTGCCGAGAGAACGCGTTGCTCGCGATCGAGTGTATTGGGGGTCGTTTCCGCATGGGAAAGAAACTGGGTCGATTGGGCGACCAGTTTCCACATCTGAGCGAGCGCCGACAGGAAGGTGAGGTGTTCGCCGATCCGCTTGGATTCAGCGCTCAACTCTTCGTTGGTGCCATCGTCCTGTTCGAACAACGGGCCTTCGACGCCATCGTCGGTGCTGTCTTCGTAGCTGACTCCCTCCCAGGCCGCGTTGAATGGAGATTCCTCATCGTCGGTGCTGCCGGAGCGTCGCTTCTTGCCCTGGGTGGATGCCAGTTGGAACTGGGGGGGAGTCCACAGGGACTCTCCGTTGGCTTCCAGGTAGTCGAAGAATTTTTCAACGAGTTCCCACAAGCGGATGTGTTCGCGCTCCTCGCATCGGCCTGACGAATGGCTGAGATCACTCGGATTGGAGGGATAGAAATGCTCGAACAATCGTTCGAGCCACATGCGGGCCAAATCAGAGAACGAGGTATTGCCGCTTTGAAAGCCGACTCGTTCGACGCTGTTGAGCCAGTGGACGAGCAACGCCATGCAGCTGACGAAATCGCCTCGTTCGAGCAGCGCTTCGATCACGAGCGCGTAGCCTTTGGGTGAGTCGAAGATCTCAGCGTGCGGTGTCCAGAACTTCAAGTCGCCCGCCGCGACGCCTCCTTGGTTCCACAGTCGGAGCGCGCGAGCGACCGTTCGCGACGATTCGAGCGCCTCGTTGGGATCGGTGGCGTGCACATCGCTGACTTCGTGTGCCGCGTATTTCCGCCACCACTGCGATATGCGTCGAAACCGAGCCTCGGTCGCCTCGCACAGCACCGCGTCGTCGCAAGCAGCGGCTTCGCGCCAAACGCGAGACAGAAGGCCGAACAGTTGTTCCATGATATGCACCAGTTCCCGAACTCGATCGTCCAAGACGGTGGCATCGGTGCCGATGAATCGCGGAAAGTTGCCGGCGAAACCGAGGATATTCCAAGGGTCGACCAGAGCGCCGCATTCGATCCCATGCTGGATCAGGTCGAAGATCTGGTCGGGGATTTCCGATGCTTGCTGCAAATCCTGGCGGCGAAGGCGTTGATTGCCGATCGTCAACAAGCAGTCGATTCGGCAAAGGATTCGCGCCGAGGGGACTTGAACATCATCCGATTCATCTTTCGCCGCGGTGGCGCTTCCCATGCGGGCAAAGATCCTCGCCAACTGAACCCGTTCGACCTGGGCCGCCCGCAGGCGAGCCAAATTCGTATTGAGCTCCTGCCTCGCTCCTCCGAGCGGTTGTCGCCGAATCGCCGCTTCGGCCAATAACCTCTCGCGATGGGGCCCCTGAATGCGCTCCAAGAACTCGGCGTAGAAGGCGTCCCGATAGGTTGCGATATGGGTCAGAAGTCCAACAAGCGTCGTGTTGGACGAGAAGGCATTTGCGGACCCTCCCGAAATCCCCGATGCCATCAACATCGTTCCGGCAAGGACGGCAGAAGCTTCGATCAATGACTGTTCGTAGGGGATTTCGCTGTGAGGCTTGACGCGCGCCAACAGCGCATCGATGGTGACTTGCTGTAGTACAAACCGGCGGTAGTTTCCCGCCTGATCCATCAGGTGGGGATCCCACTGGCCGAAGTAATAGTTCGGCCGCTTGTTGACCGGATGATCGAAATCGTATGCTCGCGGATCCAAGGCCAGTTCATCGAGCATGTTCGGGTCGAACTGCGCGTCGCGAAGAATGCCGTTGGAGGTTTGTCGCAGGATCTCAAGAGCGCTGGTGATCAGATCGTGATACGGTCCATTGGCGACGCCAACATCGCGGATGTAGAGCGGGATCGGACGCAGCCACTCGTGAGGGTACGGTTCTAGCCGACGCCCCTCAAGGACTGCCACCGGGCGGTATCCGACGTAGTCGTTCAATTGCCGAATCGCCCCAGAGACGATGCGCCCCACATCCTCCCACGGGCCCCCTTGTTGCAAGACGGCCTCGATCGCTCGACCGAGAAACAGGCCGTTGAAGAGTCCCTCGGGTTCCTGGTGAAACAGCAGATCGCTGTGGTAGTCGAGGTAATCGGGGAGCAGAAGCTGCCACACCAGGTGCATGACCTGTTCGGCCTGATCGCTCTCCCGAAATGCTTCCTTTTCCGTTTTAATTTGTTTCAACTGGTCTTGGAGTTCGTTCCAGATGGCCAGCCAGGGGGGGAGTCCGGCGTAGGGGGTGTACTGGCCAGGCGAACCCGCCAAGGCGCGTCCGTAGAGTCGATTCATCGTCGACAAGAATCTGGGGTCGGATTTGCCCGAGGAGAAATTCAGGTAGCCCAGTACCTGAAGGGCGTCCTCATCGTTGCAGGCTTGAGGTCTTTCGTTTTTCACCGAGATCCCCAGTCACCGTTCCTGCGGTATGCGTCGCCAGTCCTACCCATTCGATCGCTGCTATCCGCTTCAGCGGTCTAAATCGTAAATCCGACCGCCGATTCGCGGAAGTGCTTTTGCAGTCCCTACGACCCATTCCTTCGTTCCTTTCAGCCCCTCTGGATGGCTTGCTTTGGCAACGATTACGGCCTCTGGACCGGCTTCTGGAGTAAGCTTCCGAAACGAATCTGCCCATTTTCCACAGGATCACCGTATGGAACGCACTCGCCCCCGGCGAAGTTTGGTTGCGGCCGGACCAGGACTCTCCTCGTCGGACGGCCGTTCCATGGACACGTCGACGATGGCCAAGGAGGTCCTCGAAGCCCGGATCGAGTCGACCCTGAACCGTGCCGATGCGTGGCTGGCGAGCATCGACGGCGAGGGTGCGTCCCGCGTCGTTCACGTCAGTCATCCGCCTGCGATGGAACTGTCGGTGGTCATCCCCTGCCTGAATGAAGCCGATACGGTGGCCTGTTGCGTTGCCAAAGCCAAGGCTGCCATCGAACGCTTGGGTATTTCTGGGGAGGTGATCGTCGCGGATAACGGGAGCACGGACGGTTCGCAACTCCTCGCCCAGGAGGCGGGCGCCCGAGTTGTCCATGTTTTGGAGAAAGGATACGGTTCAGCCTTGATGGGTGGAATCGCTGCCGCTCGAGGGCGCTTCGTCTTGATGGGGGATGCCGACGACAGCTACGACTTCACTCGGATTGGAGACTTCTACCAACAACTCCTCGAAGGAAAAGATCTCGTGCAAGGTTGTCGACTTCCCAGCGGTGGAGGTCAGGTTATGCCCGGCGCCATGCCGCCGTTGCATCGATGGATTGGCAACCCGACTCTTTCATTTCTCGTTCGGACTATGTTTCGCACGCCGATCCACGACGTGTATTGCGGAATGCGGGGCTTTCGCAAGGATTGGCAGCAGCGTCTGGATCAGCGGTGCACAGGCATGGAATTCGCCACGGAGATGATTATCAAGGGAACATTATTCGGAGGTCGAATTGGTGAAGTTCCGATTACCTTGCATCCGGATGGACGAGTCCATTCGCGTTCCCATCTGCGAACTTTTCGCGATGGGTGGCGCACTCTCCGATTCTTTATGCTTCTGAGTCCTCGTTGGACCTTCCTAGTGCCAGGAGGTCTCTTGGCGTTGATCGGCTTGGCATTGTGCATGCTCGCACTGCCCCAGTTCATGATTGCAGGCGCAGCTTTGGATGTTCATACCCTGCTGATCGGTACGCTTTCGATTCTGGTAGCCTCCCAGTGGGTTTGGTGTGCGGTCTTGGCAAAAACGTTCGCGATCTCGGAGGGCGTCCTTCCTGAAGATCGATGGGTTTCCGCGTTCAATCGATACTTTCCGCTCGAAAAGCTTTTGGTCGCTTCCTGCCTGATGATAGGGACTGGTGTTGCGTGCATCGGAGGGATTGCATGGACTTGGGCGGAATCGGGGTTCGGGCCTCTGGAATATGCCAGGACGCTTCGATGGGTGATTCCCGGGGCTGGATTGATTGCGCTGGGAGTTCAATGCGTGGCCAGCAGTTTTCTGATGAGTGTGTTGCGCATGGCGCGATTGCGATGAATCGACGATGAGTTGTTTTCGTCGCGCTCCACGATGGCTTGTTTGTTTGAGTCCCGGGATTGCAGCGTTCCTGGTTGCGGCCAGCGTATCCCTTTGGATTCCCGCGTACCCCAACATTCATGACGACTTCGCGAACCTGCTGGTTGCGGACACCTTGCTGCATGGTCGGCTCGCCAACCCAACACCTCCGTCGCACGAATTGTTACAGACTTTTCATGTCGTGATGGAGCCGAGTTATGCGGCCAAGTTTCCGATCGGCACGGGAGCTTTGTTGGCGCTCGGGCATTTGGTGTTCGGCGCGCTGTATACGGGGATGTGGATCTCGGCGGCTCTGGCATGCACTGCCTTGACATGGATGTTGCTCGCCGAGTTGCCCAAACGATGGGCTTGGGCCTTTGGAATGTTTGCTGCCTTGCATCCCATGTGGCAAACCGGTTGGTCCCAAGAGTACACGCACGGGTGGCTGGCCATCGTCGCGATGGCGTTGGTGCTCGGAGGATTGCTTCGCATGCGACGGTTGGGAACCGACATTCGATGGACTGACCCGTTGGCGGTGGCGTGCGGGCTGGTGATCGGTATTATGTCGCGGCCATTTGAGATTGCGGTTCTCTCTGCCATTTTGGGGATTTGGATCTCCATCGGACTGATTCGCAGAGGTTGTCTCAACAACCGTGCTTTCTGGTGCGGTATTGCTCCTGCATCGATCGTGCTCGCACTCGGTTTTGGTTTTCAGGGGACGATCAATCGCAGCGTGACGGGATCGTGGTTCAAGCTTCCTTACCAGTTGCATGAGGAGCAGTACGGAGTTGCTCCGGTGTTCGTATGGCAGCAACCTCATGAGCCTGCGTTGGGACATCGATTCGAGGAACAGATTCAGTTTCATCGCCTTTGTTCGATGGAGTCCTACACCACAGCGGCATCCTGGCCCGGGTATGCGAAGTTGATGGGGGGGCGAGTCTCGCAAATGATGAAGCACTGGGGCTGGGTTCTCATTCTCGCGCCCGCGTCCATTGTGGTGTTGCCTCGAGAACGCGCGAAATACGGAATGGTTCTCGTCGCAGCCCTAGCAACCCTGTGTGCCATTAATGGCATTCCATGGGTATCCCACACCTATGTCGCTCCTCTGATCCCCGCAGCGATCTTGCTGTCGGCTGTGGCGCTGCGGACGGGTCTGCATGCCTTGGCACGGCAATCCAGCGAAGATCGAAGCTCAAGGATTCAAGGCCGAAACCGTTGGCAATGCATGGCGATCTTAGGATTGTTGACCATGCAGGCCCTCGGACTGGTCATGGCGACTCGCAGCATGATTGCCGCCTCGGAGCGGGATCCAAACCTTTGGTCGGTTCAACGATCGCAGGTGGCGGCCGAGTTGCTTCCGCAAGGAGGCGATCACCTCGTGATGGTCCGGTATTCCCCGGGTCACGACATTCACCATGAGTGGGTCTACAACAACGCGGAACCCGCATCGTCGCACATCGTGTGGGCCAGGTGGGATGAGTCGCTCGTTGATCGATTGGTGAAGGATTATCCCAATCGAAGCGCCTGGATCATCGAGGTGGCCGCTGATGACACGTATCGCTTGGAGCCCTATCCAAAAAAAGATCCATCGGTTTCACCCGATGGATCTGGCAATACGGTTCAATAATCGAGGGATATCGTTATTGGTTTCCGCCGAAGGGATCGTCGGAAGCGGGTGGTGCAGAACCACCGAATGGATCATCCGATGCAGGCGGCGTTGGTTTGTTCGAGTCCGCGGGTTCGTCGCCGAACGGAGAGTCGCTCGGAGGCGGCGCCTTCTTATTGGACTCAGGCATCGGTGACGGAGTTCCCTTGTTCAGGTCCAATCCAGGAGCAAATGGATCGTTTGCAGCCGGGACGGGAGTCGGAGGTGCATCGGCGCTGCGAGGAGGTATCACAGGCACTCGTCGCGATTCATCGTACCGCAAACGCTGCATTTCAAGGTACTTGTCTCGGGAGGCTAAACGAGCGTTGCGGCGAATCGATTCGATCGCGCAGCGAGCGGGACCTTGGATGCGCTCCAGCGCCTTGCCTACGTTGACAACTTTCTGGCCGTTGATTTCCAAATCGGCTGCTGTTTGAAAGTCATCCATACCCGCCGACGTATCTCCGCTCAACGCCGAGAGACAGAGACCGCGATAGTAGTAGGCGCGGGGATCCTTGCTGCCCGCAGCGATCGCCTTGTCGAGCCACTCTTGAGCGCTCGCCACATCTCCTCGGTAGTACGCATGAACCGCATGGCCGTACACATCATCAAGAGGGTCTTGTGCACGCAATGCCGAGGTTGTCGTGAGACCAGCGAGAAACAAAGCCAAAGAGGTAATTCGAAGTTGCATAGGTTCAATTCCAAGAGGCCAAGGACAGGTACAATTGATCCTCATCCTAGTTGCCGTTGCAGCCAGTGCAAACGCGAACAGCTGCGAATTCGGGGGAACCGGGGCAGGGGTGTATTTGTCAAGATCCCGCCGAGGAATTCCAGGATCGGGCGTCGCCGGGCGAATTAGGGAGGTGCAGGCTTCGAGGCAACCGTGGATTGAAGGGGACGCGATGGGTTCAGTTTTCCAAATTATCCATGGAATTCGTGGGTTCTCGGCACGGTTTTGGAACGGCTTTGCCCTGGTCATCCTGCTGTCGGTGGCGGCAACCGTACCCGTGGTGCAACTGGCCAGCCTGGGCTACATGCTGGAATCCTCCGGACGGATCGCACGCGGCTTGCCCGCAAACCGCTGGTTTCCGGGTGCCGCGATCGCCGGTTCGCTCCTCGTCCGCAGCCTCTGGATCGGGCTGACATGGTTACCCGTTTGGCTGCTGGCCGACCTCGCCTACAGTGCCGAATTGATTGAACCGGGATCGCAACAAGCCGTGAGACTGCGGTTGGTCGCTCGGTTCATGGCGATCGCCTGGGTCCTTTGGTCCGCGTGGGCTCTTTTTCGCGGTGGCCGCTGGTGGCATTTCCTGTGGCCGGCACCGATCGTCTTGGTGAAGACCATCGCCAAGGGGGAAAGCTGGCGACGCGTGGAGGATCGATGGTGGAGTTGGATTGGCTCCCTCCAGTTTCTCAAACTGCTGAAGCTCGGATTCTTTGGTACCGTCGCAGCGATCGTTTGGCTCTTCGTGCCAGCCGCACTGATGATCATCGCGTTGACGAGTCCCGAGAAGGGACCGCTCGGATTGATCGGACTGGCCGGAGCACTGAGCATGTGGTGGGTGCTGATGTACCTTCCGTTCCTCCCTGTCCACATGGCGAGCGAGGGCCGTTTTCTGGCGGCATTTGATCGACGGGGCATCCGGTCCGCTTTTCGCCGCTCTCCGTTCGCATTCCTTATCGCCGTCCTGGGGCTGGTTGTCCTCGCGCTTCCGCTGTACGTGTTGCGGATCGAAGCCATCCCGCCTGAGCTATGGTGGGTCTTGTCGGTGTTCTTTGTTGCGTTGATTTTCCCAGCCAAACTCTTGGCGGGTTGGGCGATTCGACGGAGCCAACAGCGAAAGCGCGAATCGCATTGGACGCTTCGATGGTTGGCTTGGTTGCCCCTCGCAACGGCCCTCGGACTTTACGTCGGTTTCCTCTACCTCGCCAAGTTCGCACTGTGGGAGGGTGCGGCGAGCATTCTGCTGCAGCACGCCTTCCTACCCCCGGTTCCTTTTTATGTGCGATAATCGCGAGAGCACGCGGCGCACGGGAAGCGTCGTCCACCACCAAGTAAACTGAATATTTCTGGAGATTTGTTCCACGGGCATCCAGGGTAAAGACTTGGTGCGCTGAATATCCTCAGGCCCGTGTGGCCAGTCTCGCAATCGTTCAATAAAGCGGTCTCGCCACTCGGGTCCGTAAGGGAACATCACCGTTTGCTCGAGCCAATCCTTGGGGATGCTATCCGCCCCGAGTTCCGCCCCCGCCAATAAACCTGCGACGACAGCGGCAGGGACCGTGTCTCCGCCAAGCCGCGCGACCTCTTCCACGGCCCGGCGAAAATTCCCCTTGTAACGCAACCATGCGAAAATACCGAGCAAGGCCGAGTCGACCAAGCATGGGGTTACCGAATCGGTGAACCCCAAAAGACCTGCTGCGGATTCAAGATCGCCATCCTGCGACAACAACGACTCCAGGGCGGTCAATCGCTCCTTGAGGTCCGGGATGGTTGTCGTATCGCGCAACAAGGAGAACATCTGTTCGCGAGGAATTTCAAACTCAGAACCGCTCATCTGGGCTCCTTGCATCGCGACGGAAACCAACATGGCGGCGTGCGCGATCATCGCATCGGTGTGCGTGGTCACCGTGGAACGATGAACCCATCGCAAACCTCCGTGGCTGTGACCTTGCAAGACGACGCTCAAAATCGCCGCTCGAGGAAGTGGATCGTTTCCCAGAGAGGAATTCAAACCGCGGGCTATGCCCGAATGCAAACCCCGACACAACTGGAGGTAGATCAAGAATAAAGGCCGACTGAGCTGATAACATCGCATCCGCCAAGTCAACAATCGGGCAAATCGATCGATGTCGGCTCTCGACCGCAGCAAGGCCTGGATCGTGAAAATCATCGAGTGCGAACGATGCCCTGGCATGATCGACATTCCGATGTCGGAGCCTTGCTCGCGAATTCCTGCGGGTTGGGTGGACGCCGTGCGCGAATGGGCTCCCCATTGCGCAACCGCTTCCGCAACCGAACCTCCCACAAAAACCCCCTCCAAGGCTCGTTCACGCCGACGAGCAGGCACCACGATTTCCCAAGAAATCGGCGACTGGCCGGGAGAGCGCAGCAATTCCCGAGCAGGGAGCGGCCTGCTGTCACTGATTCGGGAAAATGGCACCAAATGCGCTGCGGACATGGAAAGAACAATCAAGATTACTCGACGAAAACCACCGATCTAGTCTAGAAGAAAAAGACGAAATCAGGAACAGAAAACTCTTTCCCCGGGCTTTTTTGAGAGCTTCTCCAAACCGGCCATTCGGTAAAATACAGATCCGCGATCCGATCGCCATATCCTCCAATCCTTAAAAACCGGATATCCGAAAGTATGACACCTTCTCGACGACGTTTCCTTCTCCACGGCCTGATCGGGAGCGGTTTGGTCAATGCTCTGCCAAAAACGGCCCACGCACTGACATGGTGGACCGAAGGCTTGTTACCAACCCCTCCTCAGACGATGGGGCCCTTTTATCCGGTTCCCGAAATCGGAAAGCAAAAATACTACGACGCGGACTTGACCCGATTGGATGAGGCATCCCCGGTCGCCGATGGTGAGCAAATCGTCGTTCGCGGCTCCGTGGTCAGCCTCGATGATCGTCCGCTCGCACGTGTTGTTGTTGAGGTGTGGCAGGCCTGCGCCAATGGGCGCTACAATCACCCCCAGGATCGAAATGATCGACCCATCGATCCGCATTTCCAATATTGGGCGCGCATGGTGACCTCCGAGGATGGAAGCTTCTCTTTTCGGTCCATCCAGCCCGGCAAGTACCCGGCGCGAACCCCTCACATCCACTACCGCATCATCGCCCCCAATCAACCCGAGCTCGTCACGCAGATGTACTTCGAGAATCAGGCGGAACACAACCGTCGAGATGGCATCTACATGGAGCTCAAACCGGAGCAACGCCAAGCAGTTACGATTGCCATGGAATCCCGCCCCCTCGATCCCGCGAATCCCAACGCCGAAAAACTTCCCACCGGTACCTTCAAAATCGTTCTCGGTCCCCAAAACGACGCCAAATCCACACGCCCGATGTGACAACGAGCACCCATCCCTCCCGAGGTGCAAGTGCTAGCAATCCGATAGGGAAGTTTTCCTTCCTTCCATCGAAAAAAAAAGTTGCGATCGGCGCATCCGTCAGCCCTGAAACTCTCTACATACAACAGGGGGGAATCGACGCAACGGATGGCGAGGAGCGAAAGTGGCGGCACGCTACTGGGACGGCAAAGTCTACTGGGGGGTATGCTTGGCATGGTTGCTGGGTATTTCCGCATGCCTGGGGCAAGATGTTCTCGTCGACCCGACCGAGGACACCAGCTTCGTGGACCCGTCGTTGCCCGGTTCCTATTCGTTTCTGGAGCCCGAGGAAAGCGCCGTTGAGTTACCTTCTGCCACGACGGAGAGTCTCGGTAGCCCGCAATGGAACGTCGGATACGATCGAGGTTTCTTTGTTCGCGGCACCCAAAATAATGACTCGTTCGAACTGAGAACGAACATGCGATTGCAGTTTCGGTTCGTGTCGTTTGCACGGAACTCGGACTCATGGACCAATAACGCGGGGGTGGTTTTACCGATTCGGGATCGTCGGTACTTCGATATTGAGCGGGCGCGATTGGTTTTTTCGGGTCATGCGTTTTCGCCCAAGATCACTTATTCGTCACAATTTGATTTTGACACCGACAGCAGGCATGTCGCGTCTCTCCTCGATGGTTGGGTCGCTTGGGAATATCGGGACAAGAGGTTTGTTCATTTTGGAAAGCGAAAGGTACCGGGAACTCGGAACTGGATCTTGGGGGCCTTTGATACCCGGATGGTTGACCGCCCGATCTCGAACGAGTTTTTTCGCCCAAGTCGAACCACCGGGATCTGGCTGATCGGAGATCCCGATCCCTCGTTCCGATATGAATTCATGATCGGACAGGGCTACAACACCGAGGGCTTAACTCCACAGGAAATGGGGAATAACTTTGCGACGGCGGGTAGTATCTATCGGGATGTTGTTGGCAGCTACGGTCCTTTGCGTCCTACGGATTTTGAATACCACGATGAGTTGGCGGTGAGGCTGGGAATGTCGGCGGTCGCCTCCATTGAGGGAACTCCGGGCCGCCAATTGGAGGAAACCGATTTTCTCCGTTTGACGGATGGAACTCGAATCACTGAACCCAACGCATTGGCGCCAGGCGCCACGGTGGAAGGGTTTCAGGTGTATTTGGTGTCGGTCGATGCTGCCTACAAGTACCGAGGCTGGAGCGCAAATGCCGAGTACTTTGTTCGTTCGATTCAGAACCTGGTCTCCAATGTTCCCGTTCCCTCGGTTGGGCTGCAGCACGGTTTCTATACCGAAGGTGGGTTTTTCGTCGTTCCGAAACGATTCGAACTCAATTCTCAATATGCGTTCGTGACGGGTGACCAAGGGTCATCGAATAGTTATGCGACCGGTTTTTCGTACTACCCCCAGGGAGTTCCTTTTCTGAAGATCTCGATGGATGGTACCTACATCGATGGCAGCCCGGTCAACAGCACCGCTACCAATATCCTGGTTGGCGATAAGGGCTTTCTGTTTCGATGCCAATGGCAAGCCCTGTTCTAAGATCTCGGGCAGATGCGAACGAAATCGATCGCCTACGCGGCCAGTTCCCTGAGAACGCGCAAATTCACCGCGTCCCAAGGTTCGCCCTCGTCGGTATCCCCCTTGTCGGTCTCGAGATACATCGGCAGTTTTTTCAACACCCGATGTTTGAGAACCCGCTCAAAACCCTCCAAGCCAATCGTCCCGTGACCGATGTGTTCGTGGCGGTCCACGCGCGAACCGCATCCCTTCTTGCTATCGTTGAGGTGCAAGGCGCGGATCGCATCGAGGATTCCCAATGCCTTGCACTCTTTTTCCCACGCTTTGAAACCCTCGGCCGATGAAAAATCGTATCCGGCGGCATGGGCATGGCACGTGTCGAGGCACATACCGATCTGCAACGCTTCGCCCGTCCTCTCAATCAGCCAAGCCATCTGCTCCATGCTCCAACCCAAACAAGAACCCTGACCGGCGGTGTTCTCGAGCAACAGCCAAGCATTTTTAGGTTTCGCTGCTCGGTGGATGCGTTCAATCGCATCGACGATCCGCTGCATCCCTTGCTCCTCGCTCGAATCGACGAATGCTCCTGGATGCATGACGACTCCATCGAGCCCGAGTTGGTCGGCACGCTGCCACTCGATCACCATGGCATCGATGCTCTTTTCCCACAGGTCATCCTTGGGCGAAGCCAGGTTGATCAAATACGAGGCGTGCGATAACGGGTTGGTCACTTTCGTCGATTTGAGCGCCGATCGAAAAAGTTCCACTTCGGCGTCGGTAATCGGTTTTGCTGCCCACTGGTTGTTGTTTTTGGTGAACAACTGGCAGACATCCATCGTGAGTTCGGCGGCAGCCTCGATGGCCCTGTAGTAGCCGCCAGCGATGCTCATGTGAGCCCCTAGTTTAACCATGCGTGCACTCGTCTTTCCGCTCGGAGGAATCGTTGGACAAAGGTTAGCATGCTTTGCCCAAGCGGGAAACGAGACTACTTCAATTGCTGGAGTGCTTGGCCGTTTTCGATCTGCCAAACCCAGAGCACCCCCTCCTGGCCACCCGCGAACGCCAACGCAGACTTGCCCGCCGAAACCGCACAGTACATCGCGTCACCTGGTCCTCCCATGGCTCGAATCAAATTGCCGTTGGTCGCATCGTGCAAACGAGTCTGTTGATCGGCGGATGTCGACAAGATCTGTGGAGTTCGACCGACAAACGAAAGCGCGGTGACCTCCTTGCCAAAGCCCGGAATGGTTCGCAATGCCGTGCCCGTTTCCACATCCCATACTTTGACGGTATTGTCGGCGCTGGAACTGGCCAACCAATGCCCGTCGTCATGCCAGGCGACCCCCAGGACATGATGGGTGTGACCCTCGAGCGCCCGCGCGGGAACGTCGGCATCGACGCGATGAAGTCGGACCAGTTTGTCGGCGGCCCCGGTGGCGATCAAGGTCCCATCGGGCGAGAAACGCGCGACCAAAATCGAATCGCTATGAACTTGCCCCCAATCTTTGACGATCGCACCATCGTTGGCTCGAACCAGTTTCAAGTCTCCGAATCGACTCGGGGCGCCGCTGCCGACTACCAACAACCCTCCGTCCTGGCTCCAATCGAGGGCGGTGATTCGATCGCTGAAGGGAGACTCCTTGGCGTTGCCGATAACCCGCTCCAATCGCCATTGATTGCCGAACCGCCAACCCATGGCTCGACCATCTTCGGTGGCTGCAACGAGCGTCCCTTGCGATGTCGCGGCCCAGCCGATGTAACTGGCGAATCCGTCGCGCATCGCTGCTTGCGTGGTTCCCTTGTCGGCTCGCATCCATCGCACCGAACCATCGTTGTGCGCGGTGACCACAAACCGATGATCCGGAGTGAACATGGTTCGGACAGCAGGAGCGAGCGCTTGAGTCGTTTTGGATTGCGTAGCCTGTTGGTCGAGAGTTGCGAGTTTCCCTTTTTCTTGTTCGAGCGTGGCTTGGAACTGCGCGAGGGTCGCAGCAGCCTTTTCGATCGCCGCCGCGGCTCCCGCGATGGTCTTGTCCATGGTTGCGAGTTTCATTTCCACATCTTGCTTGGCTTTTTGGGCTGCGATCTGTTTCTGTTGGCGAGCTTCGAGATCCTTTTGCGTTTGCTCAACCCGTTTCATCGCCTCGTCGACCGCTTTCTTGGCGGCGTCCATCGCCGCCTGTCCCTCGGCGACCGATTTGTCCTGGGCTTCGAGTTCCCCCTGCTTTTTGCCGAGATCCTCGGCGATCATGGTCCGCGCAGCCTGCAGCTTGGCCTGGGCATCCATCTCGGCTTGCTTGGCTTTCTCGAGTTCCGGTACTCTGGCCGCGCCACGCTCTACCTTCGATTTTTGCCGCGCTGCCAGCATCTCAGCTTGTTCCACCCGCCGTTCCCAATCGTAATCGCTCTTCTGCTCCCACAGCATGGCTCCATCCGCAACATTCCATGCCTTGATCGCGCCGTCCGCACCCGCGCTCGCCAATTTGGTGTTGTCCGCCGAGGCCGCGATGGCGGCGATCGGAGCCCCATGCGCCAGCGAGCGGATCGCAGCTCCGTCGACACCATTGACCACGCGAATCGATCCGTCGGCAAGCGCGATCGCCAAACGCGGTTGTCCTCCCTCGTCATACCGACACAACGCGACCGCATCGGCGATCTCCAGCAATCGATCGGTTTTGGCAAGGGTCACTTGATTCGCGTCCGCCCCGGGTGTGGCCGTCCACCATTGCAACTTGCGATCCGCAGTTCGACCCACAAAGGACTGCGAATCCACCCATACCAGATCGGTCAGCGGCTGCTCAAGTTTCGCCGACCATTGGGCATGCACCTCTCGGACTTCTGTGGATTCCTCATAGTTCATAACAAATAGATGCGCCGAAGTATCGGCGGTGATTGCTATTAGGCGCAGGCCATCCTGAGACCACGCGATGCTGGTCGCTGGCGCAGGGCACACCAAGCGATGGGTAACTTGGGCTGGCGATGTCTTCAGGATTTCGATCGACGGAGTGTGCGTGGCCTTGGCAATGCGAGCGTTGTCCGGCGAACCGAGCACCAACCGGCTGCCTCGCAGCATCTCCACGAGGGTATCGCTGTAGGGTCCGTTATCGCGGCGCCAAATCTTCAGATCGCGAAATCCGCCCGATGCGACGCGCGAGCCATCCGGGCTGATCGCGATCGATTGGACCAAGTCGAGGTGCGATACCGGCGATCCCGTTTGCAGTTCTGCTTGAACCGCGGGATCGACCAGCGGAACCACATCCTTGGCACCATCCAATCCAGGCCATCGATAGACGGATGCAAGATTTCCGCGACCGACCGCCACGAATTGGCCATCGCTGGTGGCATCGATGGCGTAGATCGGGCGGACCCCTTCCGGTAGCAATTTCCATTGCATGGTGTTGACGGCAGCCATGGTCCCTTCAGGCGCTCCGGCATCGATCCATGCGGCAATGAGAGCTGTTTCCTCGGCGGTCAGACGCTTCGCGCCGACGGTGTTGTCGGCTGGCGGCATGGCGCTCTCGTCGGTCGCAACGATCCGTTTCATCAACTCGCTCTCGGCGGACTTCCCAATCGAAATCGACGATCCGCTGTCACCACCTTGGGTGAGCAGTCCCAGCGTTTCGAGATTCAGTCCTCCCTCCGATTTCTGCGCATTGTGGCAAGCGAGGCAATTGGCTCGCAAAATCGGGAGGACGTGATTGGCGAAATCGCGCGCCGGAGGCTGCGCTTGGGCTCGAGCGAGTCCGAGGGAGAACACGACAGCGAGGAACAACCAGCAGCGGCTCGAATGGGAGAACATCATCATCGATGCAACCTTAACAACGAGGCAACCTAAACCATGGAGCAATACATCACGGTGTCCACGCAACCCTTCGGATTCGCGAACGCTTACTTGGGAGGGGCGGGAAGGATCCGCACGCGAAAACTCGCTGCGGAAAAAAAGGTGGGAAAATCGCGGGGGGCAGTTTCTTTGGCCAGCGCCTCGACACGCGGTTGCGCTTCGGCGATCGCTTTTTCCAAGGCCGTTCGGTCCCCATTCCATGATGGATCCGCCAGCCGAGATTGCAAGCGATCTCGGTACGCGACCCACCGGGAATGGGATTCGGGATGCAGCGGCAGCTTGACCGTCGTCTCGACGACGTACCAAACCGTGTATTCGCCAACCGGGGCATCCGCGGCAACCTTCAATTCCGGATTGGCTTCCACGGCCCCGGGGGCCAATTCCAACTCTCCAAACGCCACTTTCGGGGGGACGTTCTGAGGGCGAAGGATGCATTTGGCTTCACCCCCTGTTCGACGGACTGCCCGAACTGGGATCGGAATATTCGTCCCTTGTTGGACTTCGATGACCGAGCCTTGGCCAGCGCGGATCTGGATCGGAGCCGTTTCTTGTTCGATCACACGCAGCATTCCCTGCGAGGCGATCCGGGATTCCGGATACCCTCGATCGCTGCTAGCCGACATCGAAATCGTCGCCGGTTGGACCTCTTGAGTGACTTCGGAGCCGTTGATCGCAGCGCGAGCCACAACGTGAATCGAACCCGTCCATGCCGGAGCGTTTTCGTCCGCATACAGCACCAATTCCGTCTCCGATTGACCGTCTCCGACGACGGCGGGCTCCGAGGTGATTCCTGTCGGCAAGCCCTCGATCGCGATGGTCACCGGGCCAGTAAAACCGCCCGCTCGCCGCACGATCACGTGCAAACCGATTTGTCCTCCGCGGCGCAGGCACGCTCCGGTGGATTGCGATTGCGGCCCTTGATTGGTATCCGGAGTCCAATGCGCGACGGCATGAAAGCGGGGAACCGATGGACCGATACGCACGAGCGCGTTTGGCCCCACGCGTTTCGAAGGTGTATCGAGCATATCGATCAACGTGATGCGAACATTCTTGGCCGCAGGCCCCGGAGGGATCGTTGCCAGGGGATCATTGGAAATCCATCGGACTCCTCGCGAACCGAGGGTTGGAGTATCCTCGGCGACCGTGATCAGTTCCTGCGTTGCTTTGTCCGCGGCGACGGTGATGCGCTCGATCACCGCGCGCACGTCGGTGGCCCCGTGCTGGGAGGAGGACAGCACCTCGCATTCATACGGGACATTTTCTTCCGGCGTGAATTCGAGGGCCGTGCGAGCGACTCCTGGCCCCAAGTCGACGACCGTACTCCATGGCGGAGATAGCATCGCCAAAGGGCATGTCTCGCAGGAACGCGAACCCGTTGCTACAGGCCATTCCTGCAGTCCGCGACGCGCCAGGTTTGCGAGCTTGGTGTCAGATGCTGAAAACCATACTGCCGATGGATTCGGTTCGAGCTCCAGGGCAAAGGCAAAGCCGGTTCCACCTCGGTAGAGAAAATCATAAAGGCCATAAACGATCGAATCGCTGGATTCATGCTGGCGATACTCATGGCGATCCAAGACGAGTATGGATTCGGCCTGAACCCGTTTTTGCGCGAGCGTTCGACCCTCGCTATCTTTGACGAGGATCGCAGGCAGTGCGAGGGATTCCAACGGGCTCGCGACGATGGCGATTCGCGTTGGAGGGAATGTTTCCGCAATGAAATTCAACCGCGCGTTGGCGAGCGTGCGACCGACGTATACGATCCCAGGCTTCAATCGCGGCAGCGGGGTTGGATTGGAATCGGCGGCCAGGACCACAACCGGGCGATGGACGACGGCAATCGATCGCGGATTGGAGACGCCGTATCTGCCCGCGGCCCATACATCGTAGATGCCCTCGGGGACTTCCGGACCTACGGTGACTTGAAAGCTGCCGAAGTTGTATTGCGGTTGGTCGTCCAGCGGGAGATTGGGAGCGCTCTCGAGCGTGGCTTGGATGCCAGGATGCGAGAAAACGAGGGTGTCGATATCTTGCGTGAATCGCCCGGACGCGATCTTGACGTTGGTCGATTGACCTGCCGTGACCACAGGAGGGAAGATTTCTTGGACAGCCAGGGTTGGCGTTTCGGCGCATGCGAATGGGTCAGCGCACGCGGCGAAGGCCAAACCAACGAGCAGGGTCACCAGGAGACGCATGGGTGCGAGGCTCAATGATTGAAGAGGAATTCTTTGCTGTTGACGACTCCCCAGATCAAGTCCTCGTAGGCTTCCCGCACATGATTGGATTTTTGAATGAGGTATTCGAGAGCGACCGATGCTTCCGAAGGGGTCGGCTCGCGACTGAGAGCCCGCAGGTACAGTTCTCGAATGCGCTCCGGGGCCGTGGATCGCAGGTGCTCGGCGGGGCTCAAGGCTCCGCCGCTGGGCACGGCGCCGCTCCATTGAGCTGCATAGCTTCCGTCGGCTCCTAGCTTGGATTGCATTTCCTTGGAGTTGATCAAATGAAGGCTCTGAGCCAACGTGGCTGCCGTCATCCTTTCGCATTCGCATGCGGTTGACGAATCGGGGCGTCCAAAAACCGTTAGGAAGTAGGACGCAAACGAGGTATCGGGCAGTTGGACAGCGCGCGTTCCCGCAGGCATGCGATCGAACGGCGTTCGAGTCCCCGAGATATCGTCTACGGCATCGAGCAACACCTCCGCGCCGAGTCGTTTGGGATAGAACCGCGAATAGCAATTCGTATCTCGCAGATTCAGTTCATTGGCGGATGAGGAGAGTTGATAGGTGCTCGAGGTGCAGATCGCGCGGATCAACTTGCGTGAATCGAAACCCGATTGCACGAGATGCTGGGCGAGGGCGTCGAGCAGTTCGGGGTTGCTCGGCGGGTTGGTGACTCGCATGTCATCTTCGGGCTCAACCAATCCGCGGCCCAAGAAATGCTTCCAGTAGCGATTCGCGATCGATCGAGCGAAGAATGGGTTGGTCGGGGCGGTCATCCAATCGGCCAAGGCAGCGCGGGGGTCGTCGTAGTTCTTCAGTTCCAGGTTTGGAGCATCCAGTCCAGCCGGGGCAACCGCTTGGCCCGATTTGGGATGCTGGGCGGAGGCTTTGGCGACGCGCGTTACGAAGCGAGGTTCGGACGCTGAGGTTCCCTCTTTCCGCTCGACCGTCGAAAAGAACGCCGCCATCTGGTAGTAGTCCCCTTGCCCCCATTTTTCGTACGGGTGATGGTGGCAGCGGGCACACTGCAAGCGTTGGCCCAGGAATAACTGCGCCGCATCCTCGATCCGAGATTCGGTGTTGTTGACTTGACGCAACCAGACGACGGCTGGATTGGTTTCGACGTCTCCGGTCGCGGTCAGGAGCTCGCGCACGAAGCGATCGATCGGTTTGTTTTCGAAGATGCTCTGCCGAATCCAATCATGAAACGCGTAGGCACCATAGCGTGTTTCCTCGTTGACGTGTTGGTTGCGAAGAATCGCCGACCACTTGCTCGCGAAGTAATCCGCGTATTCGCCACTTTCGAGGAGCCGATCGATCAGCGCCTCGCGACGCTGCTGCGTGGCTGTGGAAGGATCGGGAGCATCCGATGCCGCGGCCTCGCGACGGAACGCTTCGACTTCGGAGAGGGTCGGCAATCGGCCCGCGATATCGAGGGTCGCGCGGCGGAGAAACGTCGCGTCATCGCAAAGCGACGAAGGAGGAATCCCAAGCGATTGCAGCTTTGTGAAAACCGCTTGATCGATCGCGCTGCGTGCTATCGGGAAATCGGTCACAGAGTTCCCCAGCGGAATACTCGCACGGAAGACGGTGACCTGGCCTTGGTATCGCGCCATGATCGAAACTTCACCCGCCAAGTCTCGGACTTTGACCAAGCCTGCTTGGGTTACCTCCGCCATGTCGAGATTGTTGGATTCGTACTGGGCGGTGCGCGTGATGTCTTCGATCGTTCCGTCGGAGTACGTGGCTGTGACCGAGAGCTGTTGTTCGGAGTTGCGTACCATCTGACGGACGCTGGGGATGACCGCGATCGACGTGACCTTGCGATCGTTCTCGTTGCCGTAGGGCATAGCCTGGGCGATCCAGCGTCGCAGGACTCGGTACTCGTGCGAGTCGTGTTCCATGCGCTGTCCGCCTCCGTGAGGGACTGTGCCGATGGACTTCTGCAGCAGCAAACTGGAGTCTGGAGCGGCTGGGAACAGCCGTCGTCCACGCGACTCGCGGACAAGGTGTTCATAATCTTCGCGAGGTTCGAATCCGAGCAGGGAGAGGCGGAATCCGTTCTGGCCTGCGATCTTGCCGTGGCAACCGCCGCCATTGCAACCGAACTTGGTAAAGATCGGAACGATTTGATTGGGAAAATTGACCATCGCATCGTTGGCATCGAGCTGTACATCGACCTCGATGGTGGTTGTGCTGCCATCGGGCATCGATGCCTTGATCACGGTGTGCCCAGACTGGATCGGGGCGACGAGACCTTGAGGATCGATCGCGACGATTCCCGTGGGTTCGCATTCGAAACGAGCTTCGCGCGTGCGATCCATGATCGGGCCGGTATCGCTGCCGGAACTCAGGAGCAGTTGATACCGGGAGTCCTGGCCGCTGAGCACGATGCGTGTTTGTTCGAATCGGAGCGCGGCAGGGGCTGAGGCGTTTGTCGTGTCCTCAGCTTGCAGGGGGCTCGCAGCCGCGAAGGCAAGGAACCCAAGCGTCATCGCCGCCAGGATGGGGTAGCATGGCACGGAGCCGGGATGGACTCGTCGATTCATGGTGAGGAGTCGCATCAAATGAGTTCGCGGATGGGTTCATGATCAACCAGAAACTGGGGGCGTCCGGTCGGATCCACGATGGTGGTCGCGGCGACATTGATCCCGAGGTTGTGATAGAGGGTCGCGATGATTTCTTGCATGTGGACCGGTCGCTCTTGGGCATACTCGCCGAGCCGGTTGGTGGAACCGATCGCTTGTCCGGTCCGCATTCCGCCCCCTGCGAGATAGGCGCAGCTGACTTGGGCCCAGTGATCTCGCCCAGCACCGTTGTTGATTTTCGGCGTGCGCCCAAACTCGCCCCAGACCACGATGGTCACATCATCGAGCATTCCGCGCGCGTCCAAATCGTCGATCAAGGCGCTGAGGCATTGGTCCAGTTTGGCGCCGTGGTCTCGCACGAGATCAAAGTTCTGGCCGTGCGAGTCCCATCGCCCGTAGCTGAGGCTGACCACGCGGACGCCCGCCTCGATCAATCGGCGAGCGATCAGAAGATGGTCGTTGCAGGTAGGCGCTCCGTCGAATTGATACTTGTAAGGTTTTCCATCGCCGTAACATTCGACGATCTTGGGGTCCTCTTTGCTCAGGTCGAGGGCATCGAGCAGTTTGCTGCTGGTCAAGACATCCAAGGCTCGTTGTTCAAAGGCATCCATCCCGGCCATGATGCCGCTGGTATCGATATCGCGCCGCATCGTGTCGAGGCTGGTCAGCAACCGGCGTCGATCGCGCAACCGATCGAGGCTCATGTTGTGCAGCTTCATATTCTCCATCCCCGGCCCATCGGGTTTGAACGGGGAGTAGGCGGCGCCGAGAAATCCTGCTTCGCCGCTATGAGACCAAGGGACGTGCTGGGTTCGAGCCGCGAGTCCGACGAAGGGCGGGACGGCGGGATCGACTGCTCCGTGCAGCTTGGCGACAGCCGAGCCGATCGAAGGTCGGCCGCCGAGGGCTTTGAGGTCATCGGGAAACCATCCGCTCATGCACTGATTCGACTCGTGTCGATCCTTGCAACCGACGACCGAACGGATGACAGCGGCTTTGTCCATGCGCTGGGCCAGTTGGGGAAAGACCTCGCAGATCTGGATCCCTGGAACATTGGTGGCGATGGGGCTGAACTCCCCTCGAATTTCGGAGGGAGCCTCGGTCTTAATCTCCCACATATCTTGGTGGGGCGGACCGCCTCCGAGGAAAATATTGATAAGGCCCTTGTGCGAATTTCGCTTGCCAGCGGCGTCCTCGGCTCGAAGCAGATCCGAGAGGGTAAAGCCGCCCATGCCGAAACAAAGCGAGCCAATCGACAGAAAACTACGGCGCGACAGGCCGCTGCAAAGTCGATCCGTACCACCCAATAAATGGAGCATGGTGCGATTCCGGAAGTGAAAGGTATCGAGGCGGGAGGCGGCTGTCGGCGACAGCACACCCGGAGGTGCATGGTGGGCCAAGCTACGCACATCGGGTGCTACGCAACCTGTCCCTGATATTATGTCTTATCGTCCAGGTGGGATGCAAGTCCGGAGACGGGTGTCTTCCCGGAGCTCAAATCCCGTGGTTTGCCGAGTAAATCGTAGGAATTATGTCGATTGCGAGCTTTTGGGGAACTCTCCTCGACTACATTCCTGTAATCGCTCCGCGGGGATCGACGTCGATCCGCATGGCTGCAGGTTGAGAAGGAAGGCCTGGCATGGTCATGATGTCCCCGGCAAGAACGTAGACGAATCCCGCTCCCGCCGCGATCCTCGCATCCGAGATGGGGACATGGAAACCGCTCGGTCTGCCGAGGCGTTGCGGGTCGTGAGACAGCGAATACTGGGTCTTGGCGAAACAGACGGGCAAGTCGGAGTAACCTAGCTGCGCGTAACGCTTGAGTTGTTTCTCGGCGTTGGCCGACAGTTGGATGCCATCGGCTCCATAGATGCGACGAGCGACCGTATCGAGTTTGTCCTCGAGCGACGCCGACAACGGATACAAAGGAGATGCGGTGCTCGAACATTCGCACGCTCGAACCACGGCATCGGCCAGTTCGAGACTTCCCTCCCCTCCCCGGGTGAACGCTTGGGTAACCGCGACGTGCGATGCCCCTTTTTCGATCGCTAGTTGCTTGATCCATTCGATTTCGGAATCGGTGTCCGTCGGATGCCGATTGATGGCGACGACGGCTGGGACTCCAAACGATTTGACGATGGCCACATGGGCTTCGAGATTGGAGATTCCCTCTCGAATGGCTTCGAGGTTTTCTTGGAGCAACGAGGGAGGGAGCGGCCGACCGGGACGAACGTCGAACCGTCCGCTGTGGTACTTGATCGCGCGGACAGTGCACACGATGACTTCGACCGCGGGCGAAAATCCGCGATCGCGGCATTTGATATGGATCAGTTTTTCCGCTCCGAGGTCGGATCCAAACCCGCTTTCGGTCACCACGTAATCGGCCAAGCGGAGTGCGATGCGGTCTCCGATAATCGAGCTATTGCCATGGGCGATATTAGCGAACGGACCCGCATGCACGATGCAAGGCGTTCCTTCGCAGGTTTGCACAAGATTGGGGCGCATCGCATCTTTGAGGAGGGCGGTCATGGCGCCCGATGCGCCGAGATCTTCTACCTTGACCGGGTCCCCCTGGGGCGTCGATCCGACGAGGATGGCGCCGATGCGTCGTCGCAGGTCGTTCAAATCCTCCGACAAGGCGAGGATCGCCATGACCTCCGAAGCAGCGGTAAGGTCGAAACCCGTTTCGCGAAGAGGCGCTTGGGGATGTGCATCGAGGCCGGTGACGATATGCGACAAACCCTTGTCGCATAGGTCGACGCATCGTCGCCAGGAGATCGTGGATTCATCGATACGAGGTTCTTGACGACGGCGCGTGTGGTTATCGATCAATGCAGCCAGCAAGTTATTGGCCGACGCGATGGCGTGTAGGTCGCCGGTGAAATGAAGATTGATCTCGTTCAACGGAACCAGCGTCGCCTGACCTCCGCCAGCCCCGCCTCCCTTGATCCCAAAGACAGGTGCGAGCGATGGTTCGCGCAGCGTGCATAGGGCCTTTTTGCCGAGTTTGCACAGCCCCATCGCCAAGCCGATGGTGACTACCGTCTTTCCCTCGCCGAACGGGGTGGGATTGATGGCGGTGACGCCGATGTAGCGGCCAGCCGGTCGAGATTGCAATCGAGTAGCGAGCCCTTCGGCAAACTTGCCGACTTGCCAACCTCGAGGCTCAACATCCTCGTTGGATAATCCGATCGAGGATGCCAACTCGAAAATATTCATGGCAAGCGAAGTTCAATCAGTCTTTGGAAGCCAGGAGGGTGTCCGCGTCAAACTCTCTGCCGAGAGATTGCAGGACCGATTTCCAGCGGAAAGCATCCGAACGTGCAGCCATCATTCTCGATTCCTTGGCGAACAGAGAAGCGCGGTCGGCCTGTCCGTCGAGTTTGAGCAGCACCGACAGGAGCAGCATTTCGCGGCCCGATCGTTCCGGTTGCTCGATGACTCGCTGCGCCAGGGAGTCGAAAATTGGATCGAGTTCGATGCGCGATTCGCGCAAATAGTTGCTCAACGAGTCACCTCGCAGTTCTTCAGGTGCGAACCGACTCCCCTTTTCGGCTGCCTGGGCAAAGCGGTCCATGATTCGGTCCAGTTCCGGCGCATCGATGGATTCCCGATGAGCGACCAGGTCCATGACGGCCTGACGCAACAGAACCCTGCGATCCAGTGGCGTCTTGATCTTGTTCATGCGTTGGAGCGATTGGTGAGCTAATTCCCATTCGCCACGGTCCATCATGTCGTCGATCAAGCCCACCGCAGACTCGGTCCAAATCGGAGAGTATGTCGTCAACGCTTGGGGGCTTGGTTTCTGAAC
>JBKDPB010000288.1:0-6842 GCA_046342615.1 Planctomycetota bacterium | reverse complement strand
TCCGGTCGTATCCAGGCCGATGACGACCGGTCCGGGTAACTTTGGAACATTGCCACAGGCGATCTCGGCCGCTTTGTGCAAAGCGATCTTGATCTTTTGCGGAACCTCGTCGATAGAGGAACCCTAAATCGGATGGGATGTACTCCTCAACGTCAGTTGGCTCGCCAAGGGGGAACCAACGAAGTGCGCTTCAGAGGCCACGCTGGCGAAATGGCCTACGAGAAACGTGTTGCTGTTCAAGACAGTTCAGCAGCATCGCAGGTTCGGTCGAGAACCAAGAAAGAGCCGGGGCGGAAATGATGGGGATCGAGACCGGACAGCTACGCGAGTTCCGATCCCAGTTCGGCGAAGACTTGATCTCGAAGATCGCTTGCGGTGGGCTTGGCGAGCTTCGCTCGCGGTTTTGCTTCAACGGTGCCAGCCCCCAACAATTCCGACGGACGATCGGTCAGGCGAGCGGTCGATCCATCGACAAAGACTTCAAATTGAGCGAGCGCTTCGGCCGCCGGTGGATCGGCGATGCCTTGCGGATTGGTGTTTCCTGCAGCGAGGGGAAAGAAGCTGGTCAGGGTCGGGGCCGACAGAGTCCGCGCGTTTCCGTAGCGGTAGACGCGATCGGTTTCCTCGATCTCGCTTCATGTTCATCACTCGACCAGGTTGGATTAGAAAAAGGAGTCAATCCGTTGTTGCGAAGCGAGCGTGGGAGAATCGCACAGCGCCGGGAGGGGAACCCTGTCCCCCTCGGGACATGGGCCCTGCTTGTTGTAGGAAGATAGTTTACGAAAAAGGTAACAGCTTCGCCATCATGGGAGAAAAAGAGGAACTCCCCGGGGGGGGCGAGGAGGGCAAAGCATGCTTTCCACGACACCGCATGGTTGTAAAATCACGGCTTCATTTTTCTCGTTTACGGTACCATCCAGGGAAACTCTTTTCATGGTTGCGATGATCAAAAGGAACAAGAAATGGCTGGCTGTTTTCTTAGCAGTCAGTTTTCTCTCACCCTTGCATGAACCAACGGCTGATGCCTGTTCGCGCGCGACCTGGATCGGTCGAGACGGCTCGGTAATCACTGGACGCACTATGGATTGGCCCTATGACTTCAACACCCATTTCTATGTGATCCCCCGAGGAGAGAAGAACGAAGGCCTTCCCGGCGGGCATAGCTGGACGAGCAAGTACGGGGTGGTGGTCGCAGCGGGGGCTGCCAATCCCGGCGGACCGATCAACGGCGTTTTTGACGGTTTGAATGAAAAGGGACTCGGCGGAAATATGCTCTACCTCGCCGAAACGGATTTCGGGCCCGAGCCCTCCAATAACAAACCCAAGATTTCTTGGACGGCTTGGTTGCAGTATGTGCTGTCCAACTTCAGCACGGTGGGCGAAGCGGTCGATGCGATGAAGGCGGAGCCGGTCTACTTGGTTCCCGTCAGTTTTGGTCCCGGTGGGGCAGGCCATCCCACCGTGCACTTGTCCTTGAGTGACCCCAGCGGCGATTCCGCTATTCTGGAATACCTCAATGGCAAACTGGTGATTCACCACGGTCGCCAATTCCAGGTCATGACCAACAGTCCGACCTACGACCAGCAGCTGACCTTGAACAGTTACTGGTCGCGCCAGGATGGCAGCAAGTTTCTCCCCGGTTCCCACGCTTCGGAGGATCGTTTCGTTCGGGCATCGTACTACCTCTCGAAACTTCCCGATACCGACAAGGTCCGACAGCAAGTGGCAGGGGTATTCAGCGTCATGCGCAATATCTCGGTTCCTTGGGGCACCATCGATCCCAATCACCCCAATCTTGCGCCCACGTACTGGCGAACGGTGCTCGATCACACGCGCAAAGTTTACTACTTCGAGTCGGCCCTCAGTCCCTCGGTCGTCGCCGTGGATCTGAAGGAGATCGATTTCGCTCCCGGAACCGGCGTCCGCGCCGTGGCTCTCGAGGGAGATGCTGGTTGGCAGTTGCAAGGAATCATCAACAAGGAATTCAAGCCTGCGAAACCGATCTCGTATCTGGCTCCTGGCAAATAAGCGATATCCACCATGTTTCGAAGATTTTTTCTCGCAATATTGTTCAGTTGCATGCTCTCGGCGTGCAGCCTCGCTCAAGAGGCGGACATCGTCTATACCGGCGGCGATATCCTCACGATGCGGGGAAATGCCCCCGAGTACGTGGAATTCCTGGCGGTGAAGGATGGCAAGATCCTGTTCGCAGGGGCCCTCAAGGAAGGAGCCTCTCGCATTGGACCCGCGACGCGAAAAGTCGACTTGGCGGGGCGCACCCTTCTGCCGGGCTTCATCGACGGACACAGCCACTTGCTGACCCACGCCGACTCTTACATGCAGGCTCCTCTGAGCCCGCCGCCGATCGGCAAGGTGGAATCCATCGCTGGGATCATCGATGAGCTGCGGGCGCTCAAGGAGCGGCTCAAGCTCGGGCCCGGCGAATGGTTGGTCGGCTCCGGATATGATCAGGATTTTCTCAAGGAGCAGCGACACCCGACGGCGGCGGACCTCGATGAGGTATTTCCCGAGAATCCGGTGGTTTTGATCCATGCCTCGGGGCATATGCTCGTTTCCAACTCGGCCGCGTTTCGTATCGCAGGGATCGGCCCTTCGACACCTGATCCGGAAGGGGGCACGATTCTGCGCAAGCCGGGGACCGGTGAACCCGAGGGCTTGGTGCAAGAGATGGCCATGGCCCCGTTCACCGAGTTCGCGAATCCCCAGCGAGCGCTCGATATCGATCTCGACCTGATTCGCCGAGCGGTCGAGCATTACGCCAGTTACGGCATTACCACCGCAGCCGAACACTTGGTCATGCCTCAGAAAATGCCGGTCATCCAGGCAGCGGCCGATCACGGCGTATTCGTGATCGATGTGGTTGCCACGCCAGCGTTTTTGATCGCGCGCGAGGTCGTAGGCAACAAGGATTTTTCTTGGCGGCAGTATCGCAAGGGGCTCAAGTTCGTTGGACTCAAGGTTGCGGTCGATGGTTCTCCGCAAGGTAAGACTGCCTACCTGTCACGCCC
Organism: Planctomycetota bacterium; assembly: GCA_046342615.1. GTDB lineage: Bacteria > Planctomycetota > Planctomycetia > Pirellulales > Pirellulaceae > JBKCUI01. The sequence goes on along the minus strand of JBKDPB010000288.1, from coordinate 3,813 downwards.
CTACCTGACTCCTGTACCGGGTTGCGCCGTCGATTGCCGAGGGTTTTCGAACGTGAACCAGAAGGATCTCAACGCCTTGTTCCAGTTGTGCTACCGCAATGGCGTACAGATGTATGCGCACTGCAATGGGGATGCCGCGATCGACATGGTGATCGAATCGCATCGAGCCGCCATGGCGGATCTGGGCAAAGCCGAATATGACCATCGCACGGTCATCGTTCACTCACAAATCATGCGGCCCGATCAACTGGATATCTATCGCCAAGTTGGGATCTATCCGACTTTCTTCACCAACCATGTTTTCTACTGGGGCGAGACCCACCGCACCAATCTGGGCGAAGAGCGCGCCGCGTTCATCAGTCCACTTAGGAGCGCCCGCGCAAAAGGGATCCGATTCTCTAACCATACCGACAACACGGTGACACCCATCGATCCGCTGTTTCTGCTTTGGACATCGGTGAATCGTGTCACGCGGAGCGGCCAACCTCTTGGCCGCGAGGAACGAGTCACTCCCTACGAAGGCTTGTTGGCACTCACCGCCGACGCGGCCTACGAATACTTCGAGGAGTCGAGTAAAGGAACGCTCGAAGCCGGCAAGCTCGCCGACCTCGTGATTCTCGATGCCAATCCACTCAAGGTCCGAGCCGAAGCGATCCGGGATATTCCAGTTTTCGAAACGATCAAGGCGGGAATAACCGTCTACCAACGCCCCCGTCCATGACATCTCGAACGAAACTGCGTTACCGTTTGCTGCTGGCAGGGTCGGTCCTGAAGGCCGGATGCATGCTCGCCGTCTGGCCAACATTTTGCGCAGCCTGTCCAGCGTGCCTGGGGCCGGGTGTGCCCAAGCTGACGCTCGTTCAACGTCTCATCGACAGTGATCAGATCGTTGTAGCCAAGGCTACAACACAGCATCCGGGAACCATGACGATCGAGACCGTCATTCAAGGGGACTTGATCGCGGGAACGACCATCGCGATTCCTCGCGAGGAATTGCCCGTCCTGAATTTCGAGGAATCCGACAGCTTTCTGTTGGGGCGCCAAGCGTTGGGACGCCGCTGGAAACTGCTCGGTCCTGTCTCGGGGGGATGCGACGCGTGGCTGAAACGGATGGCTGGGCTCAAGCGAACCAGCGAACTAACGGATCAGGATTGGGTCGAACGAGTCCGACTCTTTTTGCCGGACTTGGAGCATCCCGATCCGCTTGTCAGCAGTACTGCCTTCGGGGAAATTGCCCGAGCACCCTATGCCGCGATGCGCGCCAATCGAGAATGGATGGACCAAGAGCGATTGTTGGCGGCATGGCGATCCGACGACTTGCCGATCGAACGCAGGCCACTCTATGCGCTGTTGCTTGGGATCTGCGGGAACGATCATGTGGATAGAATCATCGATGAGCAATTGTCCATGCTCCACCGAAATCATGATTCGCAAGGGCTCGCTGCATGGTTGGTTGCCAAGCTCGAGCGAGCCGGAACGGCAGGGCTCGCTGCGATCCAGCGGCATTACCTCGCGGATTTGCATCGCTCCGAGGAAGAGCGTCTCGCTGCTTTCCTGGCATTAAGTATCCAAGGGAACGGAAATCCAGAGCAGTTTCGCGAGCCGGTGGTCGCGATCTATCGAGATGCGATCGAATCGGGAAGCGTCAATATCCTGATGGTCTCGGATCTCGCGGCCTGGTCCCGTTGGGAGTTTCGATCTCCGATGCGGAATTTGATCCAACGATCCGATTTGGCGATCCCTCTTCGCAAAGCGATCCAGTCGTATCTGTTGGCATCTGGCGAATAACCCCCGACAACTCTCTTGCACGAGGGCCATGCAGCCCGTCGGGAACGCGAAATTGCTGGAATTCCGGCAGATGATCTCTTATCCTGGAACCCGGCTCGAGGAAGGCATGTCGATCGATCATCCCGTTTCTGTCGCGGTTACAACGATGCAAACAAAATGCAGCCATTGCAGTGCTACCTACAAAGTGTCGGATACTCATCAGGGAAAACGGGTGAAGTGCCCAAAATGCCAGCAGTCGTTTTTGGTCGAGCAACATGCGGCACCGCCACCTTCTTCGACGTTGTTGGAGTTATTGGATTCAGCCGGGAAATCGGCCGTAGAGAAACCAAAGGCCGCGAACGAGTCGTCCGCAGCGCCTGAAAGAGACTCGCGGCCGAGCGCTCAAGATTGGGATGTCCGGAGTCGTCACTCGCAGGTCATGTCGGGTTTTCAGAGAAAGTTTCAGCGTCCCAGGACATCGTCCAGTTATCGTCTTGGAATGACGGCTGCGATGGTCGTCATGCTTCTGTTGCCGGTGCTGTATTTTTGCTTCGTCGCCGGAATCGCTTGGCTCGTCTGGTTGCATTTGTCGAACAATGGGGTGATGTTCCAGCAGGTCCACGGCAGGGCTGTGGTCCTCGCATTCATGCTTTATCTCGCCCCGGCGGTCGCAGGTTTGATTGCGATCGTCTTCATGTTCAAACCATTGCTCGCGAAGCCGGTTAAGCAAGGTCGCATACGGAGCCTCACCGCTCAGGGAGAACCTGTTTTGTTCGATTTCGTCAAACGCATTTGCGACGAAGTGGGAGCACCCATCCCCAAGCGGATCGATATCAACAATGATGTCAACGCGTCGGCTTCGTTTCGCGCCGGCTGGTGGAGTATTCTGCGAGGTAACGATCTCGTGTTGACCCTTGGCATGCCCTTGATTTCCGGATTGTCTTTGCAGCAATTGGCGGGCGTGATCGCTCACGAATTTGGGCATTTCAGCCAAGGAGCTGGCATGCGGGTTTCGTATGTGCTGAGGTCGATCAATCACTGGTTCGTGCGGGCGGTTTATGAGCGCGATTCCTGGGACGCGTGGCTCGAAGCGGCTAGCCATGAATCCGATATTCGGATCGGATGGATTTTCTATTTTGCGAGGCTCGCCGTGTGGGTTTCCCGGCGATTCCTCTGGTGCTTGATGTTCCTCGGTTATCTCCTGACGGGAATCATTCAGAAACAGATGGAATTCGACGCCGATCGGTATGAAGTGGAGATGGCCGGCAAGAAAGCATTTGCCTCGACCTTTCGCGCCCTTCGCACGGCCGGAATTGGATACCAGCAAGCCATGGGGACGCTAGGCCGAATTGCCAATGAAGGTCGTCTCGTGTCCGATATCCCGAAACTCGCCACCGTTCATGCAAAGACTCTGCCGCAGGATAAACTCAACGAGTTCCTCGATCAATCGATGAAGGAAAAAGCGAATTTCTTCGATTCCCATCCTTGCGATCACGATCGAATCGCTGCGGCGGCTAACGCCTCCGATCAAGGAGCCTTTCAGAGCGGACTCCCCGCATCGGCATTGATGCAGCATTTCGAAGCCGCATGCGTGAACGTTACCAAAGACACCTACGACGAAGCTTATGGCAAGAATCTTTCGAAACTGAAGATCATTCCCACCTCGTCGGTGATCGAGGAGCAGTCTCGCGAGGACGCAGCCTGGGAATCCCTCAATCGATTCTTCCTGCAATCGGTCGCACCCACGCGAGAATTTCCACTTCCGAATTATCAGATCTTTCTCCCGGCTGATACCGAACACGCGAAAAAATTGATCGCCAAGGCTCGCCAGGTCATGGCCAATTCGGTCGAACATTACCAATCGAGCATGTTGATTCAAGAGCGCGCGGACGAACGGAAGCGAACGCAGGAGTGCATCGGTCAGCTGAAACGAAAGATATCCAAAGTCGACGCCTCGGGGCTCGAGAAGAGTCAAGAGCCTAGACCATCCATCCCCAACCCGGATCCGGCGATCGCCGAGAAATTCGTAAAGGCATGCGCTATCCG
>JBKDPB010000287.1:0-3367 GCA_046342615.1 Planctomycetota bacterium | reverse complement strand
GCGTTTGTCAACGAACCCGACTCCGATTTCTCGATTCCTGCCAACTCCGAATGGGCCAAGCAAATCGTTCAACGCTGGCAGCCGCGCTGTGACCACAACGCGACGTGGGTCCCTCTGTCGATCGGCAATCGAGAGATCGAGGGCCCAGGCCGTGAGGTCGCTTCGATGGATCCATCGAGGCCGGGAGTCGTCGCCGCGCGGTTTCGACCCGCCGATGCAGCCCTTCTGGAAGAGGCCATGGAGTGTGCGGTCAAGGACCCCGGCGGTTGGCGCGGCCTCGACCACGCCGATCGCTATCGCATTCTGCGAGGTGTCGCCCAGGAACTGCGGCAAGCCCGCGGCGACTTGATCGGAGCTGCGATCGCCGATGGGGGCAAGACCATCTCCGAGAGCGATCCTGAAGTCAGCGAAGCGATCGACTTCGTCGAATTCTACGCCCGATGCGCCCTGGATCTCTATCAAGACCGCTCCATCGAAGTCCGACCCGCTGGCGCCGTGGTGGTTATCAGTCCATGGAATTTTCCGATCGCGATTCCCTGTGGAGGAATCGCCTCAGCGCTTGCCGCGGGCAACACCGTAATCCTTAAGCCTGCCTCCGATACCACCTTGCCGGCCTATGTCATGTGCCAGTGTTTTTGGAGAGCTGGGGTGCCGCGCGAAGCCCTGCAGTTTGTGCCGTGCAGCGGCGCCTTGGCCGGAAAACATCTGCTCGGCCATCCCGAACTCGCTCGCGTGATCTTGACCGGAGGCACCGATACGGCCAAGCAAATGCTGGATGCGCATCCCTCGCTCCAGTTGCTGGCTGAGACGGGAGGCAAAAATGGAACCATTCTCAGCAGCCTGAGCGATCGCGATCTCGCGGTCAAAAACGTATTGCACAGCGCCTTTTCCCATGCCGGGCAAAAATGCAGCGCCACATCGCTGCTGTTGCTCGAACAGGAAGTTTTCGATAGCGCGGAGTTTCGGGAACAGTTCACCGATGCGGTCACCAGCCTGCGGGTCGGCTCGGCGTGGGACCTGTCGACCAAGATGGGACCCCTCATTCGGCCCCCGAGCGGCGAGTTGCTCCGCGGGCTCAAGGAACTCGAGCACGGAGAGCATTGGCTCGTCATGCCAACCCAGTTGGGGGACAACCCGTGCCTCTATTCTCCCGGGGTCAAATGGAACGTCACGCCCGGCAACTTCACCCACATGAACGAACTGTTTGGTCCTGTTCTAGGGGTTATGGCGTATCGAAAACTCGACGAAGCCATCGATATCGTCAACGCCACCGGTTACGGGCTGACCAGCGGGCTTGAATCGCTCGATGACCGCGAACAACAGCATTGGCGAGGGCGAGTTCGAGCTGGCAACCTGTATATCAATCGGCCGACGACCGGTGCTGTTGTCTTGAGGCAGCCCTTTGGCGGCATGGGAAAGAGCGCGTTCGGACCGGGAGCCAAAGCGGGTGGACCAAACTACGTCGCGATGTTGATGCACGTCGAGGCCCCGGGTTCGCTGGGGCAAACCTCGCGCGATACCAAACTCCAATTGCCCGTCCTCCAAACCTTGTCGGAACGACTGGACCGTTCCAGCCGATTGCTTCTCGGGCTTTCCCGCAGCAGCGGTGACGATATCGATCAGTTGCGTTCGGCTCTAGGCTCCTACGATCGATTCGCACGCGAGGAGATTCTGGTTGAGCACGATCACTTTCGTTTGATCGGCCAGGATAACCATCGCCGCTACCTGCCGGTGACCCCGATTCGGATTCGTCTTCACGCAGACGATGCGCCGTGGCAGATCGTCGCCCGCTGCGCAGGGGCTGTCGCCGTCGGTTGCCGAGCCACCGTCTCGTTCGACCCGCAATTCGATTCCCAAGTCATCGATGCCCTCGAACAACTCACCTTGCCATGGGCCGGTCGAATCGAATTCGTCGACGAATCGGATCAGGATCTGGAGCTTGCGATCCGCAACGGCGCGGTTCCTCGTCTGCGATATGCCGCATCGCACCGGGTCCCCGAGTCGATACGCCGGACAGCAAACCAGCACTTTGTTTTTGTCGCTGATGCTCCGGTCGTCGCGTCCCACCTCGAACTTCTGTGGTATGTCATCGAACAGAGTATTTCCTTCGACTACCATCGCTACGGTAACTTGGGACCTCGGTCCGACGAACCGCGAGCCACGGTTCTCTGAGAGGTCTGATATTCGCTTCATTGCTCGCGGAAGGCAGTAGAGTCAGAACCCGCATAGACGGCACGCCTGGAGGTTTTGTCACGGATCACATGGAATCCGCGGAAAGCCATCATTCGTTTTGTTTGCGCTGTGTCAGATTTGCTTCGCTTGCCGAGATTCTCACGATAGCGCTTCGCTCGAGCGACTTTCCCCGTTCGGTCCCTTCGATACACAGCCGTTGCGATGAAAAGAAATGCCTTCCTGATCACTACAACCCTTTCCTGCCTCCTATCCGTTCAACTGGATTCCAGGTCCAGCGTGCACGCGCAGGCATTCGGCACGGTGTCAGGGGTGAGCGACCCCATCGGCGAATTTCGCGGGACGGGTGCGGCGGCCACGGTCCCTTGGAGGAATCGCGACGAACAATACGCCCAACTCGCCGAAGAAGTCTCCTTGCTCGAACGGCAAACACAGATCTTGCGGAAGGCTGTTCGCCTCGTCACGCCGACGGTCGTTCATATCGAAGCGTTGAAGGAGCGCAATGATTTGCCAAGCTCCCGCACCGATACGCGGTTAAAGGAGCAACAAAGCATCGAGGAGGCGGGGTCCGGAGTTGTGGTTCAAATCGGTTCGGGCAACTTTGTCTTGACCAACCGACACGTCATCCATTCCGCCTTGTTGCAGAACATTCGAGTCGAAACATTTGAAGGAATCCCGCTGAAAGTAAGCCGGATTTGGGACGACCCGTCGACCGACCTCGCGGTCATGGATATTCGTCGCAGTGATCTGCCCGTCGCCAAGGTCGGCGACAGCCGAAGCCTCGAAGTCGGAGACTACGTATTCGCGGTGGGTAGCCCCTTCGGACTGAACCATTCGGTCAGTTACGGAATTGTAAGCGCCAAGGGGCGACGGAACTTGGAATTAGGATCGAAGTCGATCGTTTATCAGGACTTCATCCAAACCGACGCAGCGATCAATCCGGGGAATAGCGGCGGGCCCTTGATGAACATGCGGGGGGAAGTCGTCGGCATTAATACCGCGATCGCAAGCAATTCCGGCGGGAACGAAGGGATCGGATTCTCCATTCCGATCAATCTGGCTTTGAATATTGCGAGGCAATTGGTGGAGCGGGGGGAGGTTCAGCGCTCGTACCTGGGGGTCAGCGTGGAGCGGGCGTTCAACACGGAGGCTGGGTCGGGAACCATGGCCCAAAGTC
>JBKDPB010000286.1:0-13659 GCA_046342615.1 Planctomycetota bacterium | reverse complement strand
GAACAGGCTGATACGGCGCCACACGCTATCGGTCGCATCGTAGGAAGAGACCAGTTGACCGAGCGCTTCTCCGCCGAAGTTATCGCATACGAGCAGTCCTGACTGCGATTGGTCCTTGAGCGATTCCACCTGCACGAGTCCTTCAATGTGGACAAAGGCGCCCATGGGAACCGTGATTTTCGGACTGGTGACACGCATCGATGCACCTGCATAGCCGGACGGTACCGGTTGACCATTGAGGCTCCTGGCGGTTATGAGCATGGTCGGAGAACCGCTGGGGCCAACTTCGCGCGTGATAGCGACGGAGCTTTCGATCGATTCCTCGAGTCGATGATCGCTGCGCCACCCCGATGCGTTCCACTGCTCAAGGGACGCAAAGGGTATTCCTGGGATCGCGGCGGATCCCCAGGTGCGCCCTTGCAGGGCCCGGTCGAGTTCCCAGTGCAGCGGGAGACTGAGCGGGGACGCGATCAGCGGACTGCTCGACACGGTTTGGAATTGAGTCAGGGCTTCGTCCCATGCCGCGCGAATGACTCCCTGAGCCCGCAACGTCGCCGCGTCCGCGGCCTGACAAGCCCGCGGAAACTCGGATCGCACCAAATGGTTGGATGCAGCGCGCGCTGCGGCTTGAGCTTGGCGTATTTGCTCCCAGGCGGGGTCCGACTCGGAAACCTGGCGAGCGACGACCGTCATTTGCGCAATTTGAAGCGTTTGTGTTGCGATGTCGATGCGATTCTCGGCGAGTTCCGCGGCGCGTCGCGACAACGTATCCCGCAGGTAGGTCACCGGTGCCGTATCCACCACCGATACAATCTGCTCCACCAATCCGGGGCGCTCGATGGTTACCGTCATGCCGCCAGCGGTCGTCTGAGTCGCACACCGCTCCAGTTGCGCATGCGTGATTCGATAAACTTCTCGAGGCTGGCCCGATACTGGGAGCGTCACCACAAGGCGATCCGGAGCTGGAGCCGGGCTGCACACCTGGTCCCAGGTCCCCGCCGCTACAACCAGTATCAATTGGCTGTTCGGGGTTTCGAGAATCGAGGCGGCATGATTGGGCGAGTCGACCGGAATCGTTCGCCATTTGGACTCGCTGGCTTGAATCCAAGGAAGCAGTACCTCGATCTCTTGGTTGAGCCCGGCGAACGACGCCGCTCGAACCGTCGACGTTTCATCGCCGGCATCCAAGGGAGTCGGGGAGCGAAAGATCCAACCCCTCGCCCCGTGCATGATGCTGCGAATCAACTGCAACCTCGATTGCAATCGATCGTGATCAGGCAAGAGCCACGGATCGTGTCCCATGAGCGAGCAAGCGAGTTGACGTTGCGCGATCCATTCATTGGGCATTTGCGTCCAGAGCGAAGTGATCGGTGTCTGCCGCCCAGCGATGGGACGCAGATCCGACCTTAAGATTTCCGCCGTCTCCCGGCTCGAACGGACCGTCGTCGCCAACGGCATGGGAACCGAGATCCAGTCGCTGAGCCGGCTGTACGATCCGTACAACTCCCACGCTTCGCCAACCGTCGGCCTCGCAAGCGATTGAGGAAATCGAGACAAACCCGCCACACGCCCCCGCGCCGCTTCGATCTGAGATTGATTCAGCGACAGCCCCAGAAGCCATGCGCTCACGTTGCGATACTGATCGGCTTGGCTTTCCAGTGGCACCGCCGACGGTGGAGGCATGATCACTCCCATTTGCGTTTCGGCGGCCTGGTCGAGAACCAATCGCTCCTGGCTTTGCTGCGCGATGACTGCGTTGAAGCCGAGTGATTGCAGATAGGCCAAACTCTCGCCTTGATGCTGAATCCATCGAGGCACTTTGCTCTGCAAAACCCGCAACCTCTCGCTCATCGGAATCTCTTCCCGGAGAGCTCCTGAGGGTAAACCGTCTTCAACGAGGGTATTCGGAGCAATCATGCCGTCCACCATCAGGTCATCGATCTGAATTCGGCTGATGCCTGGATACCCAAAGACGCTCAGAATCACGGCATCGATATAGGGATCGCGAAGATCGATGTCCGGCCCGTCTCGATGGCGAAGGAATCGCTGCCGCTCCTCGAGTTTGGGAACGACGTCGGAAATCGTCGAGGTGGACCAGCGACCCGCCCCTTCATGCGCAGTCCCCAAGAGAATCTCCGTCAGCGGTTCATGGGTCGCCGGATGCCGGGCGTGCGGGAAAACCACTCGGAATCCCATCCGATAGCCGCGTTCGGCACTGCGAATCCGCATCGATCCGTTGAGTTCCGGGATAATTCCGCAGGGTTCGATGGAATAAGCCAGGTAAACAAAGGACCCCTGTCCCATCTGGATTTCCAGCGACTCAACCCCCGGCTCCGACCGCGGTGGACGAGTCAGAACGGCCCTCGCATCGTTTTTCCACAAAGCGAAGCGAGGACGCCCCTCGTCGAACGAATCGATCATCTGTGCCATGCCAGTCTGGCAAAACGTGCCGAGCAGGATGCCGATCAGCCAGTGCCAGCCGACCGAACTCCCGCACCCTCGCTTCCTGGCGGTCTGATCGCGCAGCACCCCTTTCGCAACCGGTCCAAGCGGACTGGGCGTTGACTTTGTGCAACAAAACTCGAAAAGTAAGTGGAGAGCCCGCAACATCCTTCGCATCCGCGGGAAAATTGGCGCAACTCCTGCTTGTATCAAGAGTTGCAACGTAATTCCAGGTCGAAATCAGTTGCATTTTTGCAACAAGGCATGAGGACTAGGAAATAGCTAGCGATTGCGGCGAATTTTCTAAGTCCTTGACTGACAAGGTTTTGCGGTGAATGTTTCGTCACTCGGGTGCTCTTCGGCACTGAAGCTGCAATTCTTTAATTTCAGTTTCCGACCTGAAACCAGCCGCAGACCCCAAACCTTCGATACCTTTAGGAGACATCATGAGCAACGCAGCCCACACGACTGAAAACGCGATCAATGATATTCCCATTGAATTGGTCGAACTCCAGAAGGTGATCGAAGCCCTGCCTACGGAGCATCGGTTGGTGATTCAACCTGCGTTCCAACGTGTTGTCGACAGCACCAACCGTCGCCGCAAGATTTTGCAGTTGGTGCAGGAGTCGATTGGCCAGCTTCGACTGGACATGAAGTACTTGGTATTCGACTTGGAGGCAACTCGCCGCGAACGAGACCAGTACCAAGAGCAGCTCCGAGAGCTCAATGGCGAAGAGGGGGATTTCAACGGCGGTAATTCGTCGCCTGAATCGGAGTGATTCGCGCTTGAGCTCGCCGACGAATTTGCGATTTCAGCCGAGTTTGCGTAGGATAGAGGGAACCAGCAGGGAAATCTCCCGTCCCTCCCTCTCCCCGCCCTTTGAAAAAGCCCATGGAATTCACCCCTCGGTCTTTGACGCAGCGATGCATCGATCTGGAGTTAGCGACTCCACAACAAATCGACCGCTTGTGGGGTGAATTGCGCACCGATCAAGTCAGCATGGACGAGATCAAGACGCTCTTGCTGCGAAAGAGTGTATTGACCAACTTCCAGCTTGATCGCATGTTGACCGGCGAGCGACTCGGCTACTTCTACGGGCCCTACAAAGTCTTGTACATGATCGGAGCTGGTACGTTTGCGCGCGTCTTTCGGGCCGCGCATCGCGATACCGGAAAAGTTGTTGCGGTCAAAGTATTGCGCCGGCGCCACCGGGACCAAGTCGTTCAGATTGAGCAGTTTCTGCGCGAAGGTCGCATGGGCTTGGAGCTTCGCCACCCGAATATTGTGACCGTCTATGAGATTGTCAATGATCCCCGCGCTCCCTACCTGGTGATGGAGTTCGTGGAGGGGGAAACTCTCCGTGAGATTTTGAAGATCCGCGGCAAGTTCGAGCCTCTGGAAGCACTGCGGGTCATCCAAGATGTCTGCTCGGGTCTCGACTTTGCATTCCAGCGAGGCATTACGCACCGCGACATGAAGTTGTCCAACGTGTTGGTGCACAGCAGCGGCCGTTGCAAGCTGGTGGACTTTGGGTTGGCGGCATTGGCCGATGTCTCCTCGCCCGAAGCGATTGCCGATTGTCCGAGCGCGCGAGCGCTCGACTACGCCGCGCTCGAACGGGGCACCGCGGTACGAAAAGGGGACCCTCGCAGCGATATTTATTTCGTTGGGTGCATGTTCTACAACATCCTGTGCGGCAAGAGTCCGCTCTTTGAAACCCGCGACCGTTTGCATCGCTTGAACGTAACCCGATTCTTGCAGATCGAGTCGTTGGGAGATCTCACCCCTGGGTTGCCCGACTTTGTGCATGCGATTTGCAACAAGTCGATGGAGTTTCAACCGGACAAGCGGTACCAATCGCCGGGTCAGATGCTGGCGGATATCGAAGCCGCGATCCACAGGCTTCAAAACCCAGAGGTTTCCACGGCGACCAACGTCCGCGGCGAGGAAGATGCGGAGGTCATCGATCCGGAACAGCTGAAAGAGGGCGAGGGAAAAACCGTGATGGTGATCGAGAGCAAGGCGGAAATCCAAGACTTGCTCCGCGACAAGCTGAAGAAGCGGGGTTACAAGGTTCTCGTTTTCGGCAGCCCGGAGCGCGGCTTGGCTCGCTTTGCCCCCGACGAGGTCCAATCGATCCATTGCGTCGTGTTGTGCGCCGTCGATTTGGGGAACCTCGCGCTCGACGCTTTCAACACCTTGGCGGAACAGGAGCATACCAAGAGTGTGCCCGTCATCATGTTGGTCGATCCTCGGCAGGACCACATCATTCGAGGCGCCAAAACATCCGAGAGCCATGTCCTGCTGCCGATGCCCCTCAAAGTTCGAGAATTGCGGCAGATGTTGGCTCATTTGACCCGCAGACCCGCAGATTCGGTTACGCCCTAATCACCAACCATCTTCCGATTGCGGGATCGCCATGATCTGTCATCGCTGTATCGCCATTCTTCTCGCAATCTCAACCGCGGCGGCAGCTCAACCTCCCGACGTGGATTCCCCTTCCGCTGAGCCGGTTGCGGTCGACCGCCTGGATAAGGTGGATGCAATCCAAACCAAGGCCGAAGCCGAACGCTGGCTCCCTCACGATGCGCTGGCCTACATCCAGATCGCTCCCGCCGACGTCTGGTTGGATCATCCGCTGCGCGAACGGATCGCCGAAAGCGACGCGTTCCAACGCATCTGGACCTCACCCGATGTCCTCAATGCGAGGACGGGACTGCTGGCAGCGGAGTGGGCTACAGGGATCAAACTGGAAACCTTTCTGAAGCAGTTGTCGGCCGGAGGTGTTTATGGTGCCATCGATGCCGACGCTCGAGGGTTTGTCGTGCTGGCACGCACTCGGGACCAGAAATGGCTTCAGCGAACCATGGCGAAACTCTTGGAGTTCGCGCGCAACAGCCAGAAAAACAAGGCTGGAGACGGCGAATCCGACGGAGAGATCAAGTCCGCGGAATACCGTGGCATTCAAGGATACAAAATCAATAACGCTTTGGTCGCGCCAATCGGCCCGTGGCTCGTCCTGAGCAATCGAAGCGAACTGCTCAAGTCGGTATTGGATCGGCATCTCGATGGCGGTCCGGCCACGCTGGCCGACGCATCATGGCGGGTGTCCGCGACTCATGGTCCACGAGCGACCCCGGTCGATACCGGCGACATCAGCACGACGATTCCGATCTCCACCGCAGAGATCGATTTATCGCGAGCCCGGACGCTCATGTCGTCCAACGATCTGTTTCAAAAACAGGCCAAGGACTTTGGCGCGGAACTCCTGCTCGGCGGTATTCTGGCGCTTTTGCAAAACGCTCCCAGCGCCGCGATGGAGTTGGGCATGGGAGACGATGCCTTGACGGCTGCCGTCTCGTTTCCGACCCAGATGGAATGGTTTGCCGACGCGCGCGAGCACTACGTGGGCCCCCAAGGGCAAGGCAAATCCCTTCCGTTGATTGAGATGGACGGAGCGCTGGGCTCCTTGAGCACGTACCGCAATCTTTCGGAGTTATGGTTGCGGGCTGGCGACCTGTTCGACCAAAAGGTAAACGACCAACTCGCTCAAGCCGACAACACCTTGACCACCCTCTTTTCGGGCAGGGATTTTGGGACTGAAATCCTGGGAGCGATCGAACCTGAACTGCGGATGATCGCGGTCCCTCAAACCTGGGCATCCGATCAACTGCAACCCTCCTTGAAACTGCCGGCATTCGCGTTGGTGGCTCGCTTGAAGGAGCCGGATGTCATGCGCAAGGAGTTGAAACGCATCTTTCAAAGTTTCATCGGCTTCCTTAATGTCGTCGGTGCGATGGAAGGCAATCCGCAATTCGACTTGATGTCGGAGATGCTCGAGAAGGGTCCCGTCTATTGGGGCGAATACGTGATCGATGCCGATCGCAATTATGAAAACGGTTTGCCGATCCAATACAACTTTGCTCCAGCGATCGCTTTTTCCGGCGATCGGGTGATTTTGTCGAGCCATACGGCGTTGGCTCGGCAATGGCTGCTCCATGGCGACCGCTCGGAGGAGAGTTCGAGCCCCTCGGCCACGCCAACCAATACGTCGCTGGTGATTCACGCGGAGACCGTGAGGCAATTGCTGAGCGCCAACCGCGACAACTTGATCGCACAGAACATGCTCGAGAAGGGTCATTCGCGGGCACAGGCAGTCAAAGAGATTGAACAACTATTGAGCATTCTCGAATTGATCGACCGGGTTGAGCTGGACCTGTCCTTTGACGCGAGGTCTTTGCTCCAGCTTCGAGTCGACTATCGATAGGTTCGACGTAACTGAGTCGACGGAAAGGGAGGGAGCGTGACACAAGCCATCGATGCCAGGACGCCGATCGATAAGATTGATCCCGAGTGGGCGTGGGATCCGTGGGAGCCTTCCTCTGCTGAACTCTGGGATGAGGCTCGCGTCCAACTCCTGTTTCGTCGCGGCGGGTTCGGTGCGAGCATCGAGGAACGCGAGGAGGCCCTGAAACGCGGTCACCAACACGCCCTTCGGATGCTCTACGGGGAAGGCAGCCATGCCTCGCGGCAACGATCGGAACAATTTGAAAAGGAATCCGAATCCCTCGCCTCCTCGGTTCGCGCCGGTGGCAACGTCGAGGCGCTGGCTGCATGGTGGATGTATCGCATCCTGCATTCCCCGAGCCCGGTTGTCGAGAAACTGACTCTCTTCTGGCATGGGCATTTTGCGACCGGGGCGGAAAAGGTGATGGATGGCGAGTTGATGTTCATCCAGAATCGCACGCTCCGCAATCGCGCCGTCGGCGACTTTCGTGCGATGGTGCACGAGATATCCAAGGATCCGGCGATGCTGATCTATCTCGATAGCGTTACCAACAGAAAAGCCCACCCGAACGAGAACTATGCCCGGGAACTGATGGAGCTTTTTTGCCTGGGCGAAGGAAACTATACAGAACGCGATGTCCAGGAACTGGCTCGCTGTTTCACGGGTTGGGAGATTCGACGCAAGATGTTTCGTTTCAATCCCTACCAGCATGATTCGGGTTCGAAGCAGATCCTCGGTCGATCGGGTATCGAGACGGGGGAACAAGCGATCGACGTGGTCTTGGACCAGCCATCGATGCCTCGTTTCATCGCATCCAAGCTGTTTCGCTACCTCGTGTGCGATGAGCCCCTGGCGCCCGCTCCATTGATCGAGCCGTTGGCCGAGCATTTCGTGAAGTCGCAATACTCGATCCGGGCTTTGGTGGATAAAATCCTGGCGAGCCGAATCCTGCTGTCCTCATGGAGCGCGGGCCGCAAGGTCCGCTCCCCCGTTGAACTGGCCGCTGAGTTGATGCGAGGGTTGTCGGCGACCACGAATCTGGAACGGATGGTGAAGATGCTCAAACCCCTCGGGCAAGGTTTGTTCTATCCCCCAAACGTCAAGGGGTGGGATGGCGGACGATCCTGGATCAATTCGTCCACGTTGATCGGGCGAGCGAATTTTATGGTCGACTTCATCGCGGATGGCAACACCCGCTTTGACGGCAAGACGTTGGATGCATGGTGTTCCTCGCATGCGATACCGGCATCGGATTGGCTCGATTGGCTCGAACGAACCTACCTGGTTCAACCTTTGAGCAACGACGAGCGGGAACGCTGTCGCAGCGAATCGCGCGGATCCGTTTTGACCCTCTTGGCACGCAACCCGAAAATCCACCTTTCCTAGAATCATGAAACGCAGAACTTTTGCATTTGGAACCACAGCGCTCGCGACGGGGTTGGCCATCGATGCGGCAATACCCGGTCGGTGGATGCAGTCCCTGGCACGCGAGCTGTGCTCCTCCGAAGAACCCGCGAGCAATGACCGAATTCTGGTCGTTGTCCAATGGTCGGGAGGCAACGATGGACTCAACACCTTGGTTCCGTATCGGAACGATTTGTATGCCAAGGCTCGGCCCAAGCTGAAGATCGACGCCTCGAGCGTCGTCAAGCTCGATGACGAACTGGGGTTGCATCCCTCGCTGAAATCGATCGATGGTTTGTTGGAAGCGGGTCGGATCGGGATCGTCCAAGGGGTCGGATACGCGTCGCCGAATCGTTCCCATTTCGAATCGATGGATATTTGGCATTCCTGTTCGTCCAAGCAGGAGCGGACCGGTTCCGGTTGGCTGGGTCGTTATCTTGGAAGCACCGCGAATGCATCGGCCAAGGATGCGCCGGGGCTCCATATCGGAGGAGAGCCCCTTCCGCTCGCGCTCGTCGAAAGGAGCGTTCAGGTTCCCTCCATCGCCTCCCTGGACCAGATGCGTGTCAAAGGGTCGAAATGGAATCGCGTTCAGCCGCCAGCCGATGCCGCGAACGATCCAGGGTTGCTCGGTTTTGTGTCGACCAGCGCCCAGGCCGCCATGGCTGCCAGCGAACGACTCGAATCCGCCCTTTCCTCGCCGGACACTTCCGGCGATTTCCCCGACACTCCGCTGGGAGAGAAGCTCAAGATCATCTCGCGGTTGATCCTTGCGGGCCTCGGTACTCGAATCTATTACGTCACGCTGGACGGTTTTGACACCCATGCAAACCAATTGGAGGCGCATGCCGCATTGTTGCGGCAGTGGTCCGATGCCGTGTCGTCGTTCTGCCAATCGATGGAGCGGGGAGGCCAGCGAGATCGCGTGCTGGTCATGACCTTCAGCGAATTTGGACGACGCGTGGCCGAGAACGCGAGCCTCGGCACCGACCACGGAGCGGCAGCCCCCATGTTCTTTGCGGGACCCGTGTTCGCCTCGCAGATCCTCGGTGACATGCCCAGCTTGAGCGATTTGGACGATGGGGATCTCAAGTTCCACACCGATTTTCGCGATGTCTATTCGGTGGTTGTCGACCAGTGGCTGGCAGGTCATTCGTCCAAGGTGGTCGGACCCGCGTTCGAGCATTCGCACAAGCCCATTCCTCTGTTTCGATCCTGACGGGTTGCCGAGCATGCTGCTATACGCGAGCGACTGGTTTGAAAAACACGATACCGGCCGACACCCCGAGTGCATTGCGCGCATTCACAATGTGAATCGAATGCTCGACGAGCAAGGCTGGTATAGCCGCTGTCAACGGCCCAGTTGGATGGCTGCGGCCGCCGAACGCTGCCAACTCAATCATGATCCCGAATACATCGAGCAGTTGCACGCATGGTGTGTGAACGATGCAGGTCGGGTGGAAGCGGATACCGTCGTCTCCACGGGGACGTGGGATGCATCGATGTTGGGGGTGGGTGCTGCCTGCGATGCGGTGGAGCGGATCGCGCGGGGCGAAGACACCTCGGCGTTCTGTGCGATTCGGCCCCCAGGACATCACGCGCTTCGCGATGCGCCGATGGGTTTCTGTCTGATCAACAATGTGGCTGTTGCGGCCCGCCGCGCCCAAGCGGTTGGGTTGCAAAAAGTTTTGATCGTCGATTGGGATGTGCACCACGGCAATGGAACGCAGGCGTCGTTTTGGACCGACCCCGACGTCGGCTTTCTCTCGATCCATCGGTTTCCTTTTTATCCAGGAACGGGTCGTGAAGACGAACGAGGAGAAGGACCGGGAACCGGCTTCACCGTCAATATCCCCGTCGTGGCGGACACCCCTGCCAAGGAGTTTCTCGATCGCATGATCGATGAGACCGAGAGGTTTGCGGATCGATTGAA
The DNA here is from genome assembly GCA_046342615.1 of Planctomycetota bacterium. Lineage (GTDB taxonomy): Bacteria > Planctomycetota > Planctomycetia > Pirellulales > Pirellulaceae > JBKCUI01. The sequence continues at coordinate 3,591 of JBKDPB010000286.1, read as the reverse complement.
ACCGCAATTGATTCTCCTGAGCGCCGGCTTCGACGCCCACGTGGAGGATCCTGTCGGCGGACTGACGCTCGAGAGCGAACATTATGAGCAAGCGGGAAAATGGATTGCCGATCTAGCCGCACGTCATTGCGGTGGCCGTCTGATTTCGATGCTCGAGGGAGGATACCACTTGGAGCGGATGCCCGAGAGCGTAGACGCTCACCTGCGTGGACTGCATCCGTATTGAGCGAATATTCACCCATGGCTTGCAGACGGGTTGGAAGCATGCTCGTTCAGCGCCGCGCGAACGACTTGCTGGCTTCTTCCGCCGCAGCCTTGATCGCTTTCAGCCGATTGGGGTTATCGGCTTGACCGGTCAACTCATAGAGGAATCGGCTGGGAAACGTGGGCCTCGGTTTGCCCCATTTGTGACGACTCAGCGGCAAGGTCAAGGAGAGTTCATCCTGGGCACGCGTTACGCCGACATAACATAGCCGTCGTTCTTCATCGACGCCGTCGCCTCCGTCGGTGATCGATCGTCGATGCGGCAGCACCCCTTCTTCCATTCCAACCATATAGACGATCGGAAACTCAAGCCCCTTCGCGCTATGATACGTCATCAAGGACACGGCATTGGTCGAGGTCGATTTGTCGCTGCCGCTGCCGTACTCGCGTCCGGAAAGGGTGATGCTGTTCAAAAAGTCTCCGATCCCTCCCTGTGGATTGGCCATTTCGTACTGAGCCAAGGCATTGACCACGCTTTCCACCGAATTGACACGCATGTTCGCTTCATCGTTCTCTTGATACAGTCGTTGAATTTCCTCGCGGTATCGGATCTCCCGAATGAACTGTTCGAGGACGCGCGTCAGCGTTCCAGCCATCGCATCCGCATCCTCATCGTCGCGGTCATCAGCGGTTGCGATCTCCTTGTTATCGGGCGCCGTCGCGCCCTCGGCTCGGACGAGGAGCTGCGCGTATTTGCTTCGCAGCGCCACGAGCGACGCCAAGCCACGCTGAGCGGGTAAAGGCAATTGAGCTGCGATCGCAGGATCGTTCATGATGCGCCAAACCGACTGGGACGAATCGACCGCGTGCTTCATCAGTTTGTCGATGCTGCCGGCTCCGATTCCGCGCGGCGGAACATTGATGATGCGCAGGAGGGATAGCTCGTCGTCGGGTTGGTCGATCCAGCGGAAAAAAGCGAGCAGGTCGCGCACTTCCTTTCGATCAAAAAAGGATTGTGTTCCAGTGATCGTGTAGGGAACTTTTTTTTGCCGCAACTCCATTTCGAAGATTCGGGGCTGCTCGTTGGTACGAAACAGGATCGCAAAGTCGCCTGGAGTGCGGGCTCGATCTTTCTGCAATCGCTCGACAATCTCCTGCACGACCCCTTTGGCTTCCTCGGTATCGCTTGGATACTGCAGAACGCGGGGAGGTTGGCCGTTGGGACGCGCGGCACGAAGGATTTTGTCGTGTCGATGCTGGTTGAAAGCGATCAACCGGTTCGCCATGGACAGGATCGCGTCGGTGGAACGGTAGTTCTCCTCCAATCGGACGACTTTGGCTTCCGGCCAATCGTTGCGAAAGTTGAGAATGTGGCGCACTTCGGCCCCGCGCCAACCGTAGATCGACTGGTCGTCGTCGCCGACCACGCACAGGTTGCGATGCTGGGATGCCAAGGCCCGGATGATGCGGTATTGGGTGCCGTTGGTGTCCTGGTATTCATCGACCAGAACATGATCGTATCGGCCTGCCTCCTCGGCCCGAACGGTATCTTCTTCGGTCAGCAGCATGTCGGCGTAGACCAGCAAATCGTCGAAGTCGAAGGCCGCCTGCAGTTTGAGGGCTCGCTGGTAACGGCGAAAGCCCGCTGCGGCCAGATGCTCTTTGTCGCTCGTCGCCTCACCGTCGGCTTGTTCGGGTCGGACTCCGGCGTTCTTCCAGCGGCTGATGATCGATAGGAAATCGGCGGGAGCCAGGACGTTCTCGTGGACTCGAATCTCGCGCAGGACCGTGCGGGCGACGCTTTCGGAATCGCTCCGATCGTAAATACTGAATTTCTCGGGATAGCCGAGCCTGGCGGAATGCCGTTTCAGGATCTGGACGCAGTGGGAGTGGAAGGTTCCGATTTGGGGGCGAGGCGGGGCGGGCTTGCCGCGAGGCGGCCGCTTCGGCAACTTGAGTTGGTGGGCGATCCGCTCCTGCATCTCTAAGGAGGCTTTGTTCGTGAAGGTGACCGCTAAAATGCGGTCGGGATGGGTGCCGTGCTGGATCAGATTTGCGACCCGAAACGTGACCACGCGGGTTTTTCCGGTCCCGGCTCCGGCCAGGACCAGGAGGGGGCCCGCGAGCGTGCTGACGGCTTCCTTTTGAGCGGGGTTGAGGGCATCCATAGAGAGGAAATGTAAGGGCGAAAGCCCCGCCTCACTAGGTCCGTCCCGGAAATCCTGCTTTGGACTCGACGATCCGGCACCTCCCGGCTACACTTTCCGGCCTAGATCGATAGCTTGTTTCCTTACCAGAACCCTGAATTTCCCAAAATGTACGCGATTATTTGCGACGGTGGTCGTCAATACAAAGTCACCGAAGGACTCTATGTCGACATCGACTATCGAGAGTCGGCCGAGACAGGAGATGCGATTGAGTTCGATCGCGTATTGGCGATTGGTGGCGACGACGGCCTGAAACTGGGCCAACCTGTGGTCGTGGGTGCCAAGGTCCAAGCCGAGGTCGTGGGCTTGGAACAGGGAGACAAGATCTTCATTCAGAAGTTCCGTCGACGCAAAAATTACGACGTCCGAACCGGGCACCGCCAGAAGTACACCCGCGTCAAAATCAAAACGAGTCAGGTATAGCGGCTTGCAGGCCGGCTAGCTCAACAAGCCGATGCGCGGTCCCCATCTCTTTCTCATCGGTTACCGTGGCAGCGGAAAATCCGCAGTGGGAACGCGGCTCGCCCATCGGATGCAGCGGTCCGCCGTCGATACCGACGCATGGATCGAGAGTTACGCGGGTAGGAAGATTCCGGAAATCTTTGAACAGGATGGCGAAGAAGCGTTTCGCGCGCTGGAGACGTTTGCCATCGAGCAACTGCCTGACTCCACCCCTCTCGTCGTCTCGCTCGGAGGCGGCGCGGTTCTTCGCGAGGTCAACCGCCAGCTACTGAGAGCGAAGGGACGCATCGTGTGGCTGCGAGCCGACCCAGCCACGTTGGCTCAACGCATCGCGTCAGATGCAACTCGCGGGGTTCGGCGTCCGAGCTTGACCGGCCAGGATCCTGTTCAGGAAATCGAACAGGTCTTGACCGTGCGTGAACCCATCTACCGTTCTCTGGCCGATTGGGTGCTGGAAACTTCGAATCGCCCCCCAAGCGAACTTGCGCAGGCTATCGCCGACTGGTATGCTTCTATACAGGAATGACGGGTGAGGTTTGAGCCAACGGCGACGAGGGACCAAGTGTGAACAGCACGATCGAGATAGGGATCTTCATCGCGGGATTCGTCATCGGCGCCTTCTTAAACTATGCCATCTACGCGTGGGCCTATTTCCCGCGAGCGATCGCTCCATGGCAACGGCGTGCCGAGGGGTTGCCTCCGTTGCCGAGCGCCGCCT
>JBKDPB010000285.1:0-7554 GCA_046342615.1 Planctomycetota bacterium | reverse complement strand
GTCGAGTATCGATTCTATCGCGATGCGTTCCGAAAACTTCCCGATTTCGATGCGATCAAAGCCGAGACGATCGGGAAGCTGGACCCGCCGCTGCTGGACATCTCCCTCGCCACGCGGCCTGACGATTTTGGGTTCGTCTTTGTGGGGAAAATTATTGTTCCTGAGGATGGGGATTATCTGTTTCGCCTCGATTCCGATGACGGTTCGCGTCTGATCATCGATGGCAACCTTCTGGTGGAGTACGACGGAATTCATGGAACCGGCCGGCCCCGACGAGCCAATGCCACCTTGACGGCCGGGCGTCATGATTTTCGCTTGGAATACTTCCAGGCCGGCTCAGGCAAAGGGCTTCAGCTGGATTGGAGCGGCCCGGGCTTCAAACGGCGTCCTCTAACGCGACAAGATCGCAACACGGTGGACTTGAACCAACTTCTTCAATCTCCTGCCGCCGAGGATCTCCATCCCGAACATGTCGCGCAGTACAAGAAACTGAGACGCGAGTTGGAGGAGAACTCGAGGCGAAAACCTTGGGACGAGTATGGCATGTGCGCTAGCGAATCGGGAACCGTTGCGCCGGAGACGCACATCCTCATGCGAGGCAGCCCTCAGGCCAAAGGGGACCCGGTCCAACCCGCTTTCCCGAGCATTCTCGGTGGTGGAATTCCTGACATCGCGCCCAATCCCGATACGAAAACGTCGGGTCGACGGCTCGCGTTCGCTCGCTGGGTGACGTCGCCCGATAATCGACTTGCCAGCCGGGTCTTCGTCAATCGGGTGTGGCAGCACCATTTCGGGAGAGGCATTGTTCGTTCGGCCAATAATTTCGGACAACTAGGGGATTCGCCAACCCACCCGGAACTACTCGATTATTTGGCCTCGCGGTTCGTAAAAACCGGATGGAGAACCAAGTCGCTTCATAAACTGATCCTGATGTCGCGTGCCTACCAACAGTCGTCGGTCGCTTCCCCCGAGGTGATGGAGCAAGATCCGAGCAACGATTGGTTTGCCCGCTTCGATCTGCGGCGATTGAGCGCCGAGGAAATCCGCGATTCCATTCTGGTGGCCAACGGACGTATCAATCGAAGCATGTTCGGTCCCAGTATCTACCCCGAGTTGTCGCGCGAAGTTTTGGCAAGCCAATCCGTGCCCGGAAAAGGTTGGGAGAAATCGTCGTACGAGGACCAGGCGCGGCGCAGTGTCTACATCCATATCAAGCGGTCGCTGCTCGTGCCCATGATGTCGAACTTCGATTTCCCAGAACCCGATAGCAGTTGCGAAGCGCGGTTTATCACCACCCAACCGGGACAGGCTCTGGGGATGATGAACGGCGATTTCCTGAATCAGCAGGCGATGGAGTTGACCCGTCGGATGGTGTCTGAGGCCGGCGGAAATTTACGGGATCAGGTTGCAAGAGGTTATTTGTTGACCCTTTCGCGGGAGCCGACCGAGAAAGAGATCGAGCGCGGGATGCAACTGATCGAAGTCCTCGACTCGAAACATGGATTAGGCCGCGATGCTGCCTTGGCGAACTTTGCGTTGTTTCTGTTCAATGTCAATGAATTCGTTTACGTGGATTAATCAACAGCGAGGAACTCAATGATGCGAAGAAATTTTTGCGGACGCACTCGCCGTGAATTCCTGTGGCAAACCGGAGCGGGGTTCGGATCCGCCGCGCTCGCTGGTCTTCTGTCCCAGGATGGTTTCTTCGCGAACGCCAACGCCTCCGATGCGGTGAAGTTGCCGCAACCGCATTTTCCCGCCAAAGCCAAGAGTGTCATCTTCCTTTTCATGTATGGCGGCCCCAGCCATATCGACACGTTCGATTACAAGCCAACCATGAAAGGTCGCGACAATCAGACCGTCGAGGTAAAAACCTTTGGGCGCGGTGGACACAAGAATTCAGGGCGGATCGTCGAACCCCGTTGGGAGTTCCAGCAGTATGGGAATTGCGGCAAATGGGTCAGCGACCTGTTCCCCCATGTTGCAACCCATGTCGACGACATCGCATTCATTCATTCGATGACCGCCGATTCGCCAATCCACGGTTCCGCCATGCTGATGATGAATTCAGGTCGTGTTCAAAGCGGGCACCCCTGCCTTGGCTCCTGGGTCAACTACGGGTTGGGAACCGTCAATGAAAATCTGCCCGGCTTTGTTGTGATGCTCGATCCGAAGGGCGGCCCGATTTCCGGAGCCAAGAATTGGTCCAGCGGCTATATGCCAGCCAGCTACCAGGGAACCATTTTTCGCACCCAGGGGACTCCCATCCTCGATTTGAAGGCTCGCGAAGGTGTTACGCGTCCGCAGCAACGCGCGATCCTCGATGCCCTGTACGAGCAAAACACGGAGCATGCCCAGGCACGCGGCAACCGCTCGGAATTGCTGTCTCGCATTTCCAGCTACGAACTCGCTTTCAAAATGCAGGAGCACGCTCCCGAAGCGGTCGATATCGCGTCCGAGTCGGCCGAAACGCAACAGCTTTATGGCATCGATCAAGACCGCACGCGCGACTTTGGTACCAAGTGCCTGTTGGCGCGAAGGCTCGTCGAGCGAGGCGTCCGATTCATTCAGATCTATTCCGGCGGCGCGCACAACGATGACAACTGGGATGCGCACGCCGACCTCAAGCAGAATCATGACTTCCATGCCGGGAACACCGACAAACCGATCGCAGGCCTGCTCGAAGACCTAAAGCGTCGCGGATTGCTCGAAGATACCTTGGTGATCTGGGGAGGCGAATTCGGCCGCCAACCCACCGCCGAGTACGCTCAAGGGACCGGCAGAGACCATAACTCCTACGGGTTTACCATGTGGATGGCCGGCGGCGGCATTCGAGGGGGTACCAGTGTCGGGGCAACCGACGAACTCGGCGCGGCAGCGGTCGAAAAGCCGTTCCATGTCAAGAATTTGCACGCGACAGTGCTCCATCAGCTCGGAATCGACCCCAATCGACTTTCTTTTTTCCACTCCGGCCTCGATCAGAAGCTGGTGGGGGTCGAACCGATCGAGCCGATCCACGAAATAATTGCCTGAGTTGCCGTTCCAGGGACCAACCGTGTCACGCGTCGAGGCGATGATCAGGGTGTGTTGAGCCTATCCCTGTCACGGAGCGTTCGAAAATGACCACGATGGAACAAAGCAAACTGAGCCGGGCATTGCGCGACCCGGACCATTTCGTCCTTCGCATCACCTATCGGGATCGCGCTGGCACCATCACAGAACGGATGGTCAGTCCCATTCGCATGGTGGATGGCCGGACCATGTTGGCTCTTTGCTTGTGCCGGGAATCGCCGCGTCGATTCGATTTGGAGCGATGTTCGGACCTGGAGTTGGTTGCCGCGCACGACATCCTGATGCCGTGCCCCATCAAAACGCTTGCCGGAGCCTGAGAGGGGTATCGGCTCGCTGCCTCATCAAGGACCCTTTGGCCCATCGCGGTGTTGGGATTCATGCATGCGAGTCCTCGCTTTCGCCAACCATCCATCGAAAATGATGGGCTCTTGCTCGATAACTCCTTGGAATGCGGCGAAACCGGGCATGGTGGCGGACCACTCCCTAATTTCGTGTTTCCACTGCTGTCGCATTTCATCTCCCAGGGCGTTGTCCCCGCTCAAGTACGCCACCTTGCTTGCTCCTTCGAGACACTCGATCCAATCCACTTTCTCTTCGAACAAGCCATCGGGTCGCTCGAGAAATTCGAGAGTCTCGGTCTTCGCAATGGATAACCATTGGTCTGCTTTTTGGCGATCGAAATGTTCCAGATAGTAAAGCACCATCTTTCGGGCTGCTGTGCCCGCGTGTCTCCACTCCAAACACGCAAGCGATTTTTTCCTTTTGAGCGCCACGGCGGACCGATAGATTTCCTCGATCCGATCTTTATGCAGGATATTTTTGTGATCGACAAGTTTCAATCGAACGCAGATCTGCGCATCGAGGTATTGCGAGTTGTCCGGGTATTCCTTGACGAGACCCGAAATAATACGATCGGCTTTTTCGATCGCTTGGATGTCGACCGACTCGGATTGCGAAGCGTAGATATAGCTTCGCATCAACAAACAGTGGAACAAGTCGAATCGGTGGTCAGCGGATTCGGGATGAGCGTCGGTCAATCTCTGAAATTGTGTTTCCGCCTTGCTGAGTTTCTCGCTCGCGAATGGGTTTCTCCCAAGGTAATGGGCAACCGTAGCCAGGCGAAAGTTCGATACGCCCGAGTCGTTGATAAGTGCTGGATCGTTCGGATAGCGAGCGAGGAGCCGGTCGAAGAAATCCGATGATTTTTCGAGGCGTTGGAGGCGAAACTCCAGGGTGCCGGGGACGGATGCCAGCGAACGTTCCGCGACGAGGTCTCCCTCGTTGAGGATCTCCCTCGCCGTCACGAGCATTTCCTTCACTTGCAATCGTTCGCGCTCGGCCATTCTCCAAAACGAAAACGTGACAACGAGCGCACTGAGGATCACGGTTATCAGACTGAGCGATAGCGCGGAGGTCACAGGCTCCGCTTGCATCCATCGCTTCATGCGCATTGCCCAAGGGATGCGGCGAACGCGCACCGCTTTCCCCTCGGCAAAGAAGCCCAGATCTTCTTGGATATCCGTCATGGAACTGTATCGGTCGGCGGGGGATTTCTCCAAGCATCTCAGGCAAATCGCCCGCAAGGCAGACGGGATTTCACGTCGTTTGTCGGATGGAAATGAGGCTCGCTGTGAGCGGGACTCGCGAAGCGCCTTGAGCAGGTTGCGGCTTTCGCTCGGAGGCTGCCCGACCAGCACTCGAAACAGGCTTGCGCCCAACCCGTAGATGTCCGCGGCGCGAGTGATTTCGTTGTGGCCAGGAACCATTTGTTCTGGAGCCAAGTAACCGAGCGTTCCGAGAATCGCTCCCGTCGCAGTGACCGAAGGTAAAGATTGGGATTCGTCGAGCGCTGTGAACGAATGCTTGGCCAATCCAAAGTCGGTAACGATCGGAACACCTTCGTCGGAGACCAGAATATTTCCTGGCTTGAGATCGCGATGAATGATGCCCCGTTCGTGGGCGTATTGAAGTCCCGCGGCCACGCGGGCGAACAGTCGCGCGATTTCGGTGTGCGAGAGGTTCTCGCGTTCTGCATACTGATCGATGCGAACCCCGTGGATCAAGGGCATGACGAGGTAGGCGACCCCGTCGTCGGATTGTCCGACTTCGATCACCGAGAGCAGATTGGGGTGGTTGAGCTTTTGAAGGACGAGCCGCTCGATTTCCAAGCGTTCGATCGCGTCCAACATCCGATGGTCGAAAACTTTGACGGCAACACGACGCGAGGTGGCGCTGCAAATCGCTTGAAAAACGCGGCTGAACCCTCCGCGCCCGATTTCTTTTTCCAGGGTGTAGGTCCCCAATTGACGCGGGATACGTTGCTGCACCAGATCGCGGTCGAGATCCATCGAGGAGATTCGGTCGGTGCCAAGTTCGGATACGCGATCTTTCGGGCATAGAAAATTTGCTTTTTCGGACGCGTCGATCGTCGCTCGGAGTTGGCGGAGGCACTCGTCGGTCGAGAGGTGCGCGTTCTGTTCAACAAAGTCCCGTACGATCGGGTCGCTGAGGTCCAACGCATCATCAGTGGGTAGGATGTTCCGGTCGTCAGCCATCGGAAAGGATTCGCAGAGAAGGATCGTGGGCTAGCCCAATTGCACGATGGAACTCCGAGGGATCAAGCGAATCGCTTGGCAGATTCTTGAGAAATACCTCGACTACGCTTGCGAGCCCCCCAGTCGTCGGAACAGCCAGGCGCGCGCGAGTCTCAAATCGGATTCGACGGTCGACTTGGATATTCCGAGGGCCTGAGCGACTTCGATGGCGGGCATTTCGCAGAAAAAACGGAGGTTGACGACCGACGCTTTGCGAGGATGCAGTCGACTCAGTTCCTCCAGGGCGTCTTCGAGTTCCCATTCGTCGATGTGTTGGTCGTGGAGAACTTGTTGGAACCATGGCGATGCAGCGGAGCCGGAGAAATTCGCGAGCCGGCGGGATTCGACCCGTCGGTAGTGATCGATCAGCAGGTGCCGGGTGGCTTTTGTGATCGCAGCGACCAGATAGTAGATATCTGGAGCTCGGTCGATCGTATCCCCTCGGACCAGGCGGACCAGGATTTGACTTAGCAATGAGGAATGGGAGAGGGAACCTTTCTGGACGTGAAGCGCCCGGGCCGCTTGCCGGTTCGCGGTATCCATCATCCAGGAGGCGATTTGCTCCCGAGCCACGGTATCGCCACCCTGGGCTGCCAACAGCAATTCCTGATACGGGCTTTCTTGGGTAACCAAACTCAAAATGTGTCTCTCCGTCGCCTTCTGGATCATCGGGCCATCACCTCGTCAGACCGCCATGCGCGGGCTAATTCTACTAGAGCGTTCGGGCTATTTCCACCAGGATCCCGCCGACCCCTGCTCGTACTCGATCGATGATGCGATTGAATGACTCCGGCTGGGTTGATGCGCTGGTTGGACTGGAATCTTCAAGCGGATGCGCAAATAAAAAGAAGGAGCACGCCCTACGAACTTCGGAGAGGTACGCTGTTATCCTCCCATGACCAAGCAAGGCTGCGATGCATGCGATTCGACTCGATGATGGGCAAGAGCACGGCTTCCAAACCGATTGCACCCCAAATTGGGGGTGTCGTTCGGAATCTGGAGAATAACATCGCCACCCTGTTGATTTGGGTAAGCGAGATAAGTACGATCGACGGCGAATTGAGGAAAAGGACCGAGTATCCTGCCCTAGGGTGCGTCGGTAGACCCGCCTTTTCTTGCCCGCAATCACAATAAGGTACGGATATGGCACGCCCGCCCGCATCTCTCGCTGAGAGACGTTCTGGAATTTCCTTGCGCCGAAATCGTAACGCGACGCGACGTCTTCTGCGGGTCGAGTCCCTTGAGGACCGTCGACTCTTGTTCGATGTTCCCGCCGAGACGTTCTATCTCGATAATAATGGCACCAACACTAATTTCGGCATCGTTGGTGGCAACTGGAATACAGCTGCTGAGAACAGGATTTGGAACACGGACTTAACAGGGGGAGCTGGCGGCGTTTTGGGACCGTGGCAGAATGACAATTTCGCTGTCGTTCGGGGACTTTCGGGCACACTCGATATCAACCAACCTGTTCAAGCCAGGTCGCTGAGTTTCGAGTCTCCTTCTGGTACCACGGTAACCATATCGGGCTCAGCCACCAATAATTTAACGCTCAACAGCACGACGGTGGGAGGTACTCAGGTTCTCGTGAATTCAGGTGTCACGGGACGGATCGACGCTCCCGTCGCTGGCTCTAATGGTCTAAGTAAACTCGGCCCAGGAACTCTCGCACTCGCAGGGGCCAACACATACAACGGTCTTACGACGGTGAATTCAGGAACGTTGGTAATCGCGAATAGCTCGGCGCTGGGAACGACGGCGGCGGGCACCAACGTCGTCTCAGGAGCACGCGTGCAATTGACGGGCGGTATCACGACGAGCGAATCGTTCACGATCGCAGGTCCTGGATCGACGGGGGCAATCAATGGCGGTTCTGGTGCTGCGGGGC
>JBKDPB010000284.1:0-7022 GCA_046342615.1 Planctomycetota bacterium | reverse complement strand
ACTGCGACGCGATCGCTCGACCATCGCTTCGGACCATGGAAAGCCGATCCGTTTCTGTTCCGCCTCGCTCAGTTGGCCTGCGAGCACGCGATCGACATAGGACGGGTCATGAGCCCGACACAATTCTTCCCGCGTCGCGGCAGGCGGTTCGAGAAACACATCGTCCGCGTGCGCCGGATCGTTGACCAAACGATCGCGCAGCAACCGGTACTTGGACATCGGGAACCGATGCCCGGCGGGGAGGGGCAGAACGAACCGATCGGTGAAGAAGAGCTTCATTATTCGTGGCGGAGGGCTTCGATCGGATTCATCGCGGCAGCCCGCCGCGCGGGATACAGGCCAAACAACAAACCCACCCCGAGCGAGATAAATACCGAAAGCAGCACCGACCACCACGCGATCCGCGGCTCGAGCGTCAGGATCGTCGGGGGAAGCAGTTCCGGCGAGACCATGAGGAGCAGGTACCTTACGGCGTAGAAAATCGGCCCGCACATCAAGCCGCACAGCACGCCGAGCAGTCCTCCGCTCCCGGTCAGAACCAACGTCTCCACGAGGAACTGCTGGATAATGTGGCTTCGCTTGGCCCCCAACGCACGGCGGATCCCGATCTCTCGGGTGCGTTCGGTGACCGTCGCCAACATGATATTCATGATTCCGATCCCTCCGACCAGGAGCGAGATACCGGCGATGATCACGAGCATGGCATTGAACATCGATCGGGTCCGTTCCGCTTGACGCAATAACTCTTTGGGGACCACGACCGCGTAGTCCTCTTCCTTATGATAGGTCTTGAGCAAGCGTTCGAGGATAGCGGCTGTCTCATCGACGTAATCGATGTCGGCAATGGTCAACGTGATTTGGGTCAACTCAACGATCTCCCCTTTGAAGTTGAATCCTTCGCCGGTCCGGGTCATGATTTGGTCGCCGACCCGATGGCGAAAGGTTTCCAGGGGGATGTAGGCATCGAAGCTGTATTCTCTAGCCTCCAGGCTGCCTCCGATCGCAGCCGAGGCTCCACGGGCCTTGGTCTGGCCGATGACGGTGTACACGTCGCTTTCCATCTTGATCTTTTGACCGATGGGGTTCTCGTAGGGGAAAAGTCGCTTGGCGGTCCCGTCCGCCAAGACAATGACATTCTCTCGGTCGTCTCCTGGAGCGAGCCAGCGACCGCGCGCGATCTCCAGACGATTGAGATCGAGATGATCGACGGTGCACCCGACGAGATTCGCATTGAGTATCCGTCCCTTGGCGACGAACTCGCGGCGCAGCTCGCGGATAGGGACCGCGCGAACAATGGACGGGATATTCGACATGAATCGCTGGTAATCGGAACGCAGGAGTCCATAGCTCTTGACCCGATTTTTGTCGCCGCTCGCGGTCGTCTTGGGTTCAATGCTCCGAACGATGATGTTGTTGGCACCCAGTTCGAGAATTTGTTGCTGGGCCTGATAGCTGACCCCTTCTCCCATGGCGACGAGCCAGATGACCGTTGTCGTGCCGATAAAGATCCCCAGCGCGGCGAGCGAGGATCGCATCTTTTGCAACATCAGGCTCTTGAGCCCGAGGCGAAAGGTTTGGGCAAAAGCACCCACGATCACGACCCCGGCGCGGCTGCCGTCGGTTTCTCGGATTCGGTGTTGGTCTTGGGATCGATGGCGATCCTTTGAGCCTCTTCGACGAACGCCAACGGATTCAACAGAACCTCGTCTCCTTCCTGCAGCCCGTCGAGCACGATGGTGAATTGGTCGTTGGTATCTCCCAATCGCAGAGCCCGTTTTTGGACTTCGCCGCCCGCTTTCACCCAGCAAAACGTGCCGCCGCTCCCCTCGACGATCGCGGCGACGGGGATCGAGAGAATATCATGATGTTCCGCAAGCACGATATCGACGATGGCGCTCATCCCCGGCTTCAGTCCTGGATGGGGCTCCAGTTTGATCTTGGTGTCGTATTTCACGAGATTGCCGGTCCACCAGCCTGCTGGTCGCGTGACTTCGGCGATTTCGCTGACTTCCCCTTCGAGGGTCAGATCCTGCAGCTGAACGCGAGCCTTCATGCCGACTCGAAGTCGATCGACTTTGGATTCGTGGATTCCGACTTTGACCTGCATCTGGCTGATGTCGGGGATCATGAGCAGCGTCTGTTGTTCACGCACCACCGCCCCTTCCGCAATGTCTGGGGTATCTTTCCAAGCGGCCATCGAGGGAAAGATCACCATGCCCGCTGTATCGGCGCGGATCACGCAATTGGATAGCTGCTCCTTCTCTCGGTCCAAGCGAGTCTTTTCCAGTTCCAAGGAAGCTTCGAACGAAGCGAGTTTCGCCTTGGCAGCTCGGAGCTTGCTCTCCAGTTCCTGCAGCGACTTGACCTTGTTGTATTTCTCAAGCGAGATCAAGCGAGTCTTCTTGAGTTCGAGATCCTTGCGAGCCGACTCGAGCGCAAATCGCTCCCCCTCCAATTGCAGATCTTTGACAACTCCTTTGGCGGTCAAGCGAAGGGCCGATTCGAGCGACAACTCTGCTTTGCGAACGCTCTGCTCGGCTTCGAAGATTTCTTTCTCGACACCGCTCTTTTCCTCTTGGAAGGTTCCTTCGAGGTACTCGGTGATGCTGGTTTCCGCAACGGCGACATCGCTCTCAGCCCCAATCTTGCTCGCGAGTGCGTTTTCGTAAACGATCTTTTGCTGCAGGATCTTGTCTTCGATTTGCGATTGGTCGAGACGCACCAGTTCATCGCCGGGTTGGACGAGTGTGCCGGTCTCGATCACCCACAACACCGTGCTCCCACCTTTGACGAGGCATTTGATCTCCTTGTTGTTGGAGCTTTCCACCGCTCCGTTCTCGGTCACGGTCACCGCGAGGTCGCCCCGGGAAACGAGGTGCGTCAGATGCTTGGCTGTTTTGTCCGCACTCATAAAGCGCGGGGCCAAGGCCCCAAGGGTGGCTGTCCCGGCAAGGAACAGGACGGCGACGATCAGGCCGAGGGCCCACTTGCGATAGGTCGGTTTTGCGGGGCTCATAAGAAATGCTGGGCGGTGAAGGTGGGGTTGGGAAGGGGACGCCCTTTTTTCGGCTCCACCCATTGTACTACGACGGCTGCTGGGGAACCGTCGTTTTTTTGTAACCGATTTTATCCCTGCGGGGGACGCGGCGCCCCTTCAAAAAAAACCCAAACCACGTCGACCGCACTTCCACGTGGTAAATCGCCAGGAGCAGCGCGACCGTTGCCGCAGAAATCATCACCAGCTTGAGCCACGCGGGCCAAGGGTAGGGCAAAACCACCATCTGCATCCAGATCACCAACGGCAAATGGGTTACATACAGCCAGTAAGAGGCGTCGGACATGTACCGCACCCCGGGAGATTGCCGGCTCAGGCATGCTCGGAACAAACCGATGCACCCGAGCGAAGCACTCCATGCGAACAAAGACTGACCGAAGATTGCTGCGATGCGATGCCATTGCTTCGGAAGAAGCATATCGCGAAAGCCAAACATACCGCCCGTAAATTCAAGAGCTACAGGAAAAACCAGGAGAAACGAAACCGGCAACAGCCATCGCCACGATCGCCCCAATCGCCCTTGCCGATCGTCGGCGAGATAGTAGCCGATGCCAAAAAGAAAAAAGATGGCGTAGAAACCAAAGACATGCCCCAGGGGAAGAAACCCGACCGAGGTGTCGGGGCCGAACAACCAACCCGAGCCATCGAAGCGAGATATCGGTAACATCGTCAGGAGGATACAAACCAAGACCACCCAAGGCCCGATAGCCCAGCTCCAAGACGATGGCCGCCACGGCAGCAAGCCGGCCAGCCAACCCGCGATCGCGAACAGCACCACGTACCACCACAGGAACCACAGAAACCACAGGAAAGAAAAAACGGGGAAGTACTGAAGGTAGCCAAATACCGCTCGCCAATCGACTCCGGCTTGCTTGGGTTGAGATGGTTGTCCGTCGGGAGCTGCGGGGGAGATGGCCTTGGCTCCGTTGCGCTCCAGTTCCGCGATCACCAGCTTGCGTCCCGCTTGAACGTCCGCGATATCAACCTCCAGCAGCAAAAGCCCCGCGATAATCGGGACGAACGCGAGATCCCCTTGAGCCGCGGCCAGCGGAGTTTCTCCCGAGCGGCTAACGGCATTGACGTCCGCGCCGCGTTCGACCAGGAGGCTCGCAATGTCGCGTCGCCCCAGAAACGCCGCGGCATGGAGCGCCGTATTTTGGTCTTCCGAACGCGCGTTGGGATCGCAGCCCGCGTCGAGCAACAACCGAACGGCAGCGGCATCGCCCACCAGGGTCGCCCAGGCGATAGGAGTGATTCGATACTCGGGGTGCAGGGATTGAATATCTAACCCTTCGTCGAGGAATCTTTTCACCTCGAAGGTATTGAATTTGCGGATAGCAGCCCAGATGCTCGATTGCGCCGACTCGTCCTTGACCAGCGAAGTTCGCTGCGTGGCGGATCGCTCCATGGCCTTGCCGATCATCCAATTCGAGAAGGGGACGACGGTGAACAATCCGACGATGCACGGCAAGAGGACCCGCCGAAAACGATGGCCGACGAGCGTCTTCAGGCCCTTCGTCTTCCACAGCATCGCGGTAAAAAAGCCGCTGACCATGAAGAACATCGGCATGCGAAACCCATGCACCGCCGATTGAAAGATATACATTCCTCGCGTGGACGACCCATCCTGGATAA
This sequence comes from Planctomycetota bacterium, assembly GCA_046342615.1. Lineage (GTDB taxonomy): Bacteria > Planctomycetota > Planctomycetia > Pirellulales > Pirellulaceae > JBKCUI01. The sequence continues at coordinate 2,332 of JBKDPB010000284.1, read as the reverse complement.
ACCAGGGAAATCCTGTCGCCAACGACAGTGCAGCGTGGTAAACAATCCCCAGCAGCATCGCAGACGCCCGGAGTGCGTCGAGATCGTTTCGGCGAGTTTTCTCTGGAACCGCTTTGATTTCCGTGTGGCTCACTGATTGCATCGACTTACTGCATGAGGCTCGACGATCGCTGACGGGAGCGTACTATACTCTCATGGAGCCGATCGAACGCCAGCCTTTTTGTATCGAAGTGTATCGATGAGCCAGCCCTCTGTTCGCACCAAGATCTTGCTCGTGGAGGATGAACCCATCCTGGGAGGAATGGTCTCGGATTATTTGCGGGAGCATGGATTCGAGGTCGCGCTGGAGTCGCGTGGCGATACGGCCGTGGATCGCATTCTCGGCGAAACTCCCGATGCGGTCATTCTGGATATCAACCTACCGGGCTGTGATGGATTCGAGGTCTGTCGGCGAGTGCGCGATCAATACACCGGTCCCGTCGTCATGCTGACGGCTCGAGCGAGCGAAGTGGACGAGGTGCTGGGATTCGAATGCGGTGCGGACGATTACTTGTCCAAGCCCGTTCGCCCCAAAGCCCTCTTGGCTCGATTGCGAGTCCATCTCAAGAAACATCCGATGGCTGAGGACGCGACTGCCGGGCCGATACGTATCGGAGCGTTGATGGTCGATCCCGCGCGGCGAATGGTCCAACTCGAAGGGGGGGAGATCGAGATCTCGAGCGCGGAGTTTGACGTCCTGTATCTGTTAGCCCAGAACGCGGGAAAACCGCTCAGTCGCGGCGAGATCTTTCAAACGATCCACGGGATCAAGTTCGACGGCCTGGATCGCTCGATCGACTTGCGCATCTCGCGGCTACGCAAGAAACTGGGCGATGACCCGCTCCATCCCAAGCGGATCAAGTCGATTCGCGGGACCGGCTATCTTCTCGCGTTGGAATCATGACCCAGCTCTTTCTTCGCTTTTATCTCGGCGTGTTGGCGGTCTTGTTCCTGGCCTGGTGGATCTATGGCTACGTGCTGCAGCTGCGCTACGAAGCCGACCGCGCGCGGGTGGTAACCGAAGCGCATGCGAGCGGACTTCGATTGATTGCGGAAGACTTGCGGCGCATCCCGGTGTCGGATCGAGCCGATGCGATCTCGGTCGTCGCCAAGGAATTTCGCTGTCCATTGGAAATCCTCCCCCTGGAGAGCATGGCTTCCAACGATCGTTCTTCCTTGAACCGGCCCAACGCGTCGTCGTACATGCGATGGGACCAGGACCGCGAAGGGGTCGCGGTGGTGATCGATGACACGACCTACCTTCGGATGGGTCCGTTCCCAAACTACGATCTTTTTGGGATCGAGGATTCATTGCGAGGTTGGATGCGGGCCGCCGCAGGTAAACTGCGAAGCGCAGGAAAACCCTTCGACCAGGTCCTCGCCGATATGCAGTCCCGATTCAACCTGCCGCTGGCGATCGACACGATCGACGCGATCCCAGCCGATGCGGCAGGTCGCATGAGAGCCAATCGCGACGTCGTCTTCTATTCCAAACCTCACGATCGGTTCTTCGCATCGACAACGATCGAAGATACGGGCTCCCAGGGGGCCCTGCTCACCGTCGGTCCCTTTCCGAAATTCAGCCGCGAGGAACGGCCTGCAGCTACCACCACGTTGGCGATCGTCTTGCTTCCCGCGGCGCTCGCGATCTTGATGTTGCTGCGACCGGTAGCAAAGCAGCTTCGCCAGATCGAATCGGCCGCTCAGTCGATCGCCCAAGGCAATCTTCAATCGCGGGTCGATGAACAGCGTATCGGTTCCGCTCGCAACCTGGCGAGAGCGTTCAATCAGATGGCCAACCGCACCGAGACGATGGTTCGCACGCAGCGCGAGCTTCTGCAAGCGGTTTCGCACGAACTGAAAACTCCGCTCGCTCGAATCCGCTTTGCGATGGATCTCGCGTCGACGGCTTCCGAGGATTCCGAGAGGAGCAAACGCCTCAAGGCGATCGACGACGCCGTCGAGGATCTCGACGGCCTGGTCGAGGAATTGATCAGCTACGTTCGGATGGAGGATGCATCAGCGGCGACGCGTCGCGAAAGCGTATCGATCCGCGAAGTCCTCGACGGCCTTCTCGAACGGCATCGCGCCATTCACCCCGGCAAGGAGTTTTCGTGGAATCCCACCTCGATCAGTGATGCGATCCACGTCCTCGCGGACCCGACCGCATTGCATCGTGCCCTGGGAAATCTGATCGGCAATGCCGCTCGCTTTGCCAATCGACGAGTCGAGATTTCGGCAAGCGCGCAAGGAAACCGGGTGGTGATCGATATCGACGATGACGGACCGGGGA
>JBKDPB010000283.1:0-6343 GCA_046342615.1 Planctomycetota bacterium | reverse complement strand
GTAATTCTTCCCCGTAACCGGATCCTCTCCAGCAAGAAACGCACGTCGTACGCAGCGTTGGATGCAATGGACGATCCCCACTTCGTTGGGATCAAACAGTTCAGCACGCAGTGGTCTAGGCATTCTCTCTCCTCCCGAGGCAGAGCAGGATAGCAAAACCCACCCGCCCTGTCAAATAGGTGGGTGGCACGTATAGGTTCTCGCTCGAACGCAAAAGTGCACAATTTTCTGGATCGGAGCAGGGCTACACCCTACGGATTCAGCAGCCTTTTTATCTTGTCTCCGAACTCTTCCTCCAGATTCTTCAGTTGATTCTCAATTTCGGCGTTGTCGCAGTCTTGCTCGTCGTACTTAGTACGTAACGAATGGATTGCTAGCTCAATTTCACCTGCGTCTATCATCCCGTAAATCATACTCATAAATTCAAGCCTATCGTCCCCAGAGTCCTGCTTTGAAATGTCGCTTGCGATCTTTCGGATGATGTCCCCAACTGATTGATGCTTTCGAGTCAAACGTTTGAAAAAGTCTTTGATCCCCATTTTACTCATCGCCTCCAAAGAGGTAGTCGCCGATGAAATAGCCTGAGGCAATGGAACCGGCGGGAACTCCTACCCCAATGGTGATTTGTGACCACAAAGGTAGTCTTTCCCATTGTTGATGGACTGGCTTCATCATTGCGAAATAGCGTGATCCCATTGGGTAACCAGTGACAATCCGCCCGTCTCGAACGAAAGCGGCCACGTCAATACCGTCAACAATTCGCGATCCGAAATGTTCAGGAATGGCACCTTTGTTCTTAACTGCTTTATGATTTACGAGCTTCATTACAGACGACTCGGTAGCAACGTCGGAAATCTCATGAAGAATCCTTTGTCGGCTCCATGTGATTGGGAACATTGACTTCTTGCCTGTAACTCCGTGCAAGAAGGTACGCATATTTCCAAACCAATAGTGTCCGCCGCTGCCCCATTGATCACCCTTTAAAACGTGATGTTCGGCAACGTCATCCAGCAGAGATACGTACTGATTTGCTCCCTTTGGGGCTGATAGTGAGCCGTTACTTCCATTCTTAACTCCGGCCATTGCATACAACACCGATGAAATCGCCGCTCCTTTGAGACGGGACGTGTCGCCCTCGGCATATGCTTCGTACGCACCATATCCCCATTGGCCAGCAAGTACGCTTCGACCGGTCCACTTGATCGTTTCTGTTCCGGCAGTTCGGACCGCAGCGGTTCCGCCAAGTGAAACGACATCAATAACATCATTTCCAAGGTTCAATCCAGACTCGATTACCTTGCCTTGAGAGATCGAATCCGCCGTGCGAACGAGGGGTATCGCTTGCATGAATGCAACTGCATCGTTGTGAGACTTCACTGATAGCGGAGAATCGTGGATGGTATCGAACGCTTGTTCCATACTCATGTTTCGTAATGGGGCTGTACCCATAAGCTCCCAATGAGTATTGGACCAAAACATCCAACTTGTCGTCGTTCGATCACGAAAAATCGCGACACGTTCATCTCCGGTTTCTGGATCTATGTATCGATACGAGACAGTCAGATGTTTGTCGTCCGCCGACCCAAGATGTACACGCATTTCAGCGCCTGCCGCAATTAGTTTATCGATAAACGCTCTCGACAGTTTTTTTGGATCCCATTCTTCCAACCCGCTTGGATCCGTCGCATAGCTAGGATGGTTGCCAACATAGCGATACAGATTCGTATCCCCAGCATCAAAACTCTTTGGGTCTTGGCTGATCCAGCGTCCGAGTTTTGGGTCGTAGTAGCGGGCTCGGTTGTATTGAAGGCCTGTCTCTTTGTCGAACTCGCGGCCTGTGTAGCCGTACATGTTCGCAATCGCGGCGTCGGTGTCCGCGATCTTCTCGCCGAACGGACCATACATGACGTGCTTGACGATCGATGCTTGGCCGCTGGTGCCCACACGGATCATGTCGCGAACCGAGCCTTGATGGTCGGCCAACGACCAGAGGACATCGCGCTTGCCGTCGGCGGCGATGTTCTCCTCCGCCAGGATCTCGTCCACCGAGGCACCGTGCAGGTACCGGCCTATGACCTTGCCCGTGGCGTCCAGGCGCAGCATCACGTCGTCCCCAGCGTTGTCCCGCGACGTGCGCAGGCCCTTGTTGACGTAGTACTCGACTTGGTCGTAGGTGCCGTTCCCGTCGGCGTCGACACTGCGGCTGACCCGGCGGTTGAGCGGGTCGTAGACGTAATGGACCTTTCGTTGCAACGTGCCGGTCGCCGAGGGCTTGAAGGAGACGTCGGTCAAGCGGTCTCGTGCGTCGTAGGTGTATTCCACCACCGCGCCCGTTGTCTTGTTGGTTCGGCGAATCAAGTTCCCGTTGGCGTCGTAGGCAAAGTCCGACACCCCATCCGATTGCTGGCGATTGTCTGCCCCGGGTACGTTGCCACCCCCGGTGCGATTGCCGGTCGCGTCGAAGGAGAAACTCAAGTCGGGATAGTTTGCATAATCGACCCCGGTGAGTTGGTCGGAGGAATCGTAGGTGAACGTCGCGCTCCCGTCGGTGGACGAGGACATGTTGGTCAAGCGGCCAGAGGCATCCCAGCCGAAGACGTAGTTCACCAGCAACGCGCCGGAGGGGAGGGAGTGCGAGATCGAAGATGGGTTATTGGTCGGGGCACATCCACCGGAATCCATGACAATCGAGGTCTTGGCGACGGGGCTTTGCTGGTCCAGGTCCGAGAACCGTTCGAGTAACGTCTTTTGTCCCTTGGCGTTGTAGGTGTATTTGACGCTCTTGGGAGTGACATTGGTCCCCGATTGCTCAATCGTCACGAGCTGGCCATAGGCGTTCCATCCGTATCCGATGGACGAATCGAGAGTGTTATTGGTCGAGGCTGCCACTTGGCTGACCCATCCCGCTTGGTATTGGTAGTCGATTTTTGAGGTGATGTTGGAGGCCAGCGTTGCAGACTCGCTGATCATGTTTCCTTCATCGTACCCGAAAGTCAACGAAGTGGTGCCATCGGCGGCCCCAGTCATATTCCCCTGAACATCGTAACTGAATGTCAGGGTGGAGGGCGTGGCGCTGGCGGTGGGATTCCACAATTCCTCGGTGACCTGGCCTCGCGCGTTGTACGTGTACCGGATCGTGGTCCCGTCGGGTTTCGTAAGCTTGGTCTTGCGGCCTTGGTCGTCGTATTCGTAGGACTTCGTTTGGTTCAGGGCGTTGGTTTCGGTCAGGATCCGGTCATTGACGTCGTAGGTCCACCTTGTCGTATCGCCGCTGGGTGTTGTCAACGAAAGCCGATTGCCATCCCGATCGTACGTGTACATGACGGTTTGGTTATTGGGATCGGTCTCGGAGACGCGTTGTCCGATCGCGTCGTACGCATAAAGTGTGGTGCGTCCTATTTCGTCGGTTTCGGAGATGATCCGCCCATCGTAATCGTACGTCCAGGTTTTGATGCGGCAGCCGCGTGTCTCCTTGACTTTGCGATCGTACGAGTCGTACTCCCACGTGGTAACGATGCCGTCGGGCTCGACCAGTTTCGTCCTGTTGCCGTATATATCGTACTCGTAGCGCGTCGTTCCTTGTTCGGAATCCGTTCGGGTGGTTACCTGTCCCAAGTAGTCGGTCGTGGTATTGACGTTCCGAGCCTCATCCCCGATGCGCGTTTCGGCAAATTCACGTGTCCCTTGGTTGGCGTTGATCGACGATCGCCACTTTACGCCGTTGTTGTCTTTGACGACGGCTTCGGAAGCGTTAAATTTTGTCGACTTGTAGGCTGGTTTCTTTCCAATGGATACATCCAACTGCTCGATGGTTCGATTTTCAGCATCGTAGGCAGATTTCTTTTTTGAAGTGTCGAGCAATTTATTGACGGTGTTCCCCTCCGAATCGTAACCGAACAACGAAGCGAAAGTTCCTTTGAGGGTGGAAAGAATCTTCCCGGTACCGGATTTCGCATCGTCGTAGCTGAATGCTTCCGTTACGCCTTTAGTGATCTGGTTGGCAACCCGGCCCACGGTATCGTAGGTGGCTTTCAGGGTGGCTTGCCAATCGCTCGAGTTTCCGTTTCTCCTCGCGGATTGCAGGGTCGCTCCCGAGGCAGAGATTCGTTGCTGGCTGCGTCGGATTTGGGGGAAGGATTGGTTGGCCGACATGGCCGCTCCCGGCGTGGGAGGGGTGGATGTCGTTTGAACGGTTTGGATTTGGTAGGAATCGGTCGCGCCCTCCCAAAGATAGCCAAAGACGGAGATGCGCGATGGGCCTGAGGCACCAGCGGTGGATTTCTCCGAAGGAGTCAATTGGGCCAGAATGTTGCCAACCGAATCGACCTTGGTTGCGGAGATGCCAAGATTGTGGTCGGTGGTGACGGAGGTCCAAACCGAATCGGCCTCGCGATCAAAGACATCGAAATGGGTCGTGCGTCCCGCGGTTGTCTGCTTGCGCAATCGGCCGAGTTGGTCGTATTCCCGCGTTGTGATCAAGGGTGGTGACCCATCGGCGACCGGGATGGTGTCCTTGACTCGATTGCCGGCGGTATCGTATTCGTAGGTGGATGTCGACCGCGCCGATTCCTTGACGGTACGACCCATGACATCGGTCCAAACGAATACTGCGTCACGGTATCGGTCAACGTATGACGTCACCCAGTAACCGTCTTCGAATGAGTAGCTGTGCCGTTCAGGTATTGCGCCAGCGTCGGTTTGCAGAACCGTTTTATTCTCAAAAGAAATGCGACGTCCCGATTGATCGTATTTCATACTCTTCCAAATCTCGTCGACGACCGCATCCTCGGCCCGTTCGGTTGATGAACTAGGCGACGGGTTCGAGAGAGAGGAATCGTCTGGCGATTTCGCACGCCTCTCGATGGCATCGACACGATTTCCTTTGGGATCGGTGACGAACAAGGTTGTGTGACCGTATCGCGTCAAGACATCGGATGTGATCGCATTGACACCTAGTGGTGCTTGGTTTACCTCCCGGGGTTGCCAGTGTGACTCCCTCGCGGGCTCGGGAAATGTTCGTGTACTCGGCAGTCCCTAGCAATGCTGGCAATGGCATGAACAGCGATGAAAAACATCCTTCCTGCGTATGGCTCTGTCGCCTCCAATGCGTTGACAAAGCCCATCGCTTTTTGTATTATTCATCTACTACAGTAATACGCGAGTTTTTCTGTGATCTTCCATGTTTCTAACTTTTAACGAGGTTCTACTATGCTTGCGAAATATCGATGGTTTGTTGCATTTTGTTCGTGTTTGCTCTTGGGAGCGCCCCCCCTGGTTGCCCAGGACAAGAAACTCCCGGAGGCCAAGCAGATCCTGGCCCGGCACGTCAAAGCGATCGGAGGCCAGGCGAAGATCGACGCGATCCAGACCCAGGAAATCAAGGCCAAGATGACGCTCCTAGGTATGGGTGTCGGTGGCAACTTAAGGGTTTTGTATAGCTCCGACGGAAAATTCAAGCAAACGATGGAGATTGAAGGCGTCGGAACCGAGTCCGCCGGTTTTGACGGTACGATCATTTGGAAGAATTCGCAGATTACCGGTCCCAAGCTAGTCGACGGCGTCGAGGCGGAGTTACTCAAACTTCGCGCAGTTCCCGTTCCCATTGCGCTCTATGAAAAATTCTTTGAAACCATCGAATGTTCCGGAGTCGAAGAATTCGACGGTGTGGACTGCTATGTGATCAAGTCCACCAAAGCGAATTTGAAACCGATCTTCGATTACTTCGAAATATCGACCGGCCTACATCGTGGCACCAAAGAGACCAGTCCGACCAACCAAGGAGGATCTGAAGTCACGAAAACCTACATTGATTATCGAGACGCTGGAGGAATTGAATTTCCATACACCAGGGCTATGAAGATGGGTCCGCGGACCATCGAACTCAAAATATCCGAGGTCTTGAACAACGCGCAAATCAATCCGAAGGAGTTCGATGTACCGGCAGAGGTCAAGGCTCTGTATTGATCGAAGGAAGTGAGAGGGCTTCTACCCAGACCGGCAACTCCCTGAATGCGGGATTGCGAGACATGCGCATCGAGCATGCGCCAGACGTTTGTTCCAAAGGTGATTATCGCTCATCGCGCCAGGTTTCGGCTTCCTAAGCCCGACGGGCTGACACAATGACTTCCGTGGCTCATCGAGCCACGGTCTGCTCGCCACTTGCGCTGAAAAAGGCCTGAAAGGCCGACACAATAACGGCCGTTCGCAAACTCCCCATAGCAGCACAAGCCGTGGTTGTCAGATACTGCCATGGTCAGACAGACGCCACCCGGCGCATTGCTTTGCCCTCGATCCACTCGGTGCAGAGACGGGGTAGCGAGCAAGACCGATCTGCGCATAGCAC
>JBKDPB010000282.1:0-8810 GCA_046342615.1 Planctomycetota bacterium | reverse complement strand
CGGTTTGACGCTCGATTCTGTCTGCCGTGTCGATGAGGCCCGCCAACGGTGCAGGGGCGAATTCGAAAGCTTCCTGCATTTCCCTGCAATTTTGCCATCGCCTCACAGCGAATCGGTCTTTTTCGCGATTCGAACGATCGTGTCGGTCGCCTTCAAAGCCTTTACTGAACTTCGACGACAATCGCTGTCGCATTGTCGCGTCCCGATTCAGAAACCGCCGTCATCACGAGTCGCTGCGCCGGAGCCATCGAAGACTGCACCGAGTCCGGGGACAGCACCAAATCCATGAGGGCATGGTCCCACAGTCCTTCGATCACGCCATCGGAACACAGGATCAAACGGTCGCCGGAACGAAGCTCCAGGGTTCCGCAATGGGGTTCAACGAATTGATGTCCCGCGCCCAATGCTCGCGACAACACATTTTTGCGAGGATGAAAGCGGGCTTGGCGTTCGTTGATTTGACCGGTGCGGCGAAGCCAGCCAACAAACGTATGGTCCTCGGAAATTTGGGCAAGCTGATATCCCGACGCCGATTCCGCTTCAGGAGGCCGGATGCGGTATAACCGGGTATCGCCGATGTGTGCAAACATGGCGATGCTGCGGTGGATCCAAACCAAGGTCAGGGTCGATCCCATGTTGGTGCATGCCGAGTCATAAGATCCTAGGCGCTCCAACTCGGCGTGGATCGATTGAAAAAGCGACTTCAATAGGGTTGGCGAAGATTCAATGAGATGTTGATCATTGAGCAGATAGGTCGTCGGCATCATGCGGGTGATCTGTTCGATCGCGATTTTACCGGCGAGTTCGCCGGAGCGTTCGCCACCCATCCCGTCGGCGACGGCAAAGATCAGATCCCCCTCGCCGGACGTGGCCGTACCATTCTTTCCAAGATACCGAACCCCACACGTGTCGGCGAGCATCAGCAAGAACCGATCTTCGTTGTTGGAACGAAAGTTTCCTGGATGGGACATCGCCGACCAGGAGATATCGCGAGGCTGCGTTGCGTTATCGAGCGACACGGCCGCTGCGCCGTCGGCGATCACCGTGCGCTCCATGGAGGGTTCGATGATGGTCGAAAACTCAAAGTCGATGATGCAGAATCGACCATCGGAGGCCCGGTAGGTTACGTTTCGGAGGAACGCATCGTCGTGTCGCACACCGAAGGTTTCCAGTTCGGCAAACAGTTCCTTGACCCGTTGTTCGCTGAGATGCTCGACCCGCGCACCGCAGTTGCTCGTGACGATTTCCAAGCTCTGGGGATCGGAGGCCAGAAGACGAGGCACAAACGGACAACGCCGGGACTCGAGATGACGCAGGATGAGGCATTCATTTTCGAAGCGTTCCTGAGCCTTGGGGCCGAGGAATTGCTTGTGAACGCGCCCATCGTACCCAATGCGGACGAGGGCGCGTTGGGTACTTTTTGCTTCAAGCATTTAGTTGGAAACCGTGGAAAGGTACGGAATCAGCGACCTGGCAATCCGGGAATATTAATCCCTGGAACTCCCCCTGGCAAACCGGGTGGCGTTCCCGGATTCCCGGATCCTTTGGCCGTGATCAAGTCCGACAGCTCAATCTTCAGCCGCTTGAACTCCGAATCGCTCACGATGTAATACCAGTCAGCAAACCTCGCATTGAGTTCGGCGCTCTTCTTTTTGGCCACCGCCAATCGGTCGTTGCGCTGATCGATCTTGCGCTGGTTTTCTTTGGTGATTCGTTCGCGTTCCGCCTCAAGCCGTTCCTTCCATTCCTCCTCGGTGAGCTCGGCGGGCGGTTGATCCGCGGCTGGCTTCGCTGCGGCAGGATCTTGCACCGGGGCGTCGGGGACCTGCACTTCGCCACCGGGATCCTGGGTGGATACCAATCGCGTCGGATTCTTCGAACGTTCCCGCACAGCGCCGGCCCCGTCGCCGGGAGCCGGTGGCACGCCGTCGCTGGGGGGCACGCCGTCGCTGGGGGGCTCGGAGGGTGTGGCGGGGCGCTCCGTGGGATTCTGGCCACCGGGTGGAGTGACTTTCGGTCCTTGTTTTACAGCCTGGATCGCTTTGAGTTCGTCGACCGACTCGGGAATGCGTTCGAGCGCGGGGGCCGGGAACTTGGATTCATCGACGCGTGTGGTGACCATGAGGAACCGGTTGATCGAAACCTCCTTGGACGCATCCGTAGCGGATCCCTCGGCGGATTCGACAGGCTCGAAGGTTGCCCCGGCCCCGTTCCCGAACCGCAACACATACTGGACTCCGTCCTTGGTGGTGACCTGGAGATCGCCGCTCATCGAGAACAGTTCGGTGGGACCACCTTCGGACAATTGCGAAGCGAAGAACCCGCGTCGCTGCAGCGCGATCTGGGTCGATTCCTGAAGTTGCTCTCCCTTGAGATCTGCGGCGACTCCGGGGGGCTTTTTCGCGACGTTGACGATGCGCAAGTTGTCGAGAGCGTTCTTCATTTCATTGAGCTTGGCGGAATTGAGTTCTTCCGTCGGTTGCAGCTCGCGCGACTTGCGTTCGCGTCCTTCGTAGACGAGCAAATTTTGGGGGACCCACTTTCCATCTCGCACGTTGAACATGATGTCGGCGTCGTAAATCGGGCTCAGTCCGAGGGTGCCTTGCCCGGTTTTCACGAGCGAGTAGTTGCGAATTCCGATGACCTCGATATCCGCGCCGCTGAGTTTGAGCAAATCGGATTCGATCCATTGCTTGAAGTCGGTGCTGAGCGGCGAGGGATTGATTTCGGCGACGTAGATCACGTCTTCCGACGGAATGCGGACGAATCGTTTCTTCGGATCCTGCGAATCGGGTTTGCCGATGATCAGATCGGCGAGCGTATCCCCTTTCTCATCGCGGAACTGGACCAATGTTCCGACCCCTTCGCCCCCTTCGCTCTCCTTCTTCTTGTCCGGCTCGACGACACCGAAGAGAGCCTGTTCACTTCGTTTCTCGCTGGCGACGTTCAGCGCCTTGAGGCCGATGAAGAGGTTAGCTGCCTCGCTCATTTGGCGATTGGCATCCGCGGGGTAATTCTCATTCGAAGGGATGGTCCAGACCCCGGATTTTCGGTCTTTGGCGACCTCGAACTCGGAGTACTGTTCCGCATCCTTGTCATACGTAACGATCCTCAGCGACGCCGCGGAGAGCGGATCGGTAAACTTCTCGAACAAGGCTTGATTGACCTTGGTTTGCCCACCCGTCGGTCCCGTCGAGTAGTTCCTCGTCGTGGTCATCCAGGCGAGGAGAGATGAGACGACCGCGAGAGCGGCTACGATTCCTGTCTTGCTGTTCTCAGACATTTGGTTCGTTCTCCATCATCGCAATCGGTTCTTGGAAATTCCTTCGCGTTCCCTCAGTCGACGCGAAACCATGACTATGATCCCAACCAGGAGCGGAGGGATCGGCGGGATAAATACCGCGAGCATTTTGTAAAAGTTCTGAATCTTGTTGATTGAGTCGTCTGCTTTTCCTCGAGCTTCGCGAATGTTGCGATCCCTTTCCCGTTGCAGCTTCTCTCGTTCCAGCTCGAGTTTTCGAGACAACTGGGCTTGTTTCATCTGATACTCCTGAAGGCGTTGCAGAAGTTCCTGTTGTTTCGAAGCATCGATCGCACCTTCGGTTTGCAGTTTGTCGACTGCTTCCTTGAATTGGCGTTCGGCTTTCGAGCTCGCCTCTTCGGCGGACGCCACGCTTTCATTGAATTTGTCGACGACTTTGCTTCGCTCCTCGGCTTCCACGCGGCGAGCTTCATCGGCCTGGGCCTCGACCAGTTTCAACGTGCTGTAGGTCGGAACGTGTCGACGGATGGCGGGATAACGCGTTTCACCCGCGAGCACGTCCACGGTGTTGAGAACGAAGGTGATATTCTGGAATTGAAACTTCACATCATCGAACTGCTCGGGATTCTTGCGGATATCCACAAACACTCCCGACATGCAGTCGATATCGGAAACATAGACTACCTTGAGGGGTTTCGAGGCGGAGGGATCCGACGCGTTGCTCTCCGCACCGGTCGCAGCCCCTTCGATGTAGGCGGCGATGACTTGAGGTACCCCCGTTGGCTTGCCCCGACGGAGTCGAAGTTCTTCGGCGGTCCCGAGTCCCGATCGCTGAATGGCTCGAACCTCCGCAAGCGGAATGCTTCCTGCAAACAAGCCGGTGGAGACCAGGGGAGTGAACTGGTTCGTTGCTCCATTTTTTTGCTTGATGGTGCCCGCGAGCAGGAACATCAGTTCCTTGAGGCCGCTCGTGATTTCGCTTTTCTCCGTGAGAGCATCGTCGGCACCTGGGGCTTCTTCGCGAGCGAAGATCCACAGGTCGGTCGACTGATCCATCGCTGCCAGCACGGGATAGGGATTGTATTCCTGCCAGCATAGATTCGGTGCGAAGTAGCCCATCGGACTGGGCTGGCCGGGAACCTCGATCCCGAGAAGGTCCCACAGGGGCTGGATCGCACCTTTGGGCGCGGGCCCCCCTCCACCGAACATTCCGCCCCCGGGTGGCTGCTTGGGATCCCCTGTGCCCGGGACCCCGGGATCGGTTGCGGCGAGGGGATCCTCGAAGATCGCGGTAGGAACCCCAGCGCGAACTCCGGCGATGAAGTTGTTCATTTCCTCGGGTGACAAAGACGATGGCTGAACGGCCAGCAGAACGTCGATTCGATCCACATCGATGGGCGAGGCGGCATTGACATCGACCAACTCATACTGCTTGCCTAGTTCTTCGATAATGGGTTGCTGAGGCTGTTGCTGGAAGGTTCGCATATCCACCCCTCCCATCATCTTGGCTTCGGTCTTCAAGACGCCGAGTTTTTTGCGGGCCGGCTTGGCAACCGTCGTCAGCGATCTCGCGAGTTCGTATTCGACCGGGATGCCCGGTTCAAAGAACGGAATCACGACCTTCTGCAATCCGCTGCGGAAGGCTGCACCGAGCAAAATCGGCTGATCGGAGATCGCTCCCCGCTCTCGGACCCGCACCGTTTGGGGCATGATCCCATACTGCTGCTCCGCTTGCTTCTCCTCCTCGCTCGAAGGGGCGATCGAATCGAAGATACGCACCTCCATCGGGATTCCCGACTTGCTCGCAGTCGACTCGAACTCCTTCAACAACGAGACGAGTTCGTATTTGGTTTTGGCATAGGTTTCCGGCACTTCGTCGGAGATGTAGGCATCGACGACAATATTGCGTTCCTTGCCGAGATTTCGAATCAAGTCCGTCGTCACCGGCGAAAGGGAACTGACCTGCAGTTCGGTAGCATCCAGGCGAACGTAGTCCCGATTTCGAAAGAACATACTTCCCGCCACGACCGTGACGAACAACAGGATGCTCCGAAGTGCATAATGCAGCCAGCGGGTGCTGCCGTCTTTTCCGCTGTTCCAGTGCCTTTTCCCGATCAAGATCATGCACAGGTAGATTCCGAAGAACGCGACCAGAAGGAAATACGCGAGACCCGACAGGCTGATCACTCCGCGACCGAAGTCATCGAATCGCTCGGAAAGACTAAAGCCCTTGATTTCGCGAGCGATGGGACGGTTGAGAACCGTATCGGCCTTGGCGGCGAAAGCGAGCGGAGCGTTGAACAAGGCGCCTAAAATAAACCCGACGGTGAGATTGTTGGTCAAGAACGACGCGACCATCCCCAACGCGATCATCGCCAAACCGATCAGCCAATAGCCGAGGTAGTTGGTGAAGAACAGGCCCGTGTCGACTTGGCCCGCGGTGAGGAAGGCGAGGACGAGAAAGTTCGACAACTGAGAGAACAGAAGAGAGACCGTGTAAATCGCCGCTGCTGCGACATACTTGCCGATCACGATGTCAAAGTCATCCGCCGGAAGGGTCAGCAGCAGTTCATCGGTCCCCTGACGGCGTTCCTCAGCCCATATGCTCATGGTGATGGCTGGGATGAAGAACAACATGATGTAGGTAAACCACTTGTTCAATTCCGCCAGCGTGCCGAGATTGGAACTGAAGAATTCGTGGGGCCAAAATGCCGCCATGCTCGTCAACAGCACGAACAAGCAGAGAAAAACGTAGCCTGTCGGATTCGCAAAGTAGGCGTAGAAATTGCGTTTCACGACGGCGAGCGCGACCGGCCTGGTCAGGGACAGGGCCACCATAATCGCAAACAAAAAACCCAGGAACAGAATGTCCAGGAACAACAATCCAATCAATGCACTTGCGACCACGTCTGAGATCCTTGCTTCAATCGGTTCAAGTTAGATGAAAGGGGCCGGTGGAGCGGCGTTAGGCCGCTGCTCCGGTCAGCTTGTGGAAGGCATCCGTCAAATCCCCCTGCGCTTTCTTCAGTTCTTCCACGCTCCCCTCGAAGACCTTCCTGCCTTCGTTGATCAGGATGACCCGGTTGGCCATCGCCTCGACCTCTTGGAGAATGTGGGTCGACAACAGAATCGTTTTCGTTTCACCGAGTTTGCGCATCGTGTTTCGCACTTCCCGAATCTGGTTCGGATCGAGCCCCGCCGTAGGTTCGTCGAGAATCAGCACGTCCGGTTCGTGAAGCAGGGCCTGGGCCATCCCGACCCGCTGCCGGAACCCTTTCGATAGCTTGCTAATGGCTTTGTGGAGGACGGACTTCAAGTCGCACAATTCCACCACGGCTTCGATTCGTTCTTTGCGATACGCGGGTTTGAGGCCTCGAGCTTCGCCAAAGAAGCTCAAGAGTCCGTAGGGGGTCATGTCGGGATAAAGCGGTCCATTTTCGGGCAGATAGCCCAGGTGTCGGGAGCCGGCGATCCGATCGGCGAACATGTCGTGGCCAGCGATTCGGGCTGAGCCTTCGCTCGGGGAAAGGTACCCTGTGAGCATCTTCATCGTGGTGCTTTTGCCAGCGCCGTTGGGCCCCAAAAACGCCACGAGTTCCCCTTGGTTGACCGAAAAGGAGATTTCGCGGGCTGCGGCGAACGGACCGTAAAACTTGGACAGCCCGATGGCTTCGATCATCGGTGTCGCGTTTGCGTTCGAATCTGCCATGTTGAAAGTCATTCCTTTGAATGAGTCGGGTCAATGCGATCGACGGGGTCGAAAGTATACCGGGATCCTACTGGGCAACAACGAGGCCGGGATAAACCCCTGTTTTTCGCGCTTCTACGCAGTTTCAGCGACTCGAGTTCGAGGAATTTGCATGAAAATCTGGGGAGGCAAGGGTGGGAGTTGCCGCTGGCTTGGCGGCACCCAGGCCCCGAGCGAACACGACCGCGTCGACCATGAGGGCCCCTCGCTGCTTCAGGGCCCACGCGGCCTGGTCCAGGGTCGCCCCCGAGGTCATGACGTCATCCACGAGCAGAAATCGCTTCCCCTGGATCCTTCGAGCATATTTTTCCGGGATCTCGAAGGCTCGGTGCATGTTTTGCAGTCGTTCCGAGATCGTTTTCATCCCTTGTTTCGGGGTCCATCGCGGTCGCTTGAGCCATCGATCTTCGAGCGGGCAGCCGAGAACGGCTGAAACCCCGGCGGCCAGCACTTCCGATTGATTGTCTCGCAAGGTCAGCCTTCGAAACCAATGCTGGGGAATGGGCACAAGCGCGTCGTAATGCTCGACGGCGAATGGGGTCGAGCGAACCAGCCAGGCGGCGATGGCTCGCCCCATTTGCTCCGCCAGCGGCTCGTACTGCGGCTCCTTCATCTTGCGCGCGACGCGAATGGCGGCTCCCGAGTAGACGGTAAAAGCGAACACACGGGTCATTTCGAAGCGTCGTTTTTGACAGACGACACACTTTCCGCGCCTGCGGCTGGGTTTGCGGGTGGTCGACGAAGGCTTGCTCTGCGGTGGAGCCCCGCAGCGAAGGCAGCCTTCCGCGATCGGGGACAGGCCGTCAAAGCATCGACCGCACAGTCCTCGATCTGCAGGATCGATCAGCGGACTGGAGCACAGTGCGCATGCGCGCGGGAAAACGAGATCGAGCCACTGCGCCCAAGCATCCATGTGCTGCCTAGTCCTCCGTCAGTCAATCTCCACCACAATCTTTCCTTGAAGCACGCCGCTCTTTCCAATCGTGTTGGCTTCCTGAAGACGGTGGGCCTCCGCCGCTTGAGAGAGAGGAACAACACGATCGATTTGCGCCTTGAGCTTGCCGCACTCCAGCCAACGGTTCATGTCCAAAGCCGCTTGCTGCTGCAGCTCCGGAGCCACGGCAAACATGGCGAAGCCGAGAAGGGAACATCCTTTGACGTAAAACGGCCCGACGGGAAACGGCGGACGAGCGTCCCGTCCCGCCATCAATACCATGCGCCCATTAGCCGCAAGACTCGCAACGGCTAGATCGAAATCGGGTTCGCGTAAAGTCTCCCAGAAAACATCCACTCCCTTGGGCGCCCATTCGAGGAGACGCGATTTCACATCGCCGCTTCGGTATTCGATGACTTCGTCGGCGCCGAGATCGCGACAGCGTTGCGCCTTGTCCGGATTTCCTGCCGTGGTGACGACCGAAGCCCCGATCGCTTTGGCCATCTGCACCACCATCGCCCCGACCCCTCCCGTCCCGCCTCGTACGAAAACCGTCTCATGAGGCTGCAAATGTGCTCGATGAAAAAGTCCCAGGTGCGCCGTGATCCCGACCAAGGCGCATGCTGCCAATTGCGCGTCGGGAATCGAAGCCGGAGATGGGTACAGCCAACGCGGCTCGACGGCAGCGAATTCGGCAAACGTTCCCTGTCGCCCCATCAAGCCTTGATTGGAACCCCAGACGCGGTCCCCAACCTTCCACTGCGTGACGAAAGAACCGACCGCGGCGATCTCTCCGGCAAAGTCGCAGCCAGGAATGTACGGTTCAGGGAGCGGCCAGTAGTTTGCACCGTTGCGAATGTAAGTAT
>JBKDPB010000281.1:0-7767 GCA_046342615.1 Planctomycetota bacterium | reverse complement strand
CTCCCAGCGGTCGAGTGCGAAGCCCCCCGTTCAGCTCGGCCTGACCTCCGACACCCCCCCGTCGCACCTCGTCGCGGCAATCGACGCGATCGATGGCCTGGCGGCTTCGTTCACCAACGATGGACGCATCCAGATTCAATCGGATTCCGAGTCGATTCGATTCAGTTTCTCAAAAGACACCAGCGGTGTTCTCTCCGCCTTCGGAATCAACACGTTCTTTAAAGGGTCCTCGGCGAAAGACATCGAGGTTCGCTCCGCCCTGCTGAACGACCCAAGCGCATTGGCTGCAAGCACGAAGGGTGTAGGAGTCGGAGCCGACAATGCCTTGGCGATCGCGCAGGCCTTTACCGAGGGGCACCCGATCCTCGACGGACGAAGCGTTAACGATGTGTACCAATCGATGTATGGCGAGGCGATTCGCGGGATCAACGAACAAAAAGGGATCGCAAGCGGCCTGCGGGATTTTCGACAAGCCCTCGAATCCGAGCATCTGAGGATATCCGGGGTCAACCTCGATGAGGAAGCGGTGAAGATGATGCAGTACCAGAGAAGCTTTCAAGCTACGGGCAAGCTTATCTCGACGGTTTCTGATCTCCTCGAAACTTTGATCAATCTGGTGTGAGGCCGTTTCGATGAGTAGTATGTTTTTTCCAATCTATGGCGGCAGGACCAGCAACTCGCAAATGAATGCGAGAAGCCTCTACCAAATCCAAGCGGCGAGGAACGGTCTCGATCGACTGCAAACGCAACTCACCACCGGCCGTCGACTCCTGACCCCCAGCGACGATCCCGATACTTCGATCCGAGCGCTTCAGTTGCAGCGAGAACAGGAATTCCGAACTCAGGCGATGAGGAATCTGAGTTCGGCCGAAAGCCTCCTCAACGCATCCGAATCAACGCTCGCGTCGATTCAAGACACCATCAATCAAATGCGAGGGCTCACCGTCAGCGCTTCGACCAACCTGAACTCGAGTGAGGACAAGCAAGGACTGCTCAGCCAGATCGATTCCACCCTGAACGCGCTGATCGGTAAAGCGAATACCAAGTTTCAGGATCGGTACCTTTTCTCTGGGGCATCCACCAAAGGTGCAACCGTCAGTTTCTCGGGTACGGCCGTAAAGTTCCTCGGCGACGAGAAGGATCTGTTGACGATCTCCGATCTTGGGCAACTCATTCCGAACAACGTTACCGGCCAACGCGCCATGGGATTGATGTCCTCGAGTGTGGTTTCGACGGTTGATTTTGCGCCCGCCGCGGTACCCGAAACGAACCTGGAGGACCTCAACGGTGGCCGGGGAGTCGCGCTCGGTGCCGTGAAATTCACCGATGGGCTCGACGAAGTGACCATCGACTTGTCCCCGGCAGCCCGCGTCCAAGATGTGCTGACGCTGATCAATGGCAAAGTCCAACTCAGCGGCCGAGACGTCGCCGTTTCCTTGCAGTCCAACGGATCGCTTCAAGTCCAATACGCCGATGGCGGTCCAGGCACGTTGCGGGTTTCCGATGTCGGTGCTGGACGCGCCGCATCCGACCTTGGCATCGCGACTTCGGTGCCAGCCCCCGTCTTGCCTATCGTCAGCCCGTCGCTCGATCCGATCCTGAAACTCAATACCAAGCTCTCGCAATTGAACGATGGAGCGGGTTTCGACAAGAACGATGGTTTTCGCATCGTTCAAGGGAACCGTACCTACACGATCTTGATCGAGTCGGCGAATACGATCGAAGACGTATTCAATGCCGTACGCCAATCAGGGGCTGCGATCACTCCAGAAATCACTCCGGACGGACGCAATATCCGTTTTCGATCGACGGAGAGCGGCACGGATTTTTCTATCGGCGAGAACGGCGGACTTTTGGCAACCCGTTTAGGAATACGAACCCTCAACGCAGCGACACGTCTCGACCAGTTGAACTACGGACGCGGCGTCAGTGTAACCGTCGGAGCGGAGATCTCGATTCGTCGAAATAACGGGACCACTTTCAGCGTCGATCTGACCGGAAGCAGTACCTTGCAGGACGTTTTGGATCGCGTTAACGATAATGTCGTCAATCAGGATGCAACAACCAAGGTGACCGCATCGCTCAACAGCGAGGGAAATGGAATTACCCTGAGTTCCGTCCTCGCTCCATCGGGTACTCCGGATCCGCAACCTATCGCTGTCTTCGCGCTCAATGGAGCGGAGACGGCATGGGAATTAGGATTGATCCCCAAAGGCCAGAGCAGTGCCGTCGGCTCGTTTACCGCAACCGATTCGCGATTGGTCGGGAGTGATCCCAATCCGCAGGAAGTGAGAGGGATCTTCAACTCGTTGCTCCGTTTCCGCGATGCGGTCCAGCAAGGAGATCCTGGACAGGTTTCTCGCGCAGCCCAACTGCTCGATGAGGATCTCGGCCGATTGTCTTCGTCTCGAGGGTCGCTCGGCGTGTCCCTTCAACAAATGGATGACCTCACGCGGAACCACGAAGACCGCACAAACGGCCTTGTGGAGCAGGAATCCAAACTGATCGATACCGATCTCGTTGCCACGATCAACGATCTCAGGGGCCGCCAAACGGCATACGAAGCGAGCCTGCAGCTGTTGACCGGAACCAATCGCCTCAACTTGTTCGACTTTCTTTAGCCTTTTCGCGATGGCGATTTGGTACACTCGATGACACGAGATCGAAACCCGGGGAGCACGTTTCATTGAAGAATCGAATCATCATCGTCGGGATCGGAGACGACGGCGCTCCCGGTCTCACGCAACATGCACATGAATTGATCCATCGCGCATCGTGCCTGGTCGGCACCGCGAATCTCTTGGCCAAATTCCCGGATTACCGGGGGCGCAAGGAGACGATCGGTACGGACCTCGACCAACTCGCCCAGCGACTCGATTCGTGCGATGAGGGCGCTGTCGTGCTCGCGAGCGGAGATCCGCTCTTCTACGGCACCGCCCGCTTCCTGTGCGATCGGCTCGGCAAAGAGCGCTTCGAAGTCCTGCCCCATGTCAGCAGCATGCAATTGGCCTTCGCCCGAGTCAAAGAAAGCTGGGATGAAGCGTACCTCACCAACCTCGCCACCCAACCTCTCGACCGCGTCGTCGAGCGGATTCGGACCGCTGAAAAAGTTGGGCTGTTCACTTCGGAGGAAATGCCCCCGCAACGATTGGCCGAAACCCTCATCGGACTCGGCATCAACTATTTCAACGCTTACATATGCGAGAATCTCGGCTCCCCCGACGAACGAGTGACCCGCGCTTCCCTGGCCGAGCTGGTGCACCAGCGATTCGCTCCCTTGAATGTCGTGATCCTGACGCGAGTTCCCGGCTCCCCCGATAGCGTCGCCATGCGATCGTCCAGGCGATTGTTCGGCAATCCGGATGAGACCTTTCGTCAAAGCAAACCCAAGCGCGGATTGCTGACCCCTTCGGAAATTCGAACCATCGCCCTGAGCGAAATGAATCTCACCGCGACATCCATCGTATGGGACGTCGGCGCAGGAAGCGGTTCGGTCGCGATCGAGGCGGCCCAGATCGCTCGCTACGGCAAAGCCTACGCGATCGAAATGGATGCCGAGGATTATGGCCTCATGATCGAGAACGCCAAGCTTTTTCAGGTCGAAAACTTTGTCCCCGTTCTCGGCGAAGCACCCGATGCATGGAAAAACCTGCCCGATCCCGATGCCATCTTCATCGGAGGCACGGGCCGCTGGGTCACCGAACTCGTCGCCCAATCCTGGGAACGGCTCAAACCGGGCGGCTGTCTCGTCGCCAACGTGGCCAGCATGGAAAACGTCGTCTCGCTCCAGCATGGGTTCCTGCAACAACGGAACCTGGAACCGCAGCTCTGGATGATCCAAATCGCGCGGGGGGTCCACCAATTCAATACCCATCGCCTCGAATCCGCCAACCCCACCTTCCTCCTCCGGGCGATAAAGTAAAGCTATCAAACGAACCCTTGGGGAGCCAGTGATCCCAGGGGGAGTGGGCGGTGAAAGAGAGGGAGCCGGAGTTGCCGCGCTGGGGCTGAATTTGGTAGCACTGGGTCATGACCCGTATCGATCGTTACATCCTGGTGCTTTACGTCCGCGTTTTTGCAGTCTGTTTTGTGACATTGGCAGGTTTGCTCATTGTCGCGCAGGTGTTCACGAACCTGGATGAGTTCATTCAATACGGGAAGGCTCGCGGCAGCCTCATTCGGGCGCTCGTCGAGTATTACAGTCCGGCCCTACTTGCCATCTTTGACCGGACCTGTGGGCTTCTGGTATTGCTGTCGTCGATGTTTGTGATTGCGTGGTTGTACCGCACCAACGAAATGACCGCGCTGCTCGCGGCGGGCATCAGCAAAGCGAGAATCATTCGTCCGATTTTGATGATGTCGCTCGTGGCCATTGTCTTTGCCGCGGTATCCCGAGAATGCTTGATACCGAAGTGGGAGAAATCCCTGAGCAAGAGCCCTCAAGACTTGCAGGGGGGAGAGCGGCTCCAACCGATACGCCCTACGGTCGATGTCGATTATGGCGTCCTCATCGCGGGGCGCAATTTGGAAACCAATTCGCAGTCGATTATCAACCCGGTCTTCAAGTTCCAGGGGCCCGTCGCGGAAGTGGTCGAGCAGATTCATGCCGCTCGCGCGGTTTATGACCAAGGGGACGGAACGCGTCCGACCGGCTATCGACTCGAAGGAGTGACCGCCAAATCGATGTTGCCTGGGAAACCATCCATTCGAAAAGACGGGATCGATTACTTGCTTCTCCCGACCGACAACCCATGGTTGTCTTCGGATCAATGCTTCATTCCGAGCAAAGTGGAATACGACATGCTTCAAGGGGGATCGAGCCAGCAGTTCGCTTCCACTGCGGAGTTGATCTGGCGGCTGCGCAACCAAGGGGATTACTACGGAAGCGATTTGCAAGTCATGGTCCACACTCGATTTTTGCAGCCCTGGATGGATATGACACTGTTGCTGTTGGGCTTGCCGCTGATCTTGACCACCCGAAGCCGCAACCTGGTTCAATTGGCCTTGGTTTGCGTGGGGACGTTCGGCCTCTTCTTTGCCGTCGCGACGGGATTCGGTTCCCTCGCTGAGCGCGGCACCTTGTTCTCTCCGTCCGCTGCAGCCTGGGGGCCGTTGATCCTGTTTGGCCCGATCGCTTATGCGAGGGCGAGACAAGCGATGATGGAATGACTATCCCTTGGCGAGTCGGAGGCGGATCGGCCCCCGAATCGATTCCATATCCCGTTCATCGACATCGATCACTTCGCCTCGTTGGGTGATCTCGATCTGTCCGTCGCGGACCATGTTGGCGGCGACTTCGCGAACGAGCGGCATGTGTTGCCGCCACTTGGAGCCGAATTGCCTAGCTGCATCCGACGGGCAAATGCTCTCCCCCTGTTTCATGGAATGGAGCAGACGGAAGATTTCATCGCGAATATCTTCGTGCGTTGGATCGACATGATCTTGCCATCGTGTCTTCATACGAAAAACCTCTCTGCCCTCAACCTGATCGGGAACGTCGACTTGATCAAGGTATCAAATTGAGCTGCTTCATCCACTCCTGAATCACTTCGAGCACGGACGGATCGATGGTCTCCGCGATTTGGTCATACTCATCGGGCAGGCCCGTCTTTGCTCGCTGCATGAGGTGGTTGATCTCCGGCAGCACCACGAGATCGCCTTTCAGTTTTGGGTTTCGGGTGGCGACATCGAACAGTCGTTCGCGATTAGGTCCGGCGAGGACTTGGACATCCTTGTCGCCCCAAATGGCCAGCGTCGGCGAACGCATGATGAGCCAAGAGGAGGTTGGGTCGTATGCGAGGAAGTACCGCATCCAGGGCGTTTGCAATCCCTTAAATTGAGCAGCGATCTGGTCGACGACACGTTGCCGTCGGTCTTGTTCCGACTCCTTGGAACCTTCGCTCGACAAATCCCGCAAGGTTTCCCATTGCTCGAGGACGGCTTGCCGCACCTCCCCGGGGATTCGTTCTTCGTTGGGCTCCAGTTCCATGGCCAAACGTTGCAATTTGCGTTGCAGAGCGGCGGTCGCTCGCCGAGCCTTGGCATCCACGCCCTGGATCTCCGCGATACGATCGATCTGCGATGACAGTATTTCGCTTCCTGGGAGTCCTGGGGGGGCGAGCAGGATCAGGAAGGCGAGTTCGGCTTGGTTGGACGCGACGATCGGACCGATCATCCCTCCTTCGCTGTGGCCCAACAGGCCGACGCGAAGGCGATCGATCCCCTGGAGGCTTCGCGCATGTTCCCAGACCGCCGCTGCATCGTCGGCAAAGTCGGACGTGGTGCTGCTCAAAAAATCGCCGGTGCTCTCGCCGACTCCGCGATCGTCGTAGCGGAGGCTTGCCACACCCTGCATCGCGAGCCAGTGGGCGAGGAATTGAAACGGCTTGTGCGATCCGATCGTCTCATCCCGATCCTGGGGTCCGCTGCCTGAGACCATGACCACTGCAGGTATTCTGGACTCGGGCGACACCTTGGCCGGCCACGTGATGGTACCGCTGATACGAAACGTGGGTGGGACCCAACGACCGTCCTGCTTGACTCGGGTTTTGCGATAATCGGTCCGTTCGATCGAGAAGTTTTCTTCGCGGATTCCCTCGGGAAGCGAGGCGGCACTCGAGGTTTTCGGCGGTTCCGTCGGATTCGCCGTCGGAGCCATGGGTTTGTCTTCGGAGTTGACCAGACGCTTCAGAGCGAGAACCATCGGATCGGTAGGAATCGGACGCTCGCTCAGTTCTTGAACGCGGGTCAATTCCAAGGGTAAGGGGAGCAAGTTTTGGACGAATCGCCCTTGAATACGATCCCAAGGCGATTTCACCTGGACAGTCAACTTGGCGTTACCCGGCAAGCTCGGGATGCTCATCACGACCTGATCGTTTTCTCCCGCGGTCCACTTCACCGGGAATCCGTAGGCCTTTTCGGTCAGCGAATCGAAGAGGATTCGAGGCGATTTGGGGTCGGCGTAGGGAGGCTGGTCATAGATTCGAAAGCGGACGTCGATTTTTTTTACTGCGATGTTGAGTTCGCCCTTCCATGCGGAATCGGCGCCAAGGCGTTCGGAACCTTCGTCAGGAATCGAATCGGCCTTCTGAAAGGTCAGCGGTAGTTTCGCATTTGCGTTTTCAAACCATCCCTCGATGCGATCGCCGTCCTGCTTGCCTCGATACGAGTAGCTCAGTTTGGCATCGCCCTGAGGGATGACCGAGAACTCGAACGTGCCGTCGTCGCGGGTGGAGCCATTGGCGAACGGCAATGCGGTGGGGGTCTGGTCGAGACTGGTGATGGTCCCTTCGATGCTCGAAGTCGACGGATCCGACGCAGATTGGGAAAGGGTTTGGACGCGAACCAGAAGCCTTAAATGTTGTGCGGGGGTTTCCAACCATCCGATCCAATTCCCTGTTGGGGAGGATGATTCGCTTTTGGCTTCGGTGGCTGTTTGTGCCCGAAGCAGCGGCGTGCTCATGCAAAGGACAAGCGGTATTGCGATGAGCCAGGATCGGCATGGATCGGGTGAGCGGGGAATCCGGGTCATAAACATTCGGGGCCAGTCAGCGGGATGAGTTAGGGGGGCTTCGAAAACAAAGAAACCCAACTCAGACGCTTCTGGGTTGGGTCCTTCCTGGAAATGTGGGGCGACGGATCGCCCGTGTCGAGAGTGACTCGACCGTTACTTCTTGCTTCGCTTTTCCCGGTGGAGGGCGTATTCCTCGATGCTGATTTGTCCGTTGGAATCGGTATCCACCTCTCCGAATTGGACGGATGGATCGC
>JBKDPB010000280.1:0-8670 GCA_046342615.1 Planctomycetota bacterium | reverse complement strand
CTGTTACCCCATACCGCGAAGTATGTCGACGACATCGCCATCATTCGGTCGATGACCACCGAAGCAATCAACCATGATCCCGCCATCACCTATCTGCAAACCGGCAATCAAATCTCCGGACGTCCCAGCATCGGGGCATGGATCCAATACGGACTGGGAACCGACAACGAAAACCTGCCAAGCTTCGTGGTGCTGATCACCAAAGGCAAAGTGGACCAGCCGTTGTACTCTCGGCTGTGGGGCGCGGGATTCCTGCCAGCGCGGTACCAAGGAGTCCAGTTCCGATCGGGCAAGGAACCGGTGCTGTACCTGACCAACCCGTCTGGCATCGATGCCTCAAGCCGTCGACAAATGCTCGATCGACTTCAGGAACTGCATCAGTTGCAAGCCGAATCAACTCGCGATCCCGAACTCTCGGCCCGCATCGCTCAGTACGAGATGGCCTATCGCATGCAATCCAGCGTCCCCGAAGTCACCGACATGTCCTCCGAAACCGAAGCAACCCTCGAGCGCTATGGACCGACCGTTCGTACGCCAGGGACGTTCGCAGCAAATTGTCTGCTCGCTCGCCGACTCGCGGAACGCGGTGTGAAGTTCATCCAACTTTACCACCAAGGTTGGGATCACCACGGTGGCGTCCCCGGCGGCATGCGCACCCAGTGCGGCGAAACCGACCAGCCAACCGCAGCCCTGATTCAGGATCTCAAGGATCGCGGCATGTTCGAGGATACGTTGGTGATCTGGGGCGGCGAGTTTGGTCGAACCAACTATTCGCAAGGTAAATTGACAGCCACCGACTACGGACGCGATCACCATCCGCGTTGCTTCTCAATGTGGATGGCGGGCGGCGGGGTGCGAGGCGGCGTCACCCACGGGGAGACGTGCCCGTTCGGCTACAGCGTGATCGAGAAACCCGTCCACGTCCGGGACTTCCACGCCACCCTCCTCCACACGCTGGGGATCGATCACGAGCGATTCACGGCAAAATTCCAGGGACTCGACGCCCGGCTGAGCGGTGTCGATCCGGCCAAGGTGATCCGCGAAATCCTTGTTAAAGTTTAACGATTAACACCGACTTTGCGGTTTCGCGTGCAGAGGCGTCCCACCGCCGGCCGATAAACGATGAGCAAGCGTGTATTCGCACGTTGATTTCGAACGCACTCCTTCGAATTTGCTGGATCAATCAACCTTGGAACCCAATCACAAGGGGCGGCCGCGCCCTCCCTATCTTCGGGCCCTAGGCACATCCGAGCCACCCACGGAACTCGAGGCAGACGGTGTTCGGTATGTTCGGTGCGAGATCTTCAAGCATGACTCTTGGGCCGCGACCGCTCTCTACGCCCCATCACAACCGCCCTGCGATCCTGACCTCAACGAAAAGCGGATCGTTTGTAAATTCAATCGCCAAGCCCCCCTCGGCTTTCTCTCGTTGCGGTGGCTGGGGCGAATTCTCGCTCGACGCGAAACAGCTTTCCTGAAAAAACTTCAAGGTGTTCCAGGCATCCCGGCCGTCTGTCATGAAGTGCGACTCGAAGGCGCGCGAGCATCGCATGTCTCCGCGCATGCGTTCATCGAGGGCGAGCCGCTGTCGCTGACGTGTCGCGTGAATTCGGAGTTCTTCAAACAATTGGACCAGTTGCTCGCGGAGCTTCACGCACGACGTATTGCCTACGTCGATTTGCACAAGCAGGAGAACGTCCTCGTCGGGGATGATGGCAAGCCGTACCTTATGGATTTCCAGGTTTCCTTGGGAGTCGGGAATCATCGCATGCTGAATCCGCTGCTAAGGGTCTTGTACGACTGCGATCGGTACCACGTGGCCAAGCATCGATCGGCACATCATGTACCGGGTGAACCGCCGATGCGACCGTGGATCATTCGAATGCACCGCAAGATCGGTGTGCCTCTGCGTTCACTGCGTCGCCGATTGCTGGTCTGGCTCGGCGTCCGACGCGGCGAAGGCTATGCTGCATCGGAGGTAGCTCCCGAAGTCGGATTGCGGACCTGACCGAGCAGAGTAGCTCCACCCGGAAGCATGCGCGTCAGTCCACGGAGGAAACCTTTTCGGATTCGGTTGCGTGAAGGCGCAAAATTCGGAGCAATTCGTGGACCGTCTCTTGGCTTCGAAGAAGTCCGTTGTGCGACGCAGCAATACGTTTCTCGGAAACCGATTCCGGATGCTGGGCACTGGAGACCGAGACGATTCCATCGGAGGGATGATGACCGGCGAAATGAAATTGATCGCCGAGAATCGTGTGTTTCGGAACACAAGCGTTCAACGGCAATCGGCCGATCGTTTCGAGAAACGGTTGCTTGGGGTCAAGCATGTCGATCGACGTCGGCAGCCCCGAGGCGACCGAGTCCTTGAAGCCCCCGATGTTGTCCTCAAGGAGTTGCTCGAACGAGGAATCGTTGTCGTTGACCAATGCACTGGCCAATCGCCCGCAGATGCGGCCGGCCGAAATGCTACCCCGATGCGGCGTCGCGATAAAGACGGTTCGGCGAACCATCGGATGAGGATCGAAATAAAGACGCGACGTCAGGCGCGCGCGCGTGGCCTCATCGGTGGCAAGGGACTCGAGGGGTATATAGGAAATCGAATTCCACAGATCCTCTCCACTATGCGCGATCGCAAGCTTGGAAATCAAGCCGCCCATACTATGCCCAACCATCACGGATTGGTGAAGTTTGTTGTCGTCGCCTTGGGGGCCGTAGCGTTCGAGAACCGCATCCAACTGCGATCGAAGCTCAGCGGCAGAACGAACAAAAGGAGCTCCGGTCGAGTATTTGAATGCCCAAAACTGATACGTGTTCACAATCTCGGGATATGTTCGCAGATCGTTGATCACGTTGATCCATGCGTCGGGACTAGACAGCAAGCCATGCACCAGAATCACGGGCACCTTGTCCGGCTGGTAGGGCTCCAGGAAATAGAGAAGGGAGGAATCGCGGCTGGAATTCGGACGAAGAAAATCCTCGATGCGCGTTTGCGGGTGGTAGTGGACACCGTACGCGAGATCCGCTGTGGTGTCTCGCGCGAGTTGGACCTCGCAGCCTTCGATCGAATCGGCTTGAATTCTCAACGGGTCGTACAGTCGAAGGGACGAGCCGTCGGGTGAGATGACCGCGGTAGCGGCGAATGCCGCCGTGTGAGGAAGAAAGTCGGTCGTGTGCGGAACGGCTTCCGGTTTGCGGCGCAGAATTACTACCGGAACTCCCAAACCGGTCGATCGTCGATAGTTGCTCAAACTGGCTTGAAAATAATGCCCCACAACCCGCAACTCATGAAAATCCTCCTGCGACCATGGAAAACCGATGCACTCCACCGGGACACATCGCGTCGCGCCCGCATGCTGAACCTCGAGTCCTCGCTGCAGATCCAAGCGACCTCGAGCTTGCCCCTCATGCAACAACCTCGCCACAGACCGATTGGCGAGTTGCTGAGCCGACGAATTCAACTCGCCTGCCCCCGCGTGCCAAGCCCATAATGCAGCCGAATAGAATTCGTCGACACATTCCTCGGATGATCGACAGGCGAGACTTTCCGCTTGCCCATATCGCAATCGAGCCATCGCCAATGCATCTGACGTCCCCTCGGGCCTTGCCTCCCAGAGACTCCCCAAAGAGGCGACATGAGGATGCGGTTTCGTCAGCCCCCATGCGGCTCCCCCCGACATCCAAACCGATTTGCACCGTATCGACGAGCATCCAAATCCAGCGCCGGACACGATGCATGCGAGAAGCCCGACGACCCAGGCATAGCGTGTCGGGTATGGGTTGGAGGGGCAAGCGTGCATGGCGGCAAGACGAGTGCAAGCAAAAGGGGAGAGGCAACCTTGCCATCGTCGATTCCATGTCCGTTCCTGAAGCCTTTCGGCGACGGTTCGCGTGTCGAATGAGAAATTACCCCCGGGACGCAGTCATACCAATTTTGAGGGGCTCCCCCCGTCGCGGCCCATGCGGAAACACTGACGAAATTTCCGATTTTGATAGATTGACATATCGGGACATTTCGATCTATTATGACATCGATGGATGGGTCGAGCGCTGGATCGCGAGACACGCGAAGGCGTTGGAACTCTGGCGACTACTCGAGAAAAAGGATACGGGGATAGATGACCATGCAAACCATTTCGCCAAAGCAGCTTCATGAGTTGGTAGCGTCCGGAAAGAGCGTCGACTTGATCGATGTGCGGGCGCCGGTTGAGTATCGGGAAGTTCATGTTGCATTTGCAAGAAATGTCCCGTTGGACCAGCTGAAGCCGTCGGAAGTGACCGCGGGGAGAAACGGCGATCCGCTTTACGTAATTTGTCGATCGGGTGGCCGGGGCAAGCAGGCGTGCGAGAAGATTGCAGCCGCTGGGTTCAGCAATGTCGTGAATGTCGAGGGTGGGACTCAAGCATGGGACCTGGCGGGCCTGCCAGTCGTTCGAGGCAAGAAGGCGATGAGTCTGGAGCGTCAGGTGCGTATCGTTGCGGGCTCACTGGTGCTGACGGGTGCGATATTGGGTTTCTTCGTTCATCCCTACTGGATCGGATTATCAGCGTTTGTAGGGGCGGGGTTAATCTTCGCGGGTGTAACGGACACCTGTGGCATGGGGATGCTCCTTGCGCGCATGCCTTGGAATCGCATATCCGATAGTCCATCGACATCGTCGGCCAGCTGCGCGACATGACACGGCCTATATGATAAGCTGGAAGCATCGAGGATGTTTCTTTACTCCAACGGCAAATCGAATTTCATGCATCGCTCGCTCATTCGACTTTCCGGCGCCTTCGCCTTGCTCTTGGCGATGGCTCACGGGAGCATGGCCCAGGACAAAAGCGTTAATCCCGGAATCAATGACGCGTTTGCCAATCCTGATGTGAAATCGTTCCAGGAAAAGTTCGAAGTCGAGAGCCGTGAAATCTTCACCAAGCGGCAGGAGATCTTGGCTGCGTGCGGTATCCAAGCGGGCCACACCGTGGCGGACATAGGTGCCGGAACCGGGCTCTTCACCCGATTGTTTGCCAAGGCTGTTGGGAACGGAGGTCAAGTGATCGCCGTCGACATTGCCCCCAACTTTCTGGAGCACATCGCCAAAACCAATCGCGAGCTTGACATCCGCAATGTCAATACGCTGTTATGCAAGTCGGAATCGACCGAGTTGCCTGATAACTCGGTCGATCTCGCGTTCATCTGCGACACTTACCATCACTTCGAGTTTCCCCGCAAAACAATGGCGTCCTTGTATCGGGCCATCAAACCGGGAGGCCGGATTGTTGTGATCGATTTCAAGCGGATCGATGGGGAGTCGAGCGACTGGGTGATGAAGCATGTTCGCGCCGGACAAGAAGTCTTTGAGGCGGAAATCACCGACTGCGGCTTCGTAAAGCTGCGAGACGTGCCGGGCGTCGTGAAGGAAAACTATATGATGGTTTTCCAGAAGCCATCGCGCTAGGGGGCTCGACCGCCTAGAAAACCCGTTCTCCATTCGCCCACCGCAGTGGTCGGCCGTTCCGGGCGGTTGCGTCACGGATCTGGTGGACAATGCGCAGCCCCGGCACGCAATCGCTAGGCTCGCTCCAACTCCGGCACCGACAACCCCCGCATGTTGGCCAATAGATGGCGATACTTGGTGCTCAAGTGATTCAGCCACAGGCCGAAGTAGACGTTCAAAATAAACGACAGCACCAAAAAGAACGGAACCCAACTTCCAGGACGAGTGGAATTGAGAACATCCCGCCGGTCGTCCTGATCATTCAGCGGAGGCAAACGCCACCCGCTCGACGTCGTGCCATTGTTCGATGTGGATGGAAGCAGATTTGGCGGAGGCAGAATCGGCCCCTGCGATGGCTGGCCAAGCGGATTCGCCAAGGATCCCGTCGTTGCATACGTCGGACCATTGGTCGATACCGGCAAGCCGTAATTGTTGTTCGGCGGATAATTCGGATTGGAGGCGAAGAAGCCCGACGAGGTGTTGGGGGCATTCATGTTCCCGTTCACCGCGGATCCATTCGGCAAAATGGATTCGTTGACCGGAGGGTACACTCCCGTACTCGGATTGCTGGCCACCATGGGTACGTTGCTCCCGAATGCACTGGTTCCGTACTGCTGGTTTCCGTACTGCGTATTTCCGTATTGCTGGTTTCCGTATTGCTGGTTTCCATACGGGGCATTTCCGTAATTATTGCCGCTGGTAGCCGTGCCGCTGTAGGTGACATTGCCTTGTGTACCTGCCGTGGAGGGATACCCAGGGCTCGGTCGACTCCCGCCGAACGGCAATAGGGACTGAGGAACGGGGCGGGTGCTGGGTGCGAAGCCATCGGTCGGTGCCGTGGTCGTGGTTCCGGCTGGTCGCGTTGACGGCACGTTGTTATTCCACACCGGAGGAGGTGACGTGTATGCGGGAGGCGCGGAATACGCGGACGGCGACGCTGTGGTACCGGGAACCGCTGCACCCGGAGCGATCGGGATTTGTGTCGTCGAAACCGTAGCCACCACTTCGGAAGGATGCGGCTGATCAATGTTCACGAGAGTTCGACGGTCGAGGTTGGCGATTTGCGGCGTGGTACTCTTGGCCAATGGCATACTGGCCAATTCCGATTCGGAGGGAAATTGTTCAACGGGTCCCGTTCCGAATCGAACGATGACCTTATCGATACGATTGCGAAGTATCGGAGGGATGCGGCTGGTCAGTTCCTGCCCCCGCTGCCCTGCAGCAAACGTCTCGATCGCCGAAGGAGCGATCTGGATCACCATGTACATCGAATTATCCGAGGGATCGACTCCCCAACCGATTTTGGCCTCTTGGGTCGGCGTGCCGCTGGTCGCGGGAGCCGATGGGGGAGGTTGGGTCGTCGAGGAGATCAACTTCGTCTTTTCCGCAGGCGCAGCGGGTTGACGGGGAGCGGGAAGCGTCTCGCCGCGTTCGGACGACTCACGCACCGAGGTCCGAGCCGGGGCGGGTGCCGGTAGAGGTTCGTCGAAAAGAAAGGACGCCGCCAAAAGGATCAAAAAACCGCTCATTCTCGTTACCTTCGTCCGACACCGCGGTGGGTTCTAGGCTTTGCAGGACAGCATCATGCTGGCCGATGTCGGACGCATAATAGAGGAATCGCAGGGACTGCGTAAAGGGAAATCGACGGGCGAAAGATGGCAAATTCCTGAATTTCGGCAATCTGGGAAAAGATCAGAAGCGGAAAATCAGCTCTTTGCGGTTCAACAGCAGGTGAGCCAGGGCCCGATAGCCTTGGGCCGCATCCCCGAACTCCCCCGACCTGAGAAACTCGATCGCTTGTTCAATTTGGGTGGAAGTCGGCTCGCGCAGCGAAATGTGCCGCAGCATAGCTCGCACCCGCTCCTCATCGGTACCGTACTCTCCGCAGATGCGTTCCGACCAACGCTGAGCCAACGCATGCAAGAACGGATCATTGAGCAGGATCAGGGCCTGGGCTGGTACATTGGAAACATTTCTGCGCCCCATGGTGCTGAAGGGGTTAGGCATATCGAATGCCGTCATCATGGGATTCAGAAAATTGCGGCGGACCTCGAGATAGAGACTGCGACGGCCGCGTCCATCCATCGGTCCATTGCGCCCTGGGCGACCTCGCCCTTCCAAGAAATCGGTCAAATGAACCGGCACGCTCGGTTCGCTGTCAGGCATCCATCGCAGATCCAATTCGCCGGTTACCGCGAGCAGCGTATCGCGCACCGCCTCGGACTCGAGACGACGCACGCGAGCATGGGATAGGAGTTTATTGTCGGGATCCGATTCCTGCGATTGAGCGGTGGATCGGGAATCTTGCTGATACGATTGCGACAGGCAAATCGAACGAATCAATGACTTCAAGGACCATCCGCGATCGATGAAATCCTGCGCGAGCATATCCAGCAACTCGGGATGGGTTGGCGGTGCCCCCAGCACGCCGAAGTCGTCGGTGGTCGCGGCCAAGCCCCGTCCGAGCAAATGATGCCATACGCGATTGACGATGACGCGTGACACCAGGGGATTTGCGGGGTCGACCCATTGCTCCGCCAGAGCCAGTCGGCCGCTGCCGATCCCCTCGAATGCTGTCTTGCTTGGCGAAAGCGCCTCGAGATTGCGCCTCGCCACTTCATGCCCCGGTCGCAGATGGTTACCGCGAATCAATACCGAGTCATTGATTCCACAGCCATCGCGCATCGCCATGGCCAGCTTGGAGCCCCACGGCAAGGAGTCTGCCAGCGAACTCTCGGCAGCCCGCCAACGCGCGGCGAGTTCCCTGAGCTTTCCGATGTTCGGGTTCTCCGCGCCGAGCCATGGATCAGGGCGATTCAGCAATTCATGCAAAACAGCGGCGCAAATCGCTCGCTCCGTCTCGGTCAGCCTATCCGGTTGCACCAGCCAGTTGGAAACGGCAGCTCGAGCCGATTCGAGCATGTCTGCAGGGACTACGTTTTGCAAATCTTGTCGAGGCGGAGGGGGCATCCCATCGATGACCTGAACGATTCCGAAATCGTTGTCCGCCAGCGGCGAGAACTCAAGATGAATGGTCTTGCCGACGTAGCGATCCAACGAATGCGTTACCCAACGATACGTATCGCTCGGTCCTGCGTTTTCAAAGAGAGTCTCGCCGTGTAGCGGGCCCGCGACCAGCCGATGGGAATCGACCGACGCGAAGGCTCGAAACGAACCTCGAACCAAATAC
>JBKDPB010000279.1:0-18841 GCA_046342615.1 Planctomycetota bacterium | reverse complement strand
CTACCGCGAGGAAGAAAGTCGCTACAAGGCGGACCGCAAAAAGGTATCGCGAGCCAAGCGAATCATCGCTGCCAAGCAAAAACGCGAGCGAGCGGAAGGCTAAGCCGGAAACCCACCACCTGCCCGTGGTGAACGCTTACGCTCCTACAGCTTTCAAACTTTTTTATCGTACGCGACGAATGGGCCCCTACCCTCCTGGCGGCACAAGGATGCCACATCGATCCCAGGCTCCATCCCCTTCAAAACAATCCGCATCTTGTCCGCTGGCTTACGCATAGCATTCTTACAATACTGTTTGCTCATTCTTTTTTCTCCTGGCCAACAACAAGACCCTCCTAAAATAAACGAACGGTGTTCCATTGTCTCTCCCAACCCACTTACTGGGAAACGAGGCGGTTCGCGGCGATATCGGACTTTCCGATGAATTGGTTCAGCAGATAATCGATTTCCTCTCTCGACCCAAAAGCGAATCGAAGAGGCGAAAGCAAGGATAGGTATTGCGTTTTAGTCGGTGAAGAATTGCAGGCATTGCGTCGGTAAGTTATCGGGGTACGAGCAGGAGTAGATGGGTATCGTCCCGGCCGATTGCAAGGCGTTCGATGCCTTGCGATCGAAGCCCTGATACTCCGCGATGAGAAACGCGCGGCGGCCGCAACGGGAGATCCCGTTCTTCCCGGAGGTGTCTCTCGCAGAGCCGCAGGGACGCAGAGTCGGACCAACATCCCCAACGGATGGCTACTTGCGATCCATCGGAAAGAAACTGCTTTTGTCTCTGCGTCTTGGCGTCTCCGCGAGAGCCTTCGCTGCGACAGCTGCTGCTTGTCCACTGGGGTAGTTCAACAGATGGCGACACAAGGTCGCCGGGGTCGACAGCTGACTGCTTCCGACTCACTCGAGCCACGAGAAGGGATAGCTCGGGTCGTCGAGCGATAGCGCGGCGGCCGCAACTTGGAGCGGGCGGAAAGTATCGACCATCACCGCCAATTCGTCGGTTCGCTGCATCGCCATGCTTGCCAGAATCGTGCCGGGATGCGGTCCGTGCGGGATCCCGTGTGGATGGAGCGTGATCGAACCTCGTTCGACCCCTCGGCGACTCCCAAACTGTCCTCGCACGTAATACAACACCTCGTCCGATTCGACATTGCTGTGCGCATACGGAACCTTGATCGCCATCGGATGCGTATCCAACATGCGAGGTGCAAACGTGCAAA
Source organism: Planctomycetota bacterium (assembly GCA_046342615.1). GTDB lineage: Bacteria > Planctomycetota > Planctomycetia > Pirellulales > Pirellulaceae > JBKCUI01. The sequence goes on along the minus strand of JBKDPB010000279.1, from coordinate 17,630 downwards.
CCACGAAGCCCGACGCCTGAAAGGTCTGATGGATCGGCGGCGGTTGGTGAATCGTCCCCGTGATCGGCTCGAAATCATCGGCGTTGAAGGTAAACGGATATACCATCCCATCCCACCCCACTGCATCGAATGGATGATTCGCGAGCACGTACCGCATCCAGCGATCCCCATCTTTGATCACGAGCGACGTATCCTCGTCTCGATCCATCGTTCGCAACGTGCTCGGGGCATGCAAATCCCGTTCGCAAAACGGCGCGCCGAGTCGAAACTGGCCGTCGGGATTGAGATACCTCGGCGGGAACCCCAGATCTCCATGCGATTCTACCACGAGCAGATCGAGCGGCGCAGCGTCGTTATCCGACTCCATGAGGTATGTGGTGCACTTCGGAATGACGATGTAATCCATCGGGCGAAACGGCAATTCTCCGAAGTGCGTCACCAGCTTGCCATGCCCTGCGTGGACAAATAGCAATTCGTCCGACCGGGCGTTGCGATATAATTCCTGTTGCGGTTTCGCCGGTCGGCAGCGACTCAAGGTAACATCGGCATTGAACAGCAGCGGAACGCGTCCGGTGATCGGGTCCCCTTCGGCCTCGATCTTGCCCGTCTTCAAATGAACATGCCGCAGCACATCCTGCGGTGCGGCGTGGAGCGGCTGCACACCGATCGGCTCGATATGCCGAACGCGCGTCGGCGGTCGCAAGTGATACACGATGCTGTAGGCCCGGCTGAACCCTTGGGTCGTGATCACTTCCTCATAGAAGATTCCTTCGTTCCGATAGCCCGGCGCGGTTTCGTGCCGCGTATGCCGCTTGGGAGGCAGGCTGCCGAGTTGTACGTAATAAGGCATCGCAGTTGCTCCGGGCTAGGATGAGTAGATCGTATTCATGTCGCATTCGGATTGGCGATGATCGGGTTTTCGAGTGTTCCGATCCGCTCCACGATCAGCTGAACCGAATCGCCAGGCTGCAGCCATCCGCCGACGACATCCGGTGTCAATTCGAGAATGCAGCCGGTCCCGACCGTCCCTGAACCGATCGCATCGCCGGGAAGGAGTTTCGTATCGCGGCTCGCATGCGCCAGGATCTGCGGCCACGTCCAATACATGCTGTGGGCGTTCCCAGAGGAAACCACCCGGCCATTGATCTTGGCGGTCATCTCCAAGTCGAGCTTGCCATCGCGATACCGATCCTTGAGCTCGTCCCAGGAAGCGACGCGAGGTCCGAATGCGTTGGCAAAGTCTTTCCCTTTGCTCGGCCCGAGCCCGACGGCCATTTCTTTCCGCTGCAAATCGCGGGCTGAGAAATCGTTGTAGATCGTGAATCCTGCGACGCACTCCATGGCCGAGTCGTCGGCAGGCAGGTTGCTCGCCTCCTTGCCGATGATGGCGGCGATCTCCAATTCGAAGTCGAGTTCGTGCGAGCCGATCGGAGCCCATACCGGGTCTCCGTCCCCGATCACCGCTGCGGGATTCGAGAAGTAGAACACCGGAATCTGATACCACGCATCCACCATCGGCAGGCCGCGCTGTGCACGGCATGTGGCGACATGCTGCTCAAAAGCATAAAAGTCCCGAATGCTTCGGATCGCAATCATGACGGCTCCACTTACAGAGTGCCTCGGAGTGCCTGCTCGCGCTCGATGGCTTCGAACAACGCCTTGAAATTCCCCTTGCCGAAACTCTTGGCGCCCTCGCGCTGAATGATTTCAAAGAACAGCGTCGGTCGATCTTGGACCGGCTTGGTGAAAATCTGCAGCATGTAGCCTTCGTCGTCCCGATCGACCAGGATGCCCAGATCGGCAAGTTCGTTGATATCCTCTTTGATGTTTCCAACGCGATCCAGCAGGTCGTCGTAATACGTCCGAGGCACGCGGAGAAAGGAGACATCGTTGGCTCGGAGGGCCCGGACAGTCTTGACGATGTCGTTGGTCGCCATGGCGATGTGCTGTACGCCGGCTCCACCGTAGAAGTCGATGTACTCCTCGATTTGACTGCGACGCTTGCCATGAGCCGGCTCGTTGATCGGGAACTTGATGCGTCCGCGGCCTCCTTGGACCACTTTGCTCATCAGAGCGGAATAATCCGTCGAGATGTCGCGATCGTCGAAGGACACCAATTGCTCAAAGCCGAGGACCCGCCGATAGAATTCGACCCACTCGTTCATCTTGCCCAGTTCGACGTTGCCGACGATGTGGTCGATCGCCAGCAGCCCAGTCGGGTGGTAGGTTGTCGGATTGTACCGCGATGGATCGATCGGATCGAAACCCGGGGCAAACGCGCCCTGATAACGATCGCGATTGACAAAGGTATGGGTCGTATCGCCGTACGCGCGGATGGTGGCGTATTCGTACACGCCGAAATCATCCTTGAGCTCCGTAGGACCGATCACTCCGACCGCTCCGCGTTCGACGGCGAGATGATACGCGCGCCGGACATCGTCGACTTGCAAGGCGATGTCGGAGACTCCATCCCCGTGCAGGATCAATCGCGAAGCGTCCGGATGATTGGCTCGCAGCGGCGAGACGAGGACGAAGGTGATCCCTCCTTGGCGAACCACATACCCCGCTTCGTGTTTGACCTTGGTCTCGAGTCCCGCATACGCGACGACGTCGAACCCGTAGGCGTTGCGATAGAAATAAGCGGATTGCCTCGCGTTCCCGACAAAGAATCGAACGTGATCGATTTTGCGAAGAGGCATTTCGTCGGTTGAGTTCATTTGGCATTCTCCAAAAAAGCGATCAAGTCCGCCAACTCTTGGCGGGTCAACTGCTGGTCCAACCCTGCGGGCATGATCGAGACCGAACTCGGTTCCGTCGCCTCGATGTCCTCGCGTGGGACCGCGACGCGTCGATCGGCGGCGATCTGCAGCGTGATCGACTGAGTCGTCTGTGCAACGATCAAGCCATTGAGAATTTCACCGTCGAGCGTACGCATCTTCGTGCTGCGGTAGCTTTGCTCCAAGCGTGCGCTCGGGAAGGCGATGGCTTCGATCAAATCCCGCCGCGATCGCGTCCGCCCGATTTGGCTCAGGACCGGACCGACATTACCACCGACGTAACCGATGCGATGGCATGCGCTGCAGGCCGCCTTGTCCGATCGAAAGATGTGATACCCGCGATTGGGATCTCCTTCCGGGAGTTCGTTCATCCAGCGGTCCACGGCGGCCGAGATGTCGGCTGGCGGTTGCTGCAAACGAGACAGCGATCCCCGCCACGAATCGATTGCGTTCGGCTCGCGGTTTTTCAACAGGGATAGCGTTCGATCGATGTTCAGCGATTTGGCACTGTCGGTCGATTCCAGTTTCTCGAGCAGCTCGCGATCGATCTCGGGTTGATTCATCCGAAGGAGCCCATCGAGCGCCTGCGGCAACTCCAGGGGTCCCAATCGATCCAACCCACGAATCAGTTCGTTCGCTGCGGTGCGATCGGTCAACTGGATTCGCTGCAAGGTCGCCAGTGCGAGCGAGCGCTCCTCGGATTGCCCCTCGAGGCATACGGCGACAAGCCGATTTTCTTGGCGGCTCGCAAGCGTGGTCCCAACAGGCAACCCGCGCGACCAAACGAGCCATGTCCGAGGCGCCGCCGATTCATGACGTGCGATCTGACTCGCGAGCGCTCGGGCAACAGGTTGATCTTTACCCCCTAACTGCAACTTGGCCACGGTGTTTGCCAAGGGATGATCGCTATCGACCGCTTCGATCCATCGCGCCAGCGGCTCCGCCCACGATGCGGGCAAAGGCCGATCCGCACTTCCGGCCAACGCCTGCATCAAGCAGGCTTGTTGTCCAACGCTCCCGCTCGACGCCCGACCAAGCCATTCTTGAACAAGCAACTGCACCGAAGCTTGCTCGCTCCACCGCGCGAGGATCGCTGCGATCGCTTGGAGCTGGGCATCGCTTCCGTGAAGGAAGCGATCCTCCAGCCAAGCGGCTCCGCGATCGGACCATTCGGGATGGCGTTGGAGGATTTCTAGAGCAATGTTCGCAGCGCTCGCGTCATCGCTCGAAGCCAGATGACAAATCGCTTGAGCATCCTCATCGCGCAGCGCCTGGAGCTGATCCAGGATAATCGCACATGCCGCGCCCTCGGCAGGATGATGGGACAGCCTGGTTCGAACCTTTTCGACTTCCCCTCCTTCGATCAGGGCCAGAATGACCGCGTGCTGGATCGATCGATCGGATCGGTGGCGCGTCAATAATTGAAGCTGATCGAGGTAGTCGCCGCTGTCGCTGTCGTTCGCGACTTGCAGGCCGAGGCGTCCAATGCATTCGGCCGCAAGCCGAACAGTGCGCAGATCCTGGCCCTCGCCGTACCCATAGCGATACTGGCATGCAAGGACGGCATCGCGGGAACCTTGGTGACGATACAAAGAGATCAGATTCAATGCAGCCAGTCTCTCATCGACGGAATGGGATTCGAGCGACGCATCGATTTGCCGCCACGCATCGATATTATTCGGGTCATCGACCAATGCACGAGCGATCTCCTCCATCGAGCGACCGTTCGCTCGAACGGGCCGAAAGGCTGCGTCGCCGCGTCGATCGTCGGTCGCGCCGCGGAGGCGATAGATACCTCCGAGGGCAACCCGTTGATCGGTTCCGGAGCTTGGGCAACACAGATCATACCAGCCTCCTGTATCGACGATGATCAGCGACGCGTCGCGATCCAGCAGCACATCCACCGGATGAAAGTCGATGCGCGGCGAGGAAACCAAGTCGGTCGAAGCGGAGGTGTACCCTGCCGCATCGGGGCTGGTGTGGAGAGGATGGACCGAGACTTTATGCAGGTTGAACTGGGCCGTGGCGAGATATCCGGAAATCTCTTTGTTGCTCGGCAAGGGCATACGGGAAGCGATGCTCTCCTCGACGGAGTTCAAATACAGCAGGCCTGCCGGCGCCGCGGGTCCCATTTCGACCAAGGGTTCCATGAGCGGTCCCGTCTTGGGGTGGCCGTCGAGGACTTGATGGGGTTTTCCGAAGACCGAACCGTACATGGCGTGACCGATCCCATCGCGGATCTCATCGGCGGGATGGTGCAGGAAGGTCGCACAAAAAAATCGTTCGCCGCTCGGATGCCAGGCGACATCGACCAGGTTATCCATCCCCCCGGTCATGACCGGCTCGATCGGGCCACCTTGGGGATGGCGGCGGTACAGATGGGACGCGGTGCTGGTGAATTGGCCGCGATGCAGGACCTCATGAGTCTGCTCGGCAAAGGCGCTCTTGGACCAGTAGATCCAACCGTCCGGGCCCAGCCATGGACCATGAAGATCGTTGGCGCAGTGGGTCAGCGTCTGGCCATCGAACCATACCTCGCGCGATTCGCAAACCCCGTCGCCGTCGGCATCGGTCAGCTTCCAGATCTGAGGAGGAGCGGTCACCAAGATAGCGTTCCCCAGGCAGAGGACTCCTTCGGGAAAGCTGAGGGACTCGGCCACGACTTGCCTGCGATCGAATCGGCCATCGCGATCGGTATCGATCAAACGCACAATACGGTGAGGTCGCGTTTCGAGTTGTTTATGGACCGGCTCGCGGCTCCACACCGATTCGGCGACGACGAGATTCCCTTGCGGATCCCAGGTCGCCACAATCGGCCAGGTGCACAACTTCGGTTCAGCGACTTGTTCAAGAGAGCAGCCGGCCGGAATGGTGAAGGGGATGCCATCGACCCAAACCTGCGATCCTGGGGCGGGATCCTCAGCCATTACTGCGGCGGCAAACACAACGCACGCCAAAAGGCAAGCAGAGGGGAGAGGAAAGTGGGCCGGTGCCATAGTGAACCCTGTCGTGCAAGACTAGTCGAGCAAGTCGGCTTCGTTGATCAAGCGAAAGCCTTTTCGGGCCAGGAGTTCGAGGCCGGCTTCGGTGTTGTCGACCATGATCGCTACGCCGGGTTGGCCGTGGGGATGGACCAGGAGGGGGTATGCTTGAACGATGTTGATTTCCCCTTGGAGCAGCGCGGTACAGACTTGCTGCATCGGGTGACCACTTTCGGGGAGCTCGACGCCGATGATGTCGCTTTCGATGATGGATAATCCGGCGCGTTCCAGGATCTCTCGGCCCCGTTCGGCGTGGCTGACGATGAATCGGACGAAAGCGCACTCGGCGGCATCGCTGATGGAGAATGCAGCGATGCGGACGCCCGCGACCTCGAATCGGCGGACGACCTCGAGCAGTTGTCCGACGCGGTTTTCCAAGAACAGCGTGAACTGGCGGAGCGTCGGATAATCGCGTCCTCGCATCGTCTCAAAGGAGGTATTGGCCCCTTCGCCCGTACTCATATTCTCTGGCTCTTTCTAGGAGACTGGGGTGACCGAGCGGAACCTCGGAGCAACGCAACCGATCGAGGCAAAGCCTGCCGAATCCCGCTTACAAACACACCATTCTACCAGAATTGGGGCAGCCGGGTGATCGCCCTCGGATTCTCAGGAATCCGCGATGAGGGCCTTCAAACAGGACCAGGTTCGCTGGACGGCCCCGCGTTGTTTTTGAACCAATTCCCGGGCTCGCTCCTGCAGCGCCTGGCGCTCCGCCGATTGCTCGATCATCGCGGCGATCCACGGCTCCATCTGCGACGGGTCCTGGAACTGCACCGCCCCCTGGGATTCGAGGAGCAGCTGAACGACGTCCGAAAAATTGCGGGTGTTGGGTCCGAAGGAGGTGGCAACGCCATAGGCGCAGGGTTCGATCATGTTCTGTCCGCCGCGTGATCCAAAGCTTCCTCCGACGAATCCGATGTCGGCGAGCCCCCACCACCATCGAAGCTCGCCGACCGAATCGGCGAGAAGGACTCGCCATGCCGTGCCTGCGGGAGCATCGTTCAGTTGGCTGCGGCGGAGCCACGGCAAGCCGCTGGACTCGACGAGGCGTGCGACTTCGTCAAAGCGTTCCGCATGCCTGGGGACCAGGATCATGCGCAGGTGGGGGAAACGCGGGAGCAGGTTCGCCATGGTCTGAAGACAGAGGGCTTCCTCGGGAGCTTGCGTGCTGCCGCACAGCCATACCGTCGGTGGGTTTTCGCCCTCGGGCGCTGGGAGCGACAGGAGCTCACGTCGACGCGCCACCTCGGGATGCCCTCGATCGGGAGTGGCGCCATCGAATTTGATGTTGCCGGTCACGTCGATGCGATTTTTGGGGTAATTCAGTTGCAGGAATCGATCGCGGTAGGTCGTGCTCTGGGCTCCGATCCAGGTCACCCGCGCCAGCACCGCAGCGATCATCGATGCGATGCGGCGATATCCTGCGAGGGACCGCGCGCTCAGCCGCGCATTGATGATCGCGATGGGGATGGAGCGTTGGGCGGTCATGCGCAACCAATTCGGCCACAATTCCAATTCCGCCATGACCAGCAAATCGGGCTCGATGCGTTGCAGCGCGTTTCGAATCGCCCAGGTAAAGTCCAAGGGCGCAAAGGCGACGTGATACTGGGCGTAGAGTTTCTTCGCTAGTTCATACCCGCTGTCGGTGGACGTGGTCACGACCACTTGCAGATCGGGACATTCGCGCACGGCCAGTTCGATGACGGGACGGATGACTTGCAGTTCGCCGACGCTGACGGCGTGGAACCAGACCCGCGGCCGATGAAATGGGGGTGCATTCGGGGCGGATTGCGGAGTTGGCGGGCGAGGCAGATGGCCGAGCAGCTTCTCGCGCCATCCTTGCCTGTATCGCCCCTGGGCGACGCGCCGCCACAGGATCCACGGGCTCGCGACGACGAGCAACAGGGCGTAGATTCCATTCAACAAGATCGGCATGATGGGATACAGCAAGGGGAAATGCGAGCGCTAGAGATCGTAACCGCTTTCGCGGGTTTCGGTGACCGAGGAACGCGGCCGCCGAGTTTTTTTCGCGCCGGAACCGCGCGCCACGGTCATAAATTGATCGTCCGGATTGCGTTGGCGATCCACGGCAAGAGGACCAATGTCGATTACAATCCAGTGGTAGAAGGCAGGAGCCGGTGCCAGGGCCCTTCAACCTACGCGCTCATCCTGCCCTGTTCCTCTCGTTGCGGTTGGGTGATTTCTGATCGGTGCAAAGGCAGTGTCCGAGCGTTTTTCAACAGGATCGAGCGAGACCTGGTCCTTGCGCCGCCAGTTGATCGTCCCGTTGGGGGCGACGATCTTGCTGGTCGCGGCCGCCGTATCGGCCATTACGTGGTGGGCTGCCCGAGATGCAGAACGGCGTTGGGCCGCGGAAAAGATGGATACGGTGTATGAGCAATTGCGGCAGGCCTCCTACCCGCTCACCGAACGAGTGATCGAGCAGATCAAGAATTACTCCGGGGTGGATGCCGTCTTGATTCCTCGCGACGGCGAGGCCGTGACGACACTCGCCGAGGCCGACTTGAAACATGTCGAGTCCTTGGTTCCCGAGTCGTCTCCGACCCGCGGCAAAGTCACGATGGACGAGCGATCCTTTCAGTATCGCAGATACGCCGTCCCCGAATGTTTTCGCGACGGTGAACTTCGGGAGTTGGTTCTGCTCGTGCAACAACCCCGCGATGCGGGCTTTCTCAATGCTCCGAGCTGGGCACCTATCGCCAGCGGTCTCGTTTCCGTGCTTGCGATGAGCCTGGTAATCACCGCGATCGGCGCTCGCATCGTTCGCCGGATCGAAGACTTGGAATCGCAGGTGGTCAGGATCGCGAACGGAAAATTCGATGTCGTCGAACCGCAGGGACCGGATGATGCGATTCGGCGTCTTTCGGTATCGATTAACTCCATGAGTGCTCAGTTGTCCAACGCCCAGGACTGGATTGCCCGCACCGAGCGGACACGCTTGATCAGCATGATTGCAGGGGGCATGGCGCACCAATTGCGCAACGCATTGACGGGGGCGTCGCTGCTGGTGCAATCGTTCATTCGTTCGCACCCGGACGAGCCCGCCAAGGAACTGATGATGGCGGAAAATCAACTGAAACTCGCGGCCGAGGCGGTGCGTCGCCTGCTCGCTTCGGACCCCAATGTCGAATTGGTCGACGAACCCGTAATGTCGGTCGAAGCGATCCGCCATGCGGCGAACGATGGCGTCGCGCCCTATGCGCACCATCAACAGGTGGCGATGTCCTGGGAGGCGATGCGCGAAGGGAGCGACCAGCAAGTGCCGCAGGGATCCGCCGTGGTGGGAGCGATGGTCAACCTCCTGATGAATGCCATCGAGGCTGCGGGGCGGGGTGGCCACGTGCGCTGCGAAGAAACCATTCTCGACGAGGACGCGACGGCGGCCTTGCCCTCGCTTCGGGTTCGCTGGCGCATCATCGACAATGGACCCGGCCCGGATCCTTCGCTAGCCTCCGCGATCATGGAACCGTTCGTCACTTCCAAGAAGGAAGGGGTCGGTCTTGGGTTGGCCATGGCGGCACGCGTCGCGAATCGTTGCCAGGGATCGCTGTCGTGGCGACGCGAGAGCCCCAACACGATTTTCGAATTGACGATCCCCTGTGTGGATAAGGCGAAGCAAGCATCATGAAGCGGATCTGGATCATCGATGACGAACCGACGATTTGCTGGGCTCTCCGAAAGGAACTCGAACAGATCGGGTATCGCGTCTCCGTATTCGGATCGGCCGAGGAGTGCCTCGAGAGCATCCGAAGCTCCGCTCGCTCGCCGGATATCGTGCTCCTGGATGTGCGGTTGCCTGGCAAGAGCGGGTTGGACTTGCTGGGAACGCTCCATCAGTTATCGACAAGACCTGCCGTGATCGTGATGACTGCCTTCGGCGATTTGAAGGTCGCGGTGGAAGCGGTGCGAGGTCGAGCCTTTGAGTATCTGACCAAACCGTTCGATCTCGCCACGATGCTCAATACCGTGCGGCGCGCCGCGGAGAGCACCCAGGAGTCGCAGCCAAGAACCGGACACGATGCGTCCCCCCTGCAGCACGATACGATGCTGGGTGACTCGCCGGCGATGCAAGGGGTGTACAAACAGATCGCGATCGCAGCGCAATCCGATGCGCCGGTCCTGATCGATGGCGAGGCTGGCACCGGCAAGAGTCTCGTTGCTCGGATGATTCACCGCTTCAGCAATCGCGCCGCCGAGCCGCTCGTCTTCTTCCGACCGGACGACAACCACGTCACGGAATCGGATGCGGAACTGTTCGGCACCTATTTGCCATCCACGGTCTCCGGCAGCTCGAGCGGGCCCAACAAGCAACCTGGCCTGATGTTCCTCGCCGGGAAGGGGACGCTGGTGGTCGATGAAGTCGCGCAGCTCTCGATCGCAGCGCAAGCCAAACTGCTCAGCGCGATCGAATCCGGTTCGTTTCAGGCGATCGCGTCTGCGGAGTCCGATCCGTTTCGAGCCCGACTCTTGTTCACCAGTTCATTCGATTTGGAGGGAGCCTGCAACGACGGGGCTGTGTACGAACCGCTCGCCGCCCAAATGCGGGTCATCAATATCCAGCTGCCGACCTTGAGGGAGCGTCGAGGAGATATTCGAAGCCTCGCCGAAGCGTTCCTGGCGATGGAGTCCCCGGAAGCGCCGAAGCGCTTGTCCGACAGGGCCCTCCAAGTCCTGGAATCACAGCCATGGCCCGGGAATGTTCGGCAATTGAAACAAACTCTCCAGTACGCGGCGCTGCACGCGCGAGGCTCGGTTGTCAATCCAGAAGACCTGCCCGCGATGCGATCGCAACCCGGCGACGATTCCTCCGCCGGATCCGTTTCCGGCGACCTCGAACAAGCGACCCGTTCGTGGCTGTTGGCGCATTGCCCTCACGACTTACCCGACGAGGGATCGGCCGAGCTGCAATCCGGGTTCTTGCATGAACAGTTCCTGGCGATTGCGGAACGGGCCTTGATCCAAGCCATGCTTCAACGGTGCGGCGGCAATCGCGCTAGCGTCGCATCGCGATTGGGAATCCACCGAACGACGCTCCGTCAGAAAATGAAACGGTATGGGCTGTAGCGGATCCGAGAGAGGATCTCAGGGTTTGTCGGCTGATGGCTTGAAAACTTGAACGGTGGTTCCGTCGCCCTTGCTGGCCAAATCGATGCTCCCAGCCGTTTCAGGGACGCTGGCAGCGGAATCGAGCATCTCGTCGACGGATGTTGCAACGACGCGAGCGGGCAAGGCATAGGAACATACTCGGCCAGCCCTCGCGATGTTGATACCGACCGCGTTGCCGTCGACATCGATCAACGGACCGCCGCAGTCGTTCGGAGCCAAGACGGTATCGTGTTGGATCACATTGCGGAACCCCGTGGATCGAGCGCTGATGCGTCCGTTGACTTCCATCTCCGTGGGATCCAACAGCGAGCGGGCCAGATCCATCATTTGAGCTTGCATGGCAACTTCGCTTCCATCGCGGTCGACCACGATGCGAATTCGATTTCCGGCGGGAACGCGTCGCAAGAATTCGAGGGCTTGCTGCTGCGATTCCATCCGCGTCCCATCGAGTTCTCTGATGATGTCCCCTTCGCGGATACCAGCGATCTCAGCGCCGCTTCCGACGACAACATTGACCACGTAGGGGGAATCCTGTTTGGTCGACAACTGAACCCCGAGCACCGCGCCTTCTTGCTGGATCGTGCGATTGCGGACACTGACAACTCCCAAGGCGAGCGGCAGGGCCCGCGAATCGGCGCTGGCCAACCAACCTCCGACCGGGACCTCGGCGTCGACGCTCCATCGAATCGTCGGCAGATCGGATCGCTCAATCTTGACGAGCGCCAAATCGATATCCGGTCGACGAATCTTGACTTTGCCGGCGGCTCGCGTGCCATCGTGAAGCCGAACATCGACCGGCGTATCGGGAACTTCCGTCGATTTGGTGGTGATCCAGCCATCGGCACGAACGATCGTTCCCAGAGCCAGCTGCTTGTCCGATTCCAGGATCTGCACAGTGGCTTTCCATTGATCGCCGATGGCTTCGCGGTACGCCCGCAGGGTTGCGTAGTGGTTGCGTTGATTCGATCGCGACCCAACCGCTCGGCCACCTCGCGTCAGGAGACCGCCCCCTTCCTGAACAAGGACCGAAGAAGCGTTATCGTGTTTCGACTCGGAATCGGATGAGGTCACGGAGCGGGAAGATTGCTGATGCGTCCAACCGGCGAAGGCCGCTGCCATCGCGATCGCGCCGCACAAAGTCAGCCTCGACAATCCGTACTGCATGAAACCGTTCCTCTGCCAATTCGATGAGGCGAATTCAAGTCCGGCGAACGACCACCGGTCCCATTGTAAACGAACCGCAACCTGGAAGCGAGTCTTTTATCGCTGCGGACTCATTGCGAGTCGGCAACGCCAACCACCAGGCGAAGCGTTCTGCGTTGGCCCCCTCGTTCGATCTCCATCGACACGCGTTCCCCGGGAACCGTCGCATCGACCTCTTCCTTGAGCCGATCAAAACTGTCGATGAGGTTGCCATTGAATCGAGTGATTCGATCGCCAGCCTGGACGCCCGCTTGTGCAGCAGGTCCGTTGGGAGACACGCTTCCGATCACGCATTCGAGCTTGGTATCGGATTCTCTGGCTGCTGTCACTCCGATCACCGGCTTGAAACCGGGGAGGGTGCCCCACGCTTCATTGTTGGCGAGTCGATCCCACGAATCCATGAAGACTTGCATCGGGACGTGCATGTTGTCGTCGACATCGATGCCGATGCGGCTGTGAATGCCGATCAGCTTGCCCTGCAAATCGAACAAGGGACCGCCGCTGTCGCCTCCGATGAGAGAGCAATCGGTGACGATCGTCGTGTCGACCATTCTCAGGATGCGACCGACGCGTATGACCGACGGTCGATCTTGAACCCATCCACCGGGATGACCGCCCGCGATGCACCATTGCCCCACTCGAGGACGCTCGTTGACCGAAGGCAGGGCAGCGTGGGGCCAAGGCTCCCCATTGTCGTCGCGCGACTTCAAAATGCGAACCAAACCGGCATCGTTGTCGCGGTTGACGCCCATGCTGATCCCTTCCACGCGACGGCCATCGTGGAGCAGAATCCACATTCTTTGTTTGGGGCGACCCGCGACATGGGCTGCGGTGAGGATATAGCCATCGGGATGAATGATCACACCGCTTCCTTGGGTGCTCCCATGCTGAAGATTGACGGTGACTCGATCGATGCGCTCGGCGACTTTGGATTGCTGCTTCTGCAAGGCCTTGAGTTCGTTCAGATCTCTCGGTTCTTCACCTTGGAGCAATCGATCGAGGCCGGGTTCGGTCGAGACATAGGTCACGCCCGTTACACCATCGCGGCTCGACTCCACATCCAGAACCGGAATCTTTTTGGAGGAGCGAACCTCCACCGACTGGACATTCACCGGCGGATCGACCGGTGCGACATCCTGAGCCAGAACGCTGTGCGGGAAAACCAGGATCGCCACGCAGCAACCCATCGCTACGCCACGAACAAGCCGATTCAATTTTCCCCGCTCGATGTCCATCCATTCCTCCGACAACTGTCGTTATGATGGAATCGATTATTCGCTAAACGCGCGCGAAATGAAACCCTCCAGTCCAAGGGAACTTGAGAAACAATCCGTGGTATCCGCCAAATTCCTGAAGAATGTTCCGTTCGTATCGAATGATCGGGCTGCCGCATGCACAAGACACGCCTGATCGCCGGTTGCGGTTATGTCGGAGAACGGGTCGCGAAGGCCTGGAAAAACCGAGGCGATCGCGTGCTGGCCATCACCCGCTCGGCCCTCCGCGCCGCCGCCATGGAACAACAGGGATGGGAACCTCTCGTTTGGGATTGGCTCGACACCCATTCCCCTTTTCCCCAACGCCTCCCCCGGTTCGATAGCATTCTGATCGCCGTATCGCATGCTCCCGTGGCGGGACTGCCAGCGGAAGCGACGCACACCAAGGGTCTCGACCAGCTTTGGCCCCTGGTCGCCGAGGGCTCGCAGGAGGCTCGCTGGATCTATCTGTCGACCACTGGAGTTTTCGCGCCGGTCACCGATGGCTCCTGGGTCGACGAGAGTTCACCGGTCGACCCGACCCGTCCCGGCTCCATCGCCGCGTTGGCGGGCGAGCGCTGGATCGAAAGCCACCTAACTTCGGCGCACCGAGTTGCTCTGCGCCCGGCAGGTATCTATGGTCCTGGACGAGTGCCGCGGTGGGAATCGATCCGCGATGGGGTTGCCCTGCGCGTGGATCCCGACAGCTATCTGAATTTGATTCATGTGGACGATCTGGCCCTTGCGATCGAAACGATTGCGGACGCGCCGACGACGAGCCCTATTTATTGCATCAGCGACGGCCACAGCCCGACACGGCGCGAGTACTATCAAACGATCTCGGAATGGATGCACTGGCCTGCTCCCGTGTTCGATTCCACGGCGCAGCGGCAAACGCGAAGCGAGGGGAACAAGCGGGTCAGCCCGGCCAGGCTTTTGAGTGAGATGCCGATTCGATTCGCGTATCCGAGCTATCGCGAAGGGCTCCGATCCCTCCTTTCGGAATTGACGCCATGAAGATATCGACGAATCATGCGATGTGCGCTTTTTTGAGTTGTTGGATTCTGGGTTGCGTAGCATCGGATTCGACATCGACCGGCAGGGAACCCGCCCCTCCATCCTCGGCGGAAAAGGGGGCGAGTCTGCGCGTGCAAGAAACCGTCTTGGAAAGAGCCTCCTTTCCCGTGGTCGATGTTCACACCCATTTCTTGATCAAGGGAAGGCACGACCCCGAATTGTTGGATCGCTATGTTCAGTGGATGGATCGCAATGGAATCGAAGTGTGCGTGTCGCTCGATGGCCAGATTCCTGGCAAGCTCGATCAGCACATCGAATTTCTCGGGTCGCGTTATAGGGACCGCTTTGTGGTGTTTGCGAATCTCGATTTTCTCGGCAGCGGCAGCCTGGACCGCCCCGAGACCCTCGCATGCAACGACAGCGGTTTCGTTCGCGCCATGTGCGAGCGAGTGCAGGCCGAGTCGGAGCGAGGGAGAATCAGCGGCCTGAAGTTCTTTAAGGATTTCGGCTTGCGCTATCGCAATGCGGATGGCAGCTTGATCGCCATCGATGATCCGCGTTGGGATCCGATCTGGGAGTGCTGCGCGAGGAACAAGCTTCCGGTCATCATGCATACGGCCGATCCGAGCGCGTTTTTCCGACCCGCGGATGAGAGCAACGAGCGCTACGGGGAGCTGAGGGCGCACCCGGAATGGTCGTTCGCTGGTCCTGGGTATCCGGCCCGAGAGGCCTTGCATGCCGCGCGAAATCGAGTTGTCGCGCGCCATCCGAACACGATGTTCATCGCAGCTCACTTCGGCAACGACGCGGAAGATCTTGCGGAGTTGTCGCAATGGATGGACGCCTATCCCAACCTCCTTATCGAATTCTCGTCTCGCCTGAACGAACTCGGGCGGCAACCCTATTCCTCGCGGGCCTTTTTTGAGAAGTACCAGGATCGGATCATGCTCGGGACCGACGGGCCGTTCCCCGAAGAGCGGCTGCGCATCTACTGGCGATTTTTGGAGACGCGCGACGAGTATTTCTTGTACTCCGAAAAATCGCCGCCGCCACAAGGGGACTGGCGCATTTACGGGCTGGGGCTGCCACCCGAGATCCTCAAAAAGGTGTACCATGCGAATGCTGCGAAATGGATACCCGGGGTCGCTGAGCGACTCGCAGCTCGAAAACCCTCGTCTCCCTAGCGTTATCGCTTCATGCACAGCACCGCCAACCAAGTCGATCACGAGCCCGAATCCGTCATCCGTCGCCGACAGCGGATCGGGCTGATTCTGCTGGCCATCTTTTCGGCGGCCTACGGAGGCTTTATCGCCCTGTGCACCTTTGCCTACACATGGATCTCCGAAACGCGAATCGGAGGCGTTCCCCTCACCGTCGCGTACGGCGTGGGATTGATCGGTCTGTCCCTCGCGGTCGCGATGATTTACGGCCTGATGAACCGACAGGCAAAGTGAGGTAGCGATGGTTTACTCGTCGAGCAATGTCGCGATCGCTGTTTTCATGTTGATGGTCGTAGGGACCGTCGCACTGAGTTTCTATCTCGGATCGCGAGCGCGCTCGAGCCATGGCTATTTCGCTGCGGGGGGCTCCATCCACTGGTTTGTCAACGGCATCGCCTTCGCTGGCGACTATCTCTCCGCGGCATCCTTCTTGGGGATCTGCGGCATGATCGCCTTCTACGGGTTCGATGGTTTTCTGTATTCCATCGGATACCTGGCAGGCTGGTTGGTCGCGCTTCTGGTCATCGCCGAGCCTCTCAAGCGGCTCGGCAAATACACGTTTGCCGACGCACTGGCCAGCAAATTTCAATCCGATGGGATCCGAACCGCGGCGGGCTTCAGCACGCTGGTGGTCAGCCTCGTCTACCTCGTCCCTCAAATGGTTGGCGCCGGAGCCCTGGTGAAACCACTCTTGGGCTTAGCCTATTGGCAAGGTGTCGTTCTGGTCGGAACCATCGTCGTGATCATCGTCGTCACCGCAGGGATGGTCAGCACGACCTACGTGCAATTCCTCAAGGGAGGATTGCTGGTCCTGTTTTCGTTGTTGCTGACGATTCTGGTCCTTGCGCGCGGAGTCGAGGTGCATCCCGGGGGAGCGAGGTCCGCGCCGCAGCGAGTGACCGTCGACGCCCAGGGTGTCCGTTATATCGATGGTGTGCGGTTGGGTCTGGGGGACTCTGAACAAAATGTTGCACCGGTGGGACGCGTGCTCGAGATCGCCGACGGCCAAACCAAAACGGGTCCGCTCGGACCCTTGGGCTATTTGCAAGCGATCTCCAAGAGCCGCATCGAATTGTCCTCGCCACCGAAGAAAACCACCGAGGAGGGGCGACCGGTTGTCGAATATGCGCCGCGCGTCGTGGATGGAGCCGCGATGATGGCCCCCGGAAATCTCCCCGCGTTTCAGGGCATTCGACGAGCCGAGATCTTTCCCAAGCTCGATTTCGTGTCGCTGATGTTGGCCTTGTTCGCGGGTACCGCGTCGCTGCCCCACATCCTGATTCGCTATTACACGGTGCGGGATCAAGCATCGGCGCGAAAGAGCACCATCGTCGGCATCGGCGCCATCGGGTTCTTTTATCTGCTGACGCTCTATATCGGTTTCGGTGCGATGGTCAGCGGAGCGTTGGATCCGAGCGATTCCAACATGGCTGCACCTCTGCTGGCGAAGAGTTTTTCCGAGTTGCTGTTCGCGGCCGTATCGGCGATCGCCTTCACGACCGTACTCGGAACCGTCAGCGGCTTGATCGTGGCGGCGGGCGGAAGCGTCGCACACGATTTCGTGGCGGGCATGCTGCGGATCCCCTTGAACGATAGCCAGATGATTCGGGTTGCCAAACTTGCATCGATCGCGATCGGCGCACTCGCGATCCTCGCGGGATTGGCGTTCGAAGGAATGAACGTGTCGTACCTCGTCGGTTGGGCGTTTGCAATCGCTGCGTCCGCGAATCTACCAGCGCTGCTGATGCTCCTGTTTTGGAATGGGACCACCAAACAGGGAATCATCGCAGGTGTAGTTGTCGGCACCATCGCATCCCTCCTGTGGATCGCCGTCTGCCCTGAGATGTTCAAGACCATGTACGGTCTCGATCCGGCCCGCGCGTGGGTCCCCTTCAGCCAACCCGGCTTGGTGACGATCCCGCTCAGCTTTGCCGTGATCGTCGCCGTTTCGTTGGCAACTCAACCGAAGAGGTCGCTCGCATCCCCTTGAAC
>JBKDPB010000278.1:0-39019 GCA_046342615.1 Planctomycetota bacterium | reverse complement strand
CGTCGTCCTTGTCGATCACGGGATCCTCCGCCACGTCTCGGGTCGCTAAACCGAGGACCCGAAATCCTTGCTGGCTGTATTGCTCAAACCGCTTGCTCAACGTTCCACGTGTTCTTTCGATCGGCTCGATTCCGGCAGATGTCTTTACGCGAGAACAACATGCCAAGACGTTGGAGAACGCTCCCTTGGTGATCATCAGGTGGCCCGCTTGGTGTGACTCGACCACCAAGCTCAGTCGCTTGCGGATAAAATCATAGGGGACCTCATCGACCTTGCGGAATTGCGATGTTCCCGGTACCTCAATCGCTGACAAGGCTTGATCGATCGGATTGATGAACCCCGTTTGATGGGTAGCGTTCAGTACTGCGTACAACAAGACCTCGGGACTCGGCTCCCCCTGCGGCGAGAGCGCAGCGTGCAAATGGACCTTGCCCTCGGTCAATGTACCGGTCTTGTCGGAACAGAATACCGTCATGCTGCCAAGATTCTCGATCGATGATAAGCGTCTCACGATGACTTGCTCGCGTGACAATCGCTGCGCTCCCCGCGCCAGAGTGACGCTCACGATGGCCGGCAGGAGTTCGGGGGTGATTCCGACCGCAAGCGCGAGTGCGAAGGTAAACACATCCAGGGGTTGCGTTTCTTGTTTGAAGAGCAGATGGATTGCCAGGATCGCGACCACCAAGACGATCGTTATCTGGATCAACATTTCTCCGAATTTCCTGAGCCCTCGTTCGAATTCAGTCTCCGGTGCTTGCAAACGTAAATGCTCCGACATCTGACCGAATTCGGTCTCTGCTCCGGTTTGCATGATGACCGCGCGAGCGGTCCCGCTGACGACATGCGTCCCATCGCGGATCACTGCCATGCGAGCCTCGGCGCAGTCGCCGCTACCCGCTGATGTCGCGTGTTTTTCGGCAGGATAGCTCTCCCCCGTCAAAGACGATTCGTCGACGAACAAGTCTTTGGATTGCAGGAGGACACCATCGCCGGGAATCGTATCTCCTGCGCGAAGGACAAGCACGTCGCCCGGGACAACGTCAGCACTCGGAATCTCAACCTCCGTACCGTCGCGGAGGACATTCGCCTTGGCCTGGATGATCGCTAACAACTCTCGCAGCGCTTTCGAAGCACGGCGCTCCTGCCAGAATCCCAGCAACGTGCTCATCGCAATCACGCAGAAAACAATGATCGCATCCAGTCGCTCGCCTATCCCCCACGAAATCACCAGAGCCACCAACAAAATCAGAACGAGCGGGCTTCGGAATTGCTGCAAGAGAAGTCCGAAATCGGTCTCGTGATAGCCGCGTCGCGGTGCATGAATCGTCAATCGCCGCGCGGCTTCCGCTGAACTCAAGCCCGACTCGGTCGCCTCGATGGCTCTCAACGCTTGGGCTGCAGTCAGTTGATCGATTTCCATTCCTTCGATTGGAATTGCTCTCAAGACCTTTCGCAAGCCCACAGAGATCCCCGGTTCCCCGGTTTCCCTGCCGCGAGGGCCTTTCGAGGCAGTCTTGCAAGCGCGATCGTTTCGAGGACGGTTTGGAAAGACCGTCGCTACTTGCTCGGCGGTTTGATTCTCGAGAGCTTCAACTCGTGAAACCAAAGGTCGTCGTTGGGTACGTTCAGCTCGATGCGAACGAATTGCCCCGTGGCGTCGGCCACGAAATGAGCGGTTCCCTCTTCAAACCATGCAAATGACTTGTCCCACTTCAGTACAAACGTGTCGTAATGGAGATGCTCGAGCGTGGCCGTCAACTCGCCGTAGGGAAAGAACTGCATGCGTAACTTGCCGTCCATCGATTCGACGGCCGCTTTGCCGTACAGCGGGCATTCAAACAACCCTGTGTACGCCTCGAGCGGATGGCTCGGCTTGGTCCCTTCCGCGATCGCCTTGGTCGCTGTTGCGATCCGCTCGTAGAATTCGACGCGGCTTTTGCGAAACTGTTGCAAGCCCTCAGCGTTCCAGTCTCGCTCTGGGGCATGGAGCGCTCGATCGGCGACCGTGTAGACGATTGCGTTTCCGATGGACGTCATGCTGTTGGTCAATACCGCGATCCCGAGACTGCGTTCCGGGATCATCAGCACCTCGGAGTACATGCCGTCGTATCCTCCGGAATGACCGACCAACTTGACTCCATGATGATCCGCCAGCAACCATCCCAAGCCATACGCTCGGAAATGGTTCGAAGGGAACCGCAACGAGCGAGCCTTGGAAATCGGCAGGATGGTGTGCGGCTGCCACATGGCATACGAAGATTCAGGGCTGAACAACCGCGTACCGTCTGCCAATTGCCCTTCGCGCAATTGCATACGCAGCCACGCGGACATATCCGATGCGCTCGAGATGATCCCGCCCGCCGCCGCCATCGAATCCCAGTTCATCCAAGGGATGGGAACGGATTGGTCCAACAGCGTCTTGTGTGGCGTGGCTACATTTTCCATGCCTGCAAGATCCGTTACCGAAACACGCGTTCGCTCCATCGCCAACGGGCGAAGGAATCGCTGTTGCACGAATTCGCTCCAGGATTGACCGCTGGCGGCTTGGATGACTTCTCCCGCAGCCAGATACATCAAATTCGAATACCCATAGCCGCCTCGAAACGGATTCTCGGGTTTCAAATGAACGGAACGCTCCAAAATTTCGCGAGGAGAATACGGAGTGCCCCACCAGAGCAAATCGCCGCTGAATGTTCCCAGTCCGCTCCGATGGCACAGTAAATCCCGAACGCGCAAGTCGCTGCTCGCCAATGGATCCGACAATCGCAGCCAAGGTAGATACTTGGACACCGGATCATCCCATCGCACCTTGCCCTCGTCGACGAGAATTGCCAAGGCGGCCGCCGTGAATGCCTTCGTATTGGAGGCGATCGCGTACAGGGTGTGCTCATCCGCCGGTGCCTCGGCGCCCGCCTTTCGGACGCCGTATCCTTTGCACAGCAAGACTTGGTCATTCTCGACGATCACCACCGACAAGCCCGGGACCTCCCACTCCCGCCGCATCTGTTCGATCCGAGCATCCAGCGCGGCGATCTCCTCGCGAGAGAGCCGTTGCGACCCTTTCTCTTGAACCGGTGCGGCGACCGATCCCTTGGCGTCTTGGCCGACGCATTCCGGTACACCCCACCAAAGTCCAGCCAACACCAGTGTCAACGCGATCAAAACCCTCTGCATGGCCATTCTCCCTTTTCTTCGTTCTGAACAAGTCGATGCGCCGAAGTGAATCAATAGGCCGAGGCTTGGGACGTCGCGGGCCTGGTTGCGGGCGACGGGGAGATCGGTTCAAGTCCGAGTTTCGCGCGAGCCGCGTCGAGCATCTCCTGCGTGCGGCTTGAACCGCAGCGGGAGACCCCCAACGCCCGAACCGATAGCAGCGTCGCTAAATCGCGAACGCCGCCGGCTGCTTTGACTTGGATGTGCGGTGCGGCATGCTGCCTCATCAGCTTGAGATCTTCCAGCGTCGCGCCACCGGTGCCATAGCCGGTCGAGGTCTTGACCCAGTCCGCATCCAGATCGCTGCAGATCTCGCACAGCTTGATCTTCTGGGCGTCGTTCAAGTAGCAATTCTCAAAGATGACCTTCACTTTTTGATGCGCGGTGTGAGCGACATCGATGACCGCGGCGATATCGTCGCGAACGTAGTCCCATTGGCCGCTGAGCACCTGGCTGATGTTGACGACCATGTCGAGCTCCTCGCAGCCATCGTCGAGGGCTCGCAACGCTTCCGCGCGTTTGATCGCTGTCGTATGGCCTCCGTGCGGAAAGCCGATCGTGGTCGAGGCCTTCACGCGGGTCCCTGACAATCGTTCGGCACAACGCTTCAGGTAATAGGGCATGATGCAGACGCTGGCAACATCGTAGGCGATCGCCAGATCGATCCCGGATTCCAAGTCTGCCACAGACATCGTGGGGACCAACAGCGAATGATCGATCATCTTGGCAAGGTCAGAATAAGTCCAATCCACGGGGACCTCCTATCTGTCGAACTGTGCTGGAATTGAAGCGGGTTGCTGTTTACCGGTATCGTTCGACCATTGTCGGGATTGGAGGAGCCTCCACAAGGGCCGAAAAACCTGTCCGGTCGAGGTGGTTTCCCGGTGGTGGCAGGGATCGACCCGATTTGCTTTTATCCCTATTGCCAGCGTCCAAAACCCATCCTCGAACGAAATCACCACTGGCGGATCCATCCCGAGGAGCACGCCCGCTTCCTTGGCCAAAATATCCCGAGAATTCGGGTGCGGGCTCCCGGCCAGACCGGATTTGCGAAACAATGTTCGCTTTGGAACCCTCGCGCCGTATTCCCACAATACTCCAACGCGGAAATCCCGGTTGGATGCGGACACGATCTTCGATCTCGCATTCAAGAAGGACGCCGAGAACCAGAAGTACGCGAGACAGATTCGATCCTCCGCGGGACTCGTAGTCCGCTTCGGCCGAACGCCCCTCATGCCTATGTCCATTCGCCGTCCCCTCGACGCCGTCATGATTCCGTAAACTCGTCGGTCTCTACGCAGAGCAACGGATCGGTTACCGCGCGAAATCAGAACCCTTTGCCAGTGAACCAAGATACCAGCCGTGTGAGCCGTCATGAAAGCGAAAATTCTTGTTTATGGAGTGCTCGGATACACCGGCAATCTCTTCTTGGAGCATGCGCTCGACCAAAGCTTACCCATTGTGCTGGGAGCGAGAGAAAACACGTTAAAGCATGTCGCCCAAAAATTTGGGTTGGAACATCGAATTTTTGACATCGATACGACGCAAAACGTCGTACCCCATTTGTCGGATGTCAAGGCTGTCGTCAATCTGGCCAATATCAGTTATGGTGTGAATAGGTATTTGATCGATGCCTGCATTCAGACGAAAACCCATTATGTGGATCTCGCAGCGGAATACCCCGATATCATTGAAATCTACAAGCTCCACGATGCGGCGTTATCCGAGGGGGTGATGCTGATGCCCGGAGCAGGTTTCAATCTGGTGACAACCGACATCGCAGGACGGATCGCATCGAGCTTGTTGGTCGATTCGACTAAATTGTCGCTCGGCTTCGCGACATTTGGCACAGCCTCCAGAGGAACGATCAAATCCGTGCTTCGACTGGCGACAGCAAACGGTTACTCACGAGTTGCGGGAGCGCTTGTCGCAGCAAAGCCAGCTTCGAAAGAACTTGCATTTCGGGCGGAAGGGAAGGCCTACCCGTTTATCAATAATCCCGTGATGGGTGATGTCATCACCAGTTTCATCAGCACGAAAATCCCGAACATCACCGCCTATTCGTACTATCCCTGGATCTTGGTTCAGTTCATGAAAGGACGCATGAATTGGTTGAGGAGATTTTTGCTCACGTACGCCCACTGGTTCTTCCCGGTTGGACCATCTGGAGATGAGTTGGCGAGACAGCATACGTATTCATGGGCGCAAGTGGAAAACAATCGAAGTGAAAAACTGACCGTTCTGATCAAAGGTCCTCAAGCGTATCTTTTTACCGTTAAGGCGATCGGGCGTATTCTTGGTCAAATTGCTCAGGACAAAGCCAATGCTGGATTTACACCGCCTTCCTTTTTTGGGCGTGATCTGATCGAGGGGATGGAAGGAGTTCAGATCAGCGTCGTGCGCGAATCGAACTGAAAATATGTACGTGGCAAGACAACTTTGCTGCGATCGGAATCGGGGCGCGTGGTGAGCACCGACCTCGCGGTTTTGTACTTGATCGAGCCGCTTCTCGAAGTAAGCTAAGCCCCAATGATCCCGCCGTGCCCTTTCAAGGGGCATCTGTTTTTGACCTCCAAATGTTCGTTCCTTGCTCAACCAGGAGTCGGTTATGAGGCTTTTATTTTTCGTGACGGCCTTCTGCGGTGCCTTTTTTGGCACTATCGCCGAAGGGTGGGCTGGTGCCTTTAGCAGCTCCATATTCAACACCTCCAATCTGAGGCTTCAATACCACGATGGAACGATTTGGGTGGATGCCTCATCCTCGCAGGCGACGGTTTTCAACACAGTCATTACATCGGAATCGACGGCGACGTTGGGTTCGACCACGGTTGTGTCAGGCATCGTGAGCGGGTCGAATGCACCGCAGGCGTTTGTTAGTTCGACACTCTTCCTCCCCGACGAGCAGATGACAATTCCCCTTATGAGCTTGGGTGCTTCGTCGACTGATAGCTATTCGATCGGGGATGTTTATGGGATCGGTTCGTCGCTCATTGGAAGTGGAGTTTCGACCGCAGCGCTCGCGGAGGTCAATGCGTTGGGAACTACTGGATTCGCCAGTGGAAACGTAGGAGGAGAGAGTATCTTTCAATTGAACATCCACCAAACCGGTCAATATCGTCTTGCGTTCAACGTTGCCTTAGAGATGCAGGCAGTCGGCCGCTCTTCTTTTGCGACGAGTGAATTTCGCGTTCGGATCAGTCAAGGCGGGAATACGTTCAATGACGCCATTGGCGACCTTAACCGCAATATCGACGGCTCCTTCTCCGGCCAGTACTACGTGTACGATTACAGGTCCTTCGTCACTGGCCCGGCACATCTTATGGCAGGTTCCGTCGCTTCCTTTGCCGTCACTCAGAATACCACCGCGGGGGTCGTTCCGGAGCCAAGCTCCCTTGCGGTCTTCGGGTTGATGTCGATCGGTTCGGTCGTTGCGTGGCGACGTCGCCGAGCCAGCGACCTCAAGCCTACGGAAGCGTGACGTATGGAAACCTGAACAGGTTTCGTTGCAATGCGCACTCACCCGCAGCGCAAGCAGAGACAGGAAGAACCGCTCATCGAAGCGAGCGAAGGCTTCTAAAGCCCCTTGGAGCTGTTGTGATGGCTAGCAATGTGATGGCTAGCAATTCGGAGGGTTTGTCCCAACCCGAGGCTTCAGCGAGGGGCGGAGGGGGTGGAAGATTGTTGTTGACGGAAGTCCTTGACTCATTGGAGATTCGGGTTGGTAGCAGCCTCGCGCCGAGGGATCGCGGAAATCGCCATTGGCACAACCTAGCCAATTCCACTAGACTGCCGTCGCTGGCATTTCTTACGTAGTTCCACAGGGAAGGTGGTACATGGCCAAAGAATCGATTCGGTTTTTGCATGCGGGGGATTTTCATCTGGAGCGGTCCATGCAGGACCTGACCGATCTCCCGGAACATCTGAAAGGAGCTCTGACTGACGCGCCCTGGAAGGCAGCGGAGGCGGTCTTCGAAGCGGCGATCGTGGAGAATGTGGACTTTGTGCTCCTGACCGGCGACTTGCTCAATCCGATCTCCTGCGGCGCAGCGGGGCCGGCGTTTTTGATGGAGCAGTTCGAGCGACTGGCTCAACGCAAAATCGAAGTTTACTGGACCGGCGGCACGGTCGACGACCCGGATCGTTGGCCCGATGCCGTGGTTTTGCCGGACAACGTTCATCTCTTTTCGAAGAAACAAGTGGAATCGTTCGTCTTTCGACGAAACGGATTTCCGCTTGCGACCATTCTCGGCCGATCCAGCGACGGTCGCGAATCGATTCGAGCTGCGGAATTTCAGGTCGACACCGACGACACCTATGTGATCGCCATGGCGCATGGTCAGGCAGACCGTGACGCGTTGATGGCCGAGCGGATCGATTACTGGGCGTTGGGGGGATCGCATGAGCGGCAAGTTCTGCATGGCGAGGCTCCTCACATGCGTGTGTGCGGCACCACTCAAGGGCGCAGCTTCGCCGAGGACAGCGAGCATGGATACTGGATGGTCGAGGTCGATGGTGACCACGATGCTCAAATCACGACCGGAGATTGCGATCTCTTTCGCTATGTGACGCAGACTCTCGATATTGAGGATCTCGCGCTGGGACGCGACATGCGGGAACTCATGAGCAAACGGATCGCACGCTTGCAAACCGAACATGGGACGCACCACCTGATCGTTCGCTGGCGCGTCGAACTCAATCTCGAGCATATGAGCATGGTATCACCTGCCGCGATTGATGAGACGCTGGTCTGGCTACGACGGGAGTATGGGCACGGCGCGTGCAGCGTCTGGTCGACAGAAATCGAACTGCTGTCTCCGAAGGCGTATCCGCAGAAATGGCAGGAAGAGGACACGATTCTCGGCGACTTTCTTCGAACGGCCGAGGAGACTCGCAAGTCTGCGAGCCGCAACCTGAACCTGAAGCCGATCGTCGAGTCGGAGACGCCGGGAACTCCGGTGTGGCATGCGATGTTAGTGGATGACAACGCTCTATCCACCAACGCGGCCTTGGATCGAGCCACGTTGCTCGGAGTCGATATGTTGAGAGGTCACAAGTTGGATTTGTTGGCGCCGGTTCGTCGCTTTGGAGGGACTCGAGGATGAAGATTCGCGATATTCAAATCGATGGGTTTGGCGTCTGGTCCGGGCTGTCAGTCGATTCGATGCCCGATGGGATGACTGTGTTCTACGGTCCCAACGAGGCGGGCAAGACGACCTTGATGAATTTCCTTCGCACGATGTTTTACGGGTTCACTCCGGAGCGTCGCCAGCGGTACTTGCCACCTGTCCACGGCGGCAAGCCGGGAGGAGCCATCCGCGTCACGGGACCGGGAGGGGGCTATGAGATTGCGCGTCGTGCGACCCTCAATGATCCGACGGTCGCCGGTCAGTTGACAGTCACCAGCAACGATGGTATCGCCCAAGGTCAGCATCGATTGACCTCGCTGCTCGGCAACGTCGATGAATCGATCTTCACCAATGTCTTCGCGATCGGTCTTCGCGAGCTTCAGGAACTGAGCACGCTCGACGATACCGCCGCAGCCGACGAGTTGTACAAGTTATCGAGCGGTCTCGATCGCGTATCGCTGGTGGATGTTATTCGTCAGTTGCGTGCATCGCGCGCCCAATTGGCCGCAGGCGACAGCGACAATGCCCAGATGCATACGTTGTTGTCCCGTCGCGAGAAACTGCGGGACGAAATCGAGCAGCACACGCTCCGCGGTCGTCGTTGGGGCGAGCTCGCAGCCCATCGCCGCAATCAGCAAAACGAAATCGACGAGCTGAAGCAGCGGATCGGGCAGTGGGAAGTCGAAGCCAAGTCGATCGAGGTGTCTCTTCAAGTGCGTGAGCCGTGGTTCCATCGCGACCAACTCCGCAATCAACTGGCACAGCTGCATGCACGATTCGATCTTCCGGACGACGCGATGAATTCGCTTCGGGCGCTGCAGGACCAAATCGAGGACAAGAAACGCCAGATTCAGGGGCTCGTCGAGCAACGTCGCGCTGTTCGCAAGCGCGCCGATGATTTGCCGGTCAACAAGAATATCCTCGCGCTGTCGAGCAAGATCGAGGCGGCCGCCGAGCAAGGGCCGTGGATATCGCAACTCCAAAAGCAAATTCAGCGGCTCGATGCCGAATTGCGGCAAACCCAGGATCAACTCATCGAGGATGCCAAGCGACTCGGGCTGAGCGACTCCGATTTGCAAGCGCTCGTGAGCGACAAGCGACCGACGAGTTTACCCGAGTTGTCCCGAGGTGCCATCACGCAATTGGCTGGCCCAGCTCGCGATGTGCGCATGCATCAAATGCAATTGAAGCAGTCGCGGCAGCAAATCGAAACCGATCGCAAGGAAGCCGAGCGACTGCATGCAGAGATCGGCGAGTTCTTGGCAGTCCGCAATGCCGAGGATCTGCAAGAAGCCATTCGGAAATCGAGCGAACGCATTCAGGCCATTCGCAAGTATCAGCAAGTCGAGGAGCGACTCGACAAACTGGTGAAGCATCGAGAGGAACTCGAAGGGGAATCGGTCGACCTCGAAAGCGACGACGGATTCTCCTGGGAACGGGTGATGATGCTGGCGATCCCGTTCTTCATCGGAGCATTTTTGTTCCTGTCGGGGCTCAACAATTTCTTCGGCTGGTACAACAACAGCTCGATGCCCGCGGCCACTCGCATGCTGCAAGCTCCGAACAACGACCCACAAAACACCGGCGTGTTGATGACGGTCTTGGGCCTGCTCGTGTTGGTGGGGACCTACCTGTGGTGGAAGTCGATGGAGCGCGGCATGGTCGGCGACATCACCGAGTGCGAGTCGCAGCTGGAAGCACTTATGTCTCAGGTTCGCAAGACCGAGCAAGAGAAAAAAGATCTTTCGCAAAGCCTGCCTGAGCACAACGGCTCGATGGAGCAACAGCTCCGCGAAGCCGAGCATGAACTCGCTTCGTGCGAAGCCCTTCTCCCGGTGTACCATAACGAACAAGCGGCGCGGCAGCGGATGCAGTCCGCAAAACGTCAGGGGGCTCAGGCGCTGGCAGGACTCAAGGCGGCGCGTTCGCAGTGGCAGAAGACGCTGCACCATATCGGGCTGGCCGATTCCCTGTCACCCAAGAGCATCCGAATCCTGGCCGAAGGATACGAGTCGTTGTCGCAGACGCGCAAGCGATTCAAGGCCCAAAACGACGAACTCAGCCAACGCAAGATCGAGCTGAACTCCGCGATCCAAAAACTGGACGCGCTTTCCACACAAATGCACGTGGCTCTCACAGAATCCGCGACCGGAAAAGAGGCCGCTCCATCGGTCAAGCTGGCCGCGTTGTCTTCGCCGGTTGCAACCAACACGATCGAGGCGCCTCAGCAACGGCTGCAAGAATTGGTCAATACGTTGGCCCAGCACCAGCAATTCCTGGCCCAGCGCCGTGAACTCAGGAATGAAGATGAAGAGCTTGGCAAAAAGCAGAAGCATTTGCGGCGTTTGATGGAGCGAACCATTCGAGCTCGCCAAGCGATGCTGGCGGACCTCGCCGTCGAAACACCGCAGCAGCTCGAGGAACACCTAGCTCGCAAGAAGGAGCACATGCGACTCGAAGCCGAGATCCAAAACCTCGACGAACGCATCAAGGGGTTGATCGGTGTTCATGTTGCGTACGATTCCGTCGCGAGAATTTTGGAGAGCTCGAACGCTTCCGAACTTGAGAAGCGATGGGAAACGTTGGGCGGCCGCATCACCGGCGCCGAGGAGCGGATCGGTCAGTTGCTGCAACGCCAAGGTGAGATCTCGCAAGAGATGAAGACCTTGGCGGCTGATCGGCGACTGGCGGAAGCCAAGCTCGAATTGTCCTGTCTGGATCGCCAAATCGAATTGTGCGCCGCCCACTGGCGGACCTTGGGTGTCACGACCTGCATGCTCGAGAAAGTCTGCGAGGTTTACGAGACAGAGCGGCAGCCGGAAACGCTACGAGAAGCATCGTCGTTCTTGAAGCAATTGACCGAAGGAAAGTATGTTCGAGTCTGGACGCCGCTCGGCAAAAACGCCCTCCGGATCGATAACGAACGCGGGCAGAGCTTGCCGTTGGAAGTGCTCAGCCGCGGCACCCGCGAGGCCGTCTTTATCGCCCTCCGGCTCAGTCTCGCGGCCGCGTACGCCAGACGTGGCGTCTCGCTGCCGTTGGTCCTGGACGACGTGTTGGTGAACTTCGACAGCACGCGTGCCACGCATGCCGCAAAGGTGTTGCGGGACTTTGCTGCCCTCGGTCATCAAGTGATTATGTTTACCTGTCATGAGCATATCATGAGGATGTTCCATGGGATCGACGTCCAAGTCCGAGTGCTGCCCGAGCAAGGAGTACCGGGCGAAGCCCGCGTGTACGATCCGGGAATCGTGCCTGCGGTGCCCGCTCCGACGCCCGTTGTTCTCGAAGCGATCGTCGAAGCGCCGAAGCTGGAGCCCGTGCCGCAAGTGGTCAGCGTCCATCCCATCGTGCTTGTCGATCCACCGGTCGAGACCCCGGCTATTGTGCCCATCAAACCACGGCGCCAACCGACCAAGCGACCTCGCGTCGTTGAAGAATCGATGGAAGCGGGTATGTGGTTCGACGATGATATCGCCGAGCCCCTAAGGAACATCGAACCGCCATGGGACGCCGATTCTCAACGAGACGACTCCGAATCCGCTGCGCTCAAGTTGTGGACCGAGATCGAGGAGCTGACTCAGCCTTTCGATGGCGAACCCCACGACGCGTGGTGGGAATCGCATCGGAGCTAGGCAAGGCCCTGTCATCCAGAGGCCCTGTCATCCAGAGTTGGCGCGATCCGCCGTCTTCACGATCAGGCCGGCGATATAGCCAGCCTTGAAGCCCGCGTCGATATTCACCACCGCGACGTTCGCCGCACAGCTCGTGAGCATGCTCAGCAGCGCCGCGATCCCTCCCATGCTCGCGCCGTAACCGACACTGGTCGGGACCGCGATCACGGGGCAGGCCACGTGGCCTCCGAGCGCGGTCGGCAAGGTCGCTTCCATGCCAGCGACGCAAACGATCGCGGTGCATCGCTTCAAGTCGGGGACGCGCGCGAGCAATCGATAGGGACCAGCGACGCCAACATCCTGGATCAAGATCGTCCCGCATCCCATCCATGCGAGCGTTTCGCGAGCTTCGAGCGCAACCGGCTCGTCGGTGGTGCCGGCGGTCACGACCCCGATGATTTGATCGCTGGATACGTTTTCCGGAGTGGTCGGCATCTCCGACCGGCCGACGCGAATGGTGCGAGCGACATGGTTCCAACGCGTGAACGGATACGTGTCCGAAACCACGCGGGCCTGTTCCGGCGAGACGCGTGTAATCAGGATCTCTGGATGTCGTTGAAGGAGGGAATCCAGGACGGCCAAAATCGACTCGGGAGTTTTTCCTGCTCCGTAGATCACCTCGGGAAATCCCGTTCGCTTGGCGCGGTCGGTGTCCGGCGTGACATTGCCGCTGCTGGCGATCGCCGCATGCAAAATGCGTTGCCCCAGTTCCATAGCATCCCACTCGCCGTTGCGAAAGCCGGCCAGCAATGACTCGATCGCTTTCCGTTGTGATTCAGATTCGTCCATCAACTTCGGCGCACCTTGTTGTTAATTGAGTAGGAGCTGGGCAGAGGGTGTGACTTTGATCGTCGAATTCAGGTTCGTTATCGTACCCGTGCACGGCTAGGTTCGTCGAGTCCGAGGTGTTTTAAGGGGCCCTCGCCGTAAGGGGCCCTCGCCTGCGGCTGCGGGTTAAACGAAGAGGGTGCGGGGTGAGCAAATCCGAGCCGTTGGTTTAACCCGTAGCCATCGGCGAGGGAAGGTTTACTGGCTTCAGGTCAGGCTAGGACCGTTGGGGGATTCTCGGTTGCGGTGCCTCGCAGGACACCAAGCATGCAATGCAGGGCGCGTGCCAAATCCTTGACCGGCAAACCGGGCATTTCGCGGCCAGCCGCAATCGATTGCTCGAGGGTCAGCGGCAGATGGGCGAAACCAACACAGCAATCGAGATTGCGCACCGCGTGCCAATGGTGGGACAAGAACATGGCGGCGTTGCATAAGTACGTGCCCGCATGATACGAAATGCTTGCCGGAATTCCGGATTCGTGGAGTTCCGAACACATCTTGTTCAGCGGACACCGTGTGCGGTACGCCACGGGAGCATCCTTTACGATCGGCCCAAACAGGTTGCCTGGGGCATGCGTGACCCCGGCGACGTTGACGGCGATCGTTTCCAAGTGGATCGCGCACGAACCGGGGGACTGTCCCAGATGCAAGACGAAGTCGAAGCCTCGCTCCAGATCTTTGCCAAGCCGTTCGTTGAGCAGGTCGAAATCGACCGGGTAGCGACGCGTCGTCACGCCTGGCGGCAAGCCATGCTCCCGCAGGAATTCGGTCAGTGCATCCCAGCTCGAATTCGAACGCCAATGGTCATAGGGTTCGAAGGCGGTCACCAAGATCTTCAAGTGTTCTTCCTCAGTCAAAAGCCATGTCGACTACGAAAGTTGTGTCTCAACAAAGGCTATGATAGGACGTTTCTCGCTAGAATTCAGCCATTTGTTGGGATAAATTAGAAATCCAGGAAGCGGTGGGCGAATCCCCGCCCCTCCTCCCCCCTATTTTCCTTCCTTTGCATGACAGGACTTCCCGGATGGTTTCATCGATATCTCACCGACCGGCAAATGTAGCCCGCGGACGGTTCGCTTCTGCATTTTGGATTCGTGCCGCTTGGGTGAGTGCAGCCTGGATCGGTGTTGTCACGATCGAATCCGTCGCTCAAGCCCAGGATCTGTTTCCCGACAAAGCGTTAGAAGCGGTTGTTCGCAAAGAGGTGTTCGAAAAACGCTACAACGCCGAACCGATCACGGCGGACGATGTCAAAAACATCTCGCAAGTCGTCGGCAAAGGGAAAGGGATCAAGAGTCTCGAAGGCTTGCAGCATTGCAAGTCGCTGATGAAGATCGATCTCGAGAGCAACGAGATTGTCGACCTGGCCCCGCTTCGCGAACTGAAACTGCTCCAGTCGATCGATTTGGCGTCGAACAAAATCCAATCCCTCGAACCCCTCTCGGGCTTGACCGCGGTGCAGTACCTGCACATCGCCAACAATGGACTCGAAGACCTCGCTCCGCTGAACGGCTTGGTCAAGATGCAATCGTTGTACGCCGGGGGAAACAAGTTCAAGAAGCTCGAGCCAATTCTTCCTCTCAAGAAGCTGTGGACGCTCGACGTGTCCGGCAGTCCCATCGAAGATTTAGGGATCATCGCCGAACTCAAGGGGTTGCAGACCGTCAACCTGAAAGGATGCGGAATTAAATCGCTCGAGTTTACTCGGGCGCTTCGCGAACTGAGGCTTCTGATCGCAAGCGGAAATGAAAACGTGGATCTCAATCCGCTTGTGGATGCGTGCGAGGCGGACGCGCAGGGCGAACGTCGTTTCGCCCCTTACCTGCGATTGTACCTCGATGACAGTTTGCTCAAAAACGAAGCCCAAGCGGCCGCGATCAGCCGTTTGCAAAAGGTGGGAGTCCGCATCAATCCACCGGTGAAGTAAGGCAGAGCGTTCTGCGGCACCCACCCACGCAACGGAATGAACCTATTCCCAGGAATCGAAATGAACCAACTAACGGACGCAGCCCGCATACTCGTCGTTTGTCTGAGCGTCGCCGGAAGTTCGGCGTTCGGCCAGTCCGCGTCGTCGATCGATCCGCCGATGTTTCGCCCTCGCAGCGATGCGATGGCAACCCGCGATGCCGACGCCATTCGCGAGCGGTTGAAGGCGTTGTCGGATAGCTTGGGCCCCATCAATCCACTCGGCGATTACGTCAAGCCTTCTCCAAAAATCGCATCATCCGATCGGGATCAGGTCGATGAAGAGGCGCTTCGTGCTCCGAGTCTGGATGCCGATGCCCAGCGACGATTAAAGGCGCGGCCGCCCAGCGTGGCGGAGAGCGAGCGTTACGCGATAGGTCTTTACCCTCCGCCTCAGATCCGAAGCAACTCGGGCAAAAGTATTCCAGGCTTGGATCGCGACGATGGATTTCGGCCCGTGACCTGGGTGGCTGGACCGATGGTTGCGTCTCCGGTCGCAGCGTCTCCGATTGTGACGACCTCCGGCATGCCGCCGATTCGTGTGCCTGTGGGTGGTTATGTGGTACAGGCGAACTATCAAGTGGGTGATCCCGCGGCCATGATACGTCCCTCGCTTGGCGGTTCCTCGGTGGGGCTTCCGACTTACTCGGCCCCTCCCTCCAGTGTGCCCGCGATGAATCCACCACCGATGGGTGCCCCACCGATTGGGGCGCCGGCGACGGTGATGCCGCCGAGCGGCAGTTATGGCGGGGGTCCGGCGGGGGTTCCGATGGTGGGAACGCCGGGCAGCAACGTGATTCCTGCTCCGCCGACGTACATCGTGCCTGGGCCCAACAGCCCGTACACGGCGCCGGCGGTTCCCGCGCCGTATGCCGCTCCGGCGCCGACCTATTCACGATCGAGTGGTACGGTGAACAGTTTGCCGTTCGTCAGTCCGCCGCCACAAGCCCGCGATGCGCGGTGGATGGTATCGCCCGAGGTCTATCGCCGCATGGATGGAGCGAACTGTGCAACGCCGACAGCCCCTGCATACGGTGCCGCCGCAGCGGGAAGCGGAGCAGGGTCTCCCTTCTTTTACGCGCCGCCGGCAGCTATGCCGATGCCCACTCCTCGTACGGCGAGTCGCCATTCATGGCTTCATCCGTTCCGCCATTAGGCGGTGTTGGTCCTCGTCGAATCTATCTCGATCACGCGGCGACTTCATGGCCTAAACCGCCTGGGGTTCTTGACGCCTGTGTGGAGTATCAAACGCAAATTGGAGTAGCTGCGGGGCGCAGTGCGTATCGCAACAGCCAGCGAGCCGATGCCATCGTTTCGGATGTGCGTGGTTTGATTGCGCAACTCATCGGTACGCCGCATCGCGATTCGATTGCCTTTGCCTCCAACGGCACGATGGCCCTCAACGCCGCGATCCTAGGCTTGTTGCATGAATCGAATCTCGAATCTGTCCATGTGGTGACCACCGCGATCGAGCACAACAGCGTCCTGCGTCCGCTGTCGCAACTCCGCAATCAACGCGGGCTGAACTGGACGGCGATACCATGCGATCCCGATGGCTATGTGAATGTCGATGCTCTCGAATCCGCGATGCGTCCCAATACCCGCCTGGTGATTCTCAACCACGCGTCCAACGTGACGGGAGCCGTTACCGATTTGGCTCCGGCGGTGCGAATCGTAAAGTCGCACTCAGCGGTGGTTTTGGTTGATGCCGCGCAGACACTCGGTTTTTTGCCGATCGACGTCAATGCCATGGGGATCGACATGCTGGCCGCGCCGCTGCACAAGGGAGCATGTGGAATGCTCGGGACCGGTTTTCTGTACGCTCACCCGTTGCTTGTCGATCGGTTGCGCGTTCCTTGGATCGGCGGAACAGGCCGCAGCAGCGATTCGCTCGACGACGATTTCCCGTGGCGGGATGCCGTCGAGTCGGGCAATCTCAACGTGCCGGCGCTTGCCTCGGTCGGTGCGGGGATCCGTTGGTTGGCGGAGCATCAAGAGACGATTGGATGGCGAGACTGGATGAAATCGATCCTGGATGCATTCCGTCGTTGCACGCGCATCCGATTGATCGGTCCCAAGGAATCCCAAGACCGGCTGCCGGTCTTCAGCTTGGTCAGCGAGACCATGGACTGTCACGAGCTGGCGATGTTGGTCGATAGCGCCAGGGGTTGGGAAGCGCGATCGGGATTCCACTGCGCAGCGATGATCCATGACGCGATCGGCACGCAGAGGTACAGCGGCACGCTGCGCATCAGTTTGGGTCATACCTCCACGAGTTCCGACGTCGCGGAAGTGTGCGAGGGGTTACGGTGGCTCGACAGTCTGTGAGATCGATCCGGAATCAAGGCTGAGTCGCTTGGAGTGTCGTTCGATTAGCCACGGTGCTCGCGTCCGGTTCCGACCGCCGGAAATCATGCCGTACTTTCGGATGTTCCCGGGAGCGGCCAGCACCGAGCGGCGGATCTTTTTCCAAGGCTTGGTTGCGGCGGTTCGGCGAAAGTCGCGTGGAAATTGCCTGCGGGGAGCATTGTCGCCGAGAACTGCGTGCGAATTCCTTGGTTTCTTCCGTTAGGCTGGATGGATTGGGCCAACGCGATATACTGGCTCGTTTTTCATTGGTTCGCGTTCAGAAATCCATGAATATCTTGTCCTCCGAACACGCTTCCACCCCAACGGCCGACCGTCTTCACAGCGAACGGGTTCTGGTGCTCGATTTCGGCTCCCAGTTCGCCCAGTTGATCGCCCGGCGGGTTCGCGAACAGAACGTTTACTGCGAAATCGTTCGGCACGACATCTCCATCGAATCGATTCAGGCGCGAAAGCCTTCGGCATTGATTCTCTCTGGGGGGCCTTCGAGCGTTTACGAAACCAACGCTCCGAAATGCGACGCTCGGATATTCAAGTTGGGGATACCCGTGCTCGGGATCTGCTATGGCATGCAGTTGACTGCTCATGCGATGGGAGGATCGGTCAAACCCTGTCCGGCTCGCGAGTTTGGTCGCGCACGTTTGCAAATCAATGACATGGAGAAGCTCTTCGCGGGTTTTCCGCATGAAATCGACGTCTGGATGAGCCACGGCGATCAGGTGCATGAGTTGCCCGAGGGCTTTGTTTCGCTCGCGGCGACCTCGACCTGCCCGATCGCTGCGGTCAAGCATCAGTCGCTCCCGATCTATGGATTGCAATTTCACCCCGAGGTTTCGCATACATCCCTGGGGAGCACGCTGATCCATAACTTTTTGTACAACATCGCGGGATGCGAAGGGCGTTGGCACTTGTCCGATTTCGCCCAGCAAACGATCCAGAGCATGCGTGAACGCATCGGGAGCGACCGCGTGATCTGCGGGTTGTCTGGCGGCGTCGACTCGTCGGTTACCGCCGCGCTTCTCTACAAGGCCATCGGCCCCCAGTTAACTTGCATTCTGATCGACAACGGCTTGCTGAGAAAGGACGAGCAATCGGCGGTCATCTCGGAGTTCACCAACCATTTCAAAGCGGACTTGCGCGTCGTGGATGCCAGCGACCCGTTCCTGTCCGTGCTTGCAGGTATTCGCGATCCTCAGGAAAAACGGCGACGCATCGGCCACGCCTTTATCGAATGCTTCAAGGGGGAAGCGGTCAAGATCAACGGTGCGAAATATCTGGCCCAGGGGACGTTGTACCCGGACGTCATCGAGAGCGGTGCAGCGCCCGACGGCCCGGCAGCGACGATCAAGCTGCATCACAACGTGGGCGGACTCCCCGAGCAGTTGGGTTTCGAGTTGGTCGAGCCCCTGCGGGATCTGTTCAAGGACGAGGTCCGGCGTTTGGGTCTGGAGTTGGGGTTACCCGACCATTTGGTATGGAGGCATCCCTTCCCCGGTCCCGGCTTGGCGGTACGATGTCTTGGGGAGGTGACCAGGGCCAAGCTCGACGTCTTGCGTGAAGCCGACGAAATCGTCATTACGGAAATCAAGAATGCGGACCTTTACCGATCCACGTCCCAGGCGTTCGTCGTCCTCCTGGAGTCGCAATCGGTAGGGGTCATGGGGGACGCCCGCACCTATGAGAACGCGGTCGCGGTCCGATGCGTCAATACGGACGACTTCATGACGGCGGATTGGAGTCGGTTGCCGTATGATCTGCTTGCCAAGATCTCCACGCGAATCATCAACGAAGTTCGAGGGGTGAATCGCGTTTGTTACGACATCAGCTCCAAACCGCCTGCCACCATCGAATGGGAATGATCACGAATCGGGAATAACCAAGGATGAGTCGCCAGTACATCTACCAAATCGAAAATCTGACCAAGCGTCATGGCCAAAAGGAAGTTCTCAAGGACATTTGGCTTGCCTTTTATCCCGGGGCCAAGATCGGGGTTCTCGGATCCAACGGCGCGGGCAAAAGCACGCTTCTCCGCATCATGGCTGGGACCGACAAGTCGTTCGAGGGAACGGCGAGACTGAGCAATGGCTTTACGGCGGGGTACCTGTCCCAGGAACCGCAGCTCGATCCAAAGAAAAATGTTCAGGAGAATGTCGAGGAAGCGGTCGCTCCCAAACGAAAGATCCTCGAGCGATTCAACGAGATCTCGAACCTGCTCGGCGAAGTCACCGACGACAATCAAATGCAGAAGCTGTGCGATGAGATGGCCAAGCTGCAGGACATGATCGATGCCCAGAATCTATGGGAGCTGGATCGCCAGGTCGAAATGTCGATGGGGGTTATGAATCTGCCTCCGGGGGACGCCGATGTCACCAAACTGTCCGGGGGAGAGCGACGGCGCGTTGCTCTTTGCAAACTGTTGCTCGAACAACCCGACCTGCTGCTGCTCGACGAACCTACCAACCACCTCGATGCTGAGGCCGTCCATTGGCTCGAGCAGCACTTGGCCCAGTATCCCGGTACCGTGGTGGCGGTGACCCACGACCGCTATTTTCTCGACAACGTGGCCCAGTGGATTCTCGAACTCGATCGCGGATCCGGCTTTCCGTTCGAAGGGAATTACACCGCGTGGCTCGAGCAGAAACAGAAACGGCTTCAAGTCGAGCAGAAGGCGGCTGCGGCTCGTCAAAAAACCCTCGACCGGGAACTCGAGTGGATCCGCATGTCGCCTCGTGCCCGACAAGCCAAGAACAAGGCCCGGATCAGCGCCTACGAACAACTCGCCGCCCAGCAATTCGAGGAGCGGCCCGACGAACTCGAGATTCAAATCCCGCCTGGCAAACACCTTGGCGAAGTCGTCGTCGATGCCAAGAACGTCCGGAAGAGTTATGGGGACCGAATCTTGATCGACGACCTGACATTCCGGCTTCCTGCGGGCGGCATCGTCGGAGTCATCGGTCCCAACGGTGCTGGAAAAACGACGCTGTTCCGAATGATCACCGGCCAGGATACTCCAGACGAGGGTACGATCCGGATCGGCGATACGGTCGAACTCGGGTATGTCGACCAGTCTCGCGATTCCCTCAACGCCGAGAGCACCATTTACCAAGAGATTTCGGGTGGAAATGATTGGCTCGAAATGGGAGGCAAGCGTTTGAACTCGCGCGCGTACGTCTCCAAGTTCAACTTCAAAGGGACGGACCAGGAGAAGAAAGTCGGCGTCTTGTCGGGCGGGGAACGCAATCGCGTTCACTTGGCCAAGCTGCTGCGGCGAGGATGCAACGTGCTGCTGCTCGACGAACCGACCAACGATTTGGATGTCGATACCCTGCGGGCTCTCGAGGAGGCGATCCTCAATTTCGCAGGTTGCGTCGTCGTCATCACGCACGATCGATGGTTCCTCGACCGGATCGCGACCCATATCCTGGCGTTCGAAGGGGATGGATACGTCCACTGGTGCGAAGGGAATTTCCAGACGTACGAGCAGCAGCGCAAGGAACGGCTGGGGATTGCAGCCGACGAGCCGCAGCGATTCCGCTACAAAAAATTGGTAAACTAGGGACCGGTCCCGAAACCAAGGGGCGCCTTGGCTGATGCCAGTACCTCGTGGTTTTTTTCGGGTTTTCGGATAGGCTGGCACCCGCGAGCCCACCATTTTCCCGTCGGAAGGGATGAACAGCAGGGACAGGAGGGATCCCAAAGCAATCGTTGTGGGAAAATTCTTCTGAAATCTGAGTGGGGGCCCCTAAGAAACGGGTAGACGTTCCGTTGATGGGTCAGAGGGCCCTGGCTCATCTCGCAAGAACCCCGAAATCTGTTGTCTGCCCGTTTCCATGCTCCACTCCTCTTTCGGCATCCGAACAACATGAATTCTCGTCACTATCGCACCCTTTCGGTTTTTGGATTCTTCGGACTGATGTTTGCGTCCGCCTGGGCCGTTTCTCAGCGACCGGACGCGCCTCCCCCTCCATCCTCTCAGGATCGCAAAACCATGTGGAAACAAGTCGAGGAATCCGTTTCGCAGGGACTCCCGAAAACGGCTGCCGAGAAGCTCCAGTCGATTTACGACGGAGCGATGAAGGACCAGGCCTATCCCGAAGCCACCAAAGCGATCGCTTACAAGATCATGCTCGAGGGGCAGATCGAGGGTGGCGACCCTGCCGAAGCGATTAAACGCATGCAGTCCGCGATCGACGCCGCGCCGGTCGCAATGAAACCGATGATGCACGCCCTTCAAGGCTCATGGTACTGGGCCTACTTCCAGCAGCATCGTTGGCAGTTCGCCAATCGAACGGCGACCGCAACGGCACCCGGCGACGATTTCACGACGTGGGATCTCGCTCGCCTGTTTCGAGAGATCGACAAACATTATGCCGACGCGTTGGGGGATGCCAAAACCCTCCAATCGATTCCGATCGCGAACTGGGACGACCTTCTCGACAAGGGAAATGTGCCCGATGCCTATCGACCTACTCTGTTCGATTTCCTCGCGCATCATGCCATCGAGTTCTATGGTTCGGGAGAGCAAGCGGGCTCGCTTCGGCAGGATGCGTTCGAGATCGATGGATCGTCCCCAGCGCTCGGGACTGTCGACGAGTTCCTGGCTTGGCAACCGGAGACGAAGGATGAGCAATCGCCGAAACTCAAAGGGATCCGACTCCTGCAATCGCTCTTGGCATTCCATCGGAGCGATACGGATCCCACCGCATTCCTCGAGGCGGACATGACGCGACTGAGGTTCGTCTACAACCTGGCGGTCGGCGAAGAGAAGTCGGATCGCTATCAGGCTGCCCTGAAACGATTTGCCGACCAGCATGCCAGGCACGAATTGTCAGCGCGGGCCCGTGCAAGGTGGGCTGAGTTGCTCGTTGCGGCCCAGGATCGGGTTGCCGCTCGCGAAATCGCGCTGCAAGGCAAGAACGCATTCCCGGAGAGTGTCGGGGGCAAGGAATGCCACAACATCATCCTCGAAATCGAACAGCCCTCCGCATCCATTCAAACCGAACGGGTTTGGAGCGAGCCATTGCCTTCGATTCGCGTGTCGTATCGCAATATCACCCAACTTCACTTTCGAGTCGTGCGGGTAGAATGGCTTACGCGATTCACGCAGGATCGCTGGAATCCCGGTGGGTTCAACGAGTCGGATCGTAGGGAACTCGCGAAACTGCCCCCGGTCGCGGAATGGACAACGGATCTGCCCGCCACCGACGACTACCGCGACGCGACGCAGGATGTGGCTGCACCCAAGGGGTTGCCTGCCGGTTACTACATGGTCTTGGCGAGTCTCAAGCCTGGCTTCGACGATCCGAGCAATATGGTTTTCGCCTGCGAAGCCTGGGTCAGTCACCTGGCATTGATCGTTCGTCAATCGTGGAGCAACGGCAAACCGCTGTCAGGTTTTGTGCTAGACAACCGCACGGGGGCAGCGATTTCAGGAGCGCGTATCAAAACCTTGTATCGCGACCATCAGAACGGTGTGCGCATGGTCGACGGCCCCTCGACCACCACCGATGCCAATGGCCAATTTGAAATCCCGCCAACGAACAACTCCATGTTTCTGGTGGTGAACTATCAGGATCAAATGCTCGCTAGCGGAAACGAGTTTTACTCCCAACCGCAACCGAACCCCGATCGCATCTCCGCTCCGGTCACGCTGTTCACCGATCGCGCCATTTATCGGCCAGGCCAGATGATTCATTTCAAGGGGGTCGCGATGACGTTGGACTCCAGCGAGAACCGCTACGAGTTGGTCAAGAATCGTGCGTTTCGAGTGAGGCTGCTCGATATCAATCAGCAGGAAGTGAGTGTCCTCGACGTGAGATCCAACGACTTCGGTTCCTTCTCAGGGACGTTTACCGCGCCGCGCGATCGCGGCACGGGGAGAATGATCCTCGCAGTCGAAGGAGCGACTGTGGGGTTCGCGAACATCCAAGTCGAGGAGTACAAGCGGCCGAAATTCAAGGTCGATATCGATGTTCCCACCGAATCGGTTCGGCTTGGAGACTCCGTGACGGTCAAGGGCAAGGCCATGTCCTACACCGGCGCCCCCATCCAAAGCGCTCGCGTTCGTTATCG
The DNA here is from genome assembly GCA_046342615.1 of Planctomycetota bacterium. Classification (GTDB taxonomy): domain Bacteria; phylum Planctomycetota; class Planctomycetia; order Pirellulales; family Pirellulaceae; genus JBKCUI01. The sequence goes on along the minus strand of JBKDPB010000278.1, from coordinate 15,774 downwards.
TGTCGTCCGACAGGTGCGATGGCCGAATTGGTTCATGTTCTGTTACGCTTGGCGCATCGCTCCGTTTATGGGGCAATCGCAGGAGATCGCCAACGGATGGACCGAAACAGGGGACGACGGTTCCTTTGCATGCACGTTCGTTGCTCGGCCCGATCGCTCGATCTCCGAGTCCGAAGACCCGATCTTTACCTATGCCATCACTGCCGATGTCACCGATGGAACCGGCGAGACACGATCCGATGATGGAATGGTGTCGGTTGGATATTCGGCCATGCAAATCGACCTTACCGCCGACCATTGGCAGACCCAGGATCGTGACATCAAACTCACCGTGGCCACCCGGACCCTCAACGGCCAGGCGATCCCTGGCAAAGGGACCCTTCGCATCTATTCCTTGCGCGAGCCAGAGCAAGTGATTCGTCCCGATATCCTCGGCCAACGCATGTTTCGTCCCAATCGCGCCGTTCGAGGCCGCCCATCGGGCAAGACTCTGCCACCCTCCGTGGAACCGGATCCGGCGGATTACAAGAACTGGCCGCTGGGCGACCAAGTTGCAGCGTTGGATCTCGACAGCGGCGACGATGGTGCCCAGGAGCTAGCGTTCAACCTGAAGCGCGGAGTCTACCGCTGTATTGCGGAATCGCAGGATCGATTCGGCAAACCGATCAAGGCGGAACTGAATCTGAAGGTCCTCGACGAGAAAGCGAAGGAACTCGGAATGCGTTTGCCGTTCGTGTTCGCGATGCCCAAGGCGTCCGTAGAGCCGGGTGCGACATGGAAGGGATTCTGGGGATCGGGGTACCAACCCGCGAGAGCCTTCATCGAGATCGAACATCGCGGCAAGATTCTCAACAAGTACTGGACGCCTGCGGGTGCGACCCAATTCGCGATCGAACAGCCGATCGATGAATCTTTGCGTGGCGGGTTCACGGTCCATGTAACCATGGTGCGTGAGAACCGCATGTACACCGAAACCCATGTGATCGATGTCCCGTGGAGCAACAAGCAACTGACGGTCCGCTGGGATCGCTTCCGATCGAAATTGATGCCAGGGTCCGAGGAGACATGGAGCCTCACGATCGAGGATCCCAAGGGCGATGGTGCGGCTGCGGAAATGGTCGCTGCTCTTTACGACCAGTCGCTCGACGCATACGTTCCCCATGCGTGGAACTATCTTCAGTGGATCTTCTATCGCGAGTCGCAGTCTATGAATGTTGCGTTCCAGAATGCTGCGAACATTTTTGGTTCTTTGTACAGCGGGATCTACGAACAACCTGAATACATCGATTGGAGATACCGTTCTTTTCCAACCCAGTTAATGGCGTTCGCGTACTCGCAGCAGTTTCTGCGTCGTGGGTTGGCGGGGGGAGGATTAGGGGGAGTTCCGATGCTCGAAGCGATGGCAGCGGATTCGGCTCCTGCGGCTTTGCCGCCGGGGGAAGGGGCGCGGAGCGCGAATGCGGAGTTCGCGAAGGCAGCTTCTGGAGAAGGGGAATTCAACGCACCAGTGCCCAAGACAGGTCCCAAGCTCGATTCGGTTACGCCGAGGAAAAACCTCAATGAAACCGTCTTCTTCTTTCCCCACCTGATCAGCGACGGCAAGGGGAAAGTGACGATACAGTTCACCATGCCCGAAGCGTTGACCCAGTGGCGATTCCTCAGTTTCGCGCACGACCAACAATTGCGCAACGGCGGCTTAAATGACTCGGTTGTTACCACCAAGGATTTGATGGTCCAGCCCAATCCACCGCGGTTCCTTCGCGAAGGCGATGTATTGGAGTTCAGCGTCAAGGTCACCAACCAGAGCACGGCCCCGCAATCGGGCACCGTTGCCTTGCATCTGAGGGATGCCGTGGACCTGAGCGATGTCGACGCGGCCTATGAGAATACCGGAGCCGAGCGTGCGTTCGAGTTGGGCCCCAGCAGTTCCAAGAGCCTGCGCTGGAAGATCAAGGTTCCGGACGGCGCACGCCCCGTCATCTACAGAGCCGTTGCGGCGACGGAAAAGTTGTCCGATGGCGAGGAGGGAATGCTGCCCGTTCTGTCCAATCGTATCCTGATCACGGAATCGATTCCTCTTCCGATCCGGGGCAAAGAGACGAAGGAATTCGAACTAAAAAAGTTGATCGAATCAGCGGGCTCGACGTCGATTCGGCATCAATCGTTGACGGTGCAAATGACATCGCAACCCGCGTGGTACGCGGTCCTCGCGCTCCCGTACTTGATGGAGTACCCTTACGATTGCAGCGAGCAAGTCTTCAATCGCCTATATGCCAATGCGCTAGCGCGACACATCGCCACGAGCGATCCCAAGATTGAACGGGTCTTTTCCGTATGGCGGGAAATTCAACCCGACGCCCTTCGTTCGCCTCTGAGCAAGAACGAAGACCTGAAATCGGTATTGATCGAGGAAACGCCTTGGCTCCGAGACGCCAATAACGAGTCTCTCGCGAGGCGCAATGTCGGACTCCTGTTCGAGAAGAATCGCCTCGAGTCGGAATTGCAGAGAGCCATGCAAAAACTTGCGGAGATGCAGCGGAGCAACGGCATGTGGCCTTGGTTCCCCGGCGGACCCGACAATGAATACCTTTCGCTCTATATTGTCACCGGCTTTGGTCGCCTTCGAAATATGAAGGTTCGTGTCGATGAATCGCTCGCCATTCGAGCTCTCGATCGACTCGACGATTGGATGCGGGAACGTTACGAACGGATTTCGTCCGTCGATCGGAATCCCAGCAAGAATCACTTGTCGCCGACGATCGCAATGTATTTGTACGGACGCAGCTTCTACCTGCTCGACCGTCCCGTCGGCGAAAAGAACCAGGTCGCGCTGAAATTCTGGCAGGACCAGGCCCGCACGCATTGGCTGAAGCTGAGCCGCCAGTCCCAGGCCCACATCGCGCTTGGCCTGAAGCGAATGGGGGACCGTGAGGTCCCCGCCGCGATCACCAAGAGTCTGCGCGAGAACTCGGTTTCGAACGAAGAGATGGGAATGTTCTGGCGAGACACGGAAAACTCCTGGTGGTGGTACCGCGCCCCGATCGAAACCCAGGCCATGATGATCGAAGCCTTCGACGAGGTGGCCGCCGATCGAAAGGCCGTCGAGGACTGCCAGGTTTGGCTTCTCAAACAAAAACAGACGCAGGACTGGAAGACGACCAAGGCGACGGCCGATGCCGTTTACGCCCTGATGCTCCGAGGTGCCGATTGGCTGGCTTCCGATGCCTTGGTCAAGGTCCAAGTCGCTGACATCGCGATCGTCCCTCAGGACGTCGAAGCCGGGACTGGTTTTTACGAGCAGAAATTTCCCGCTTCAGAAATCAAACCGGATATGGGACGGGTGCGGGTTACCAAGACCGATGCGGGGGTCAGTTGGGGCAGTCTCCATTGGCAATACCTCGAAGATATCCGCAAGGTCACTTCCCATGCCGATACGCCGCTCAAGCTCGAAAAGAGAATCTACAAACGCCGCTTGACCGAATCCGGACCTGTCATCGAAGAGGTCGATGGCCCTGTCTCGGTCGGCGAGGAACTGGTTTGCCGCATCGTTCTCCGGACCGATCGGGATATGGAGTATATTCATCTCAAGGACTACCGGGGGAGTGGAACCGAGCCGGTCAACGTCCTGAGTGGCTACCGTTTTCAAGACGGTTTGGCATACTATGAGAGCACGCGCGACACGGCGACCCATTTCTTCATCGATTATCTCCCGAAAGGAAACTACGTGTTCGAGTACCCACTGCGGGTCCAGCTCACGGGAGATTATCCGATGGGATTGGCGACGCTCCAGTGCATGTACGCGCCGGAGTTCAACAGCCACTCCGAAAGTGTGCAGTTGATTGTCGAGTAGCGGTCCTCCGGTTTTGTGGAAGCAAGCGGTCTTGAAGAGCACAGCATGGTATGCACCAACACAGTCCACCCGAACGCGGGTCGTTTTCGATTCTCAATGGTTCTGTCCTGGTGCTGTGCGGTGCTCATCATGAGCGGTGCTGTTCCATCGGCGAGTCGAGCTCAGACCGGATATCAACTTCCTCCGAAAGAAATTGTTGAGATTGTCGATGCCAAACCGGATCCGGCTCTTTTTTGGAGTCCGGATACAGAGTGGGTGGTGTTTGCCGAACGCGATGCCATGCCCGATGTTGCCGATCTGGCTCGTCGCATGCTCGCCCTGGCAGGAATTCGGATCGATCCCACATCTCGAGGTCGATTCCAAACCGATTTCTACCGCGGGCTTGCGGTGCGACATCGGGACGAGGAATCGCTGATTCGAATTCCCATGGAGGCGGATGTTCGGATCGGGGCCATCTCCTGGTCCCATCGATCGAAGGCTTTTGTATTCACCAAGATTCAACCGCAAGGAACCGAGTTGTGGTGGGTATCTGTGGCAGAGCCGGAAAATCCTAAACGATTAACCGATCGTTTGGTGACGGTCCTGCAGGGAATCGATTGGATGCCGGATGGCGAACGCGTGATTGCATGCCTTGTCCCGGATATCGGTGCTGCCGAGCCGAAGGCACCTGCGGTCCCTAGTGGACCGAATGTCCAGGAGTCCGACGGGGCCAAGGCTCCCGTCCGCACCTATCAGGACTTGCTGAGCAATTCGTATGACGAAGCGTTGTTCGAGCATTACGCGACGGCGCAGTTGGCGGTGCTCGGGCCCAACGCACAGACCGCATTGATCGGCGAGCCCGGCTGGATCGACTCGGCGATGGTGGCCCCCGATGGCCAGCATCTGCTGGTCAGCCGATTGAAGAAGCCTTTTTCCTATTTGGTCCCAGCGGATTTGTTTCCCAAAACGATCGATGTGATCGACCTGAACGGTGGAATCAAATACCGCGTTTCGGACGTTCCGTTGGGTGAGAGCATTCCGATCGAAGGGGTTCGGATGGGACCGCGCGGTATTCAGTGGTGGCCGGGGTATCCAGCCCGCTTGGTATGGACCGAAGCGCTCGACGGCGGTGACCCCAAGAACAAAGTCGAACATCGCGAACAATTATGGATACTGGATGCGCCGTTCAAGACGCCGGCGAGCCCGCTCGTGAAGTTGAGGCATCGTTTTTCGGGCATGACTTACTTTGCCAATCCTAAGCGATTCCTGACGACCGAACTCGATCGCGATCGACGTTGGACCACGACCCTCATGCACGATCTGGACGCGACGGATGAACCTCGCGTCTTCTTCGATCGGAGTGTTCGCGATCGTTATGGAGATCCCGGTCGAGTGTTGGTTAAGCCCGATGAGAACGGATTTGCCATCGCCAAACAACATGGAGACACGGTCTTGTTGTCGGGAGTTGGCGCATCGCCCGAGGGGAACCGACCGTTTCTCGATCGCCGCAGCCTGACCACCTTGGAGACGTCGCGATTATGGCGCTGCGGTCCCGAAGTATCTGAGAACGTCGCGGGGCTTGTTGAGTTCGACGAAGGCAAGCTTCGGATCATCGCTCGCCGCGAGAGCACCACGCAACCTCCGAATTACTATTTGCGAGATCTGCTCGGCGAGACCGAGAAGCAACTGACGCATTTCGTGGATCCGACACCGCAGCTGCGCGGAATTCAAAAGCGAATTGTCAAATATCATCGCTATGACGGTGTCCCGCTGTCGGCAACCCTCTACCTTCCCGCCGATTACCAAGAAGGAACCCGCTTGCCGCTTCTGGTTTGGGCGTACCCTCTCGAGTTCAACGATGCCAGCACTGCTGGGCAAATCTCGGCCAACCCGAACGAGTTCACTCGGATCGGCGGCAGCAGCCATTTATCCTTGCTGACACAAGGCTATGCGGTCATGGATGATGCGACCATGCCGGTCATCGGCGACCCGGAAACCATGAACGATACCTTCATCGAGCAGATTGTCGGAGCCGCCCAAGCGGCGATCGATCACGCGGTGGAACTGGGAGTGGCCGATCGAGATCGCGTGGGAGTCGGCGGGCACAGTTACGGCGCGTTCATGACCGCGAATTTGCTGGCGCACAGCAAGCTGTTCAAGGCTGGAGTGGCGCGCAGCGGAGCCTACAACCGAACATTGACTCCATTCGGATTCCAGTCGGAGCGGAGACCCCTTTGGGAGGCCAAGGCTATTTACTCGAAGATCTCCCCGTTTATGTTCGCCGACCAGATCAAGACGCCGATTTTGTTCATCCATGGCGAGAACGATAACAATGCGGGGACATTCCCGATCCAATCGCAGCGCATGTTCCAGGCGGTGAAAGGGAATGGTGGCGTTGCTCGCTTGGTGATGTTGCCCTACGAAAGCCATGGTTATCGAGGTCGCCAGTCCGTCCTGCACACCCAGGCCGAAATGGTCTCGTGGTTCAATCGTTATGTCCGGGATGGGAGTGCGAGCCCCCAGCCGTAAGAAGCATCGCATCCGTTCGGGACTTATGCTCTTTGCGTAACGGGCTGGCATGTCTCTGAGTCTTTGCGCAGGCCGTCCCGTAAATCGGCTTGGAAATCCCTATGAACGCAAGTTCCTTCTAGTTGACCGTCTCGTGTGGCGTTCCCTAGAATCGCACTCTTCTGGGGAATGGTTGCGTGCGATGGTTTCGGTAAAAATTGCGGAATGAACAATCAACCTTATGGTGTACCTCATCGGCACTGGCCGCCGAAGCTGACTTACTGGTGGTATTACGCTGCGAGGCCGTGGCGGCGGCGCGCAATTCGTCAGCAGCAATTCACCCGGGTCGACGTCGATGGGCTTGGTGTGTTGAAAGAGACGCTGGCCAAGGGGCATGGCGTGATGCTGACCCCGAATCACTCGTTTCACTGGGATTCCTACTGCCTGCTGGAAGCCTCCGACCGTCTTGCATGCCCGTTCTATATCATGACGGCTTGGCAGGTCTTTGCCACCAGCAGTTGGTTTGAGAAGGAATCGATGCAGCGTTGCGGATGCTTTAGCGTCGACCGCGAGGGAACCGACATGCAGGCCATGAAGACGGCCATTGATGTCTTGCAGCGACGCCGCGAGCCCTTGGTCATTTTTCCGGAGGGAGACGTTTATCACACCAACGATCGAATCACCCCGCTCCGAGATGGTGCCGCAGCCATGGCATTGATGGCAGCCCGAAAATCGGATCGTAAAATTGTCGTTATTCCAACCGCGATCAAGCGTTGGTATCTCGATGATCCGACGCCGAGCATGGTTCGTACCACCGAGCAGATCGAACGGCGACTCTTCTGGCGTCCGCAGCCGGAGACACCTCTGCGCGATCGCATTCTCAAGATCGCCGATGGAGTTTTGGCATTGAAGGAGATGGAGCGTTTCTCCGCTCCGCAAGGGGGAACCATCGCGGAGCGTATCGCTCGCCTCGCGGATGCGATCATCGACGCTGCCGAGACCCAGCTGGGGATTCCTGCCGGGCAAGGCATGTTGCCCGAGCGCGTGAAGGAGGTGCGTCGGCGAATCATCCAGCAGCAAGTTGATGAAGGGGCCACCGCGAGCGAATCGCAACGCCGATCTTGGAACGAAAGCATGGAGGATATGTTTCTCGTCACGCAATTGTACAGCTACCCCGGCGATTATCTCACCGAGAGTCCGACCTTGGAGCGGCAGGCTGAGACGCTTGATAAACTCGAGGAGGATGTTCTTGGAGCGACTTATCCGTCACCGCGCGGACGGTTGGCCGTTCGTGTGCGATTTGACCAGCCGATCGAATTGCCTCAAGGGAAAGAGAAGAGGATGTCCCCGAGCGAACTGACTCGGATGATTCAAACCCGCATCCAGGCGATGCTAGACCAATTGCAGGAAGAGCATCTGGGACGCGTGAAGACCACTTAGGCAAGAAAGAGCATTACCGACGTGTTCCGTTTAGAACAGGTCTCCAAAACTTTCGGCGATCTAACCGTTTTGCATCCCACCACGCTGAATTTCGAGCCGGGAAAATCGACGGTGTTGATTGGTCCCAGCGGATGTGGCAAAAGCACGCTTTTGCGTCTGTTGGTCGGTTTGATCCAGCCGGATTCAGGTCATATCTTTTTTGAGGACGTCGAGATCAGGCCGGAGAATTTGCTCTCGATACGCCAGCGAATGGGGTATGTCATCCAGGATGGCGGGTTATTCCCCCATTTGACTTCGGCGGAGAACGTCGGTCTGATGGCCCGCCATCTCAAATGGTCTGAGGAACGCATCCGCAAGCGGATTGAGGAGTTGGCGGATTTGACCCGATTGCCCCGCGCTTCGCTGGATCGATACCCCACTCAGATATCCGGCGGGCAGCGGCAGAGGGTTGGGATCATGCGGGCTCTGATGCTCGATCCCCCGGTGATGCTGCTCGACGAACCCATGGGCGCGCTCGATCCGCTCGTCCGTTACGATTTGCAGGAGGATCTTCGCAAAATCTTTCGCGGGTTGAAGAAAACCGCGATCACGGTCACTCACGACATGGGAGAAGCCGGATTCTTTGGCGACCACGTGATCATGCTCGGCGAAGGGCGCATTGTTCAGCAGGGGAGTTTGGAGGAGATGATTTCCCATCCTGCCAACGATTTCGTAACGCGCTTTGTCAAAGCGCAACGCTTGCCGGTGATCCACGGCCACGGAGAGGCGTCATGAGCCAACACACGCTTCATCATGGTGCAATCGCCCTGGGTCTGGTCTTGCTCGCGAGCCTTGGCCGGACCGGTCTGTCCACACCACCCGAGGTCCATATCGGATCGAAGGCGTTCACCGAGTCCGTGATCCTCGGTGAGATGGCGGCGCATTTGGCGCGTCATGCGGGAGCGGAGGCTCGGCATCGCGCGGAACTCGGCGGGACGCAGATTCTCTGGCAAGCGCTCACGTCCGGCGAGATCGATGCTTACGTCGAGTACACCGGAACCATCCGAGAGGAGATCTTGGGGGATGCAGCCCGCGCGGGAGTGCCGTTGGATTCCGAGCGAGCGATGCGCGAAGCGCTCGCGGAGCGGAAGGTTGTCATGTCGCAGCGTCTAGGGTTCAACAACACCTACGCGCTGGGCATGCGGCGCCGGGTAGCCGAGCGACTCGACATCCGCACCATCAGCGATTTGAAGAAGCATCCGGACCTGGTGCTCGGATTGAGCGATGAATTTGTCGAGCGGCAGGACGGATGGCAGCCGTTGAAGGAAAAGTATGCTTTGCCTCAGACGCGACTGCGCGTCATGGACCACAATCTCGCCTATCGCGGTCTCGAGAAGGATTCGATCCAAGTTACCGATTTGTACACGACCGACCCGGAAATCAAGTTTTACGATTTGATCGCGCTCGAGGACGATCTCGGGTTCTTTCCTATGTATTACGCTGTCGTGCTGATGCGGGACGATCTTCCAAAGCGAGTTCCACAAGCTGCCGAGGCCATTTTGAAGATGCAGGACTTGATCGACCCCGTCGAGATGGCGGGTATGTCAGCTCAAGTGCGTCTTGATCGCAAGCTCGAGACCGTCGTCGCGGGTGAGTTTCTAAACAACAAGCTGCACCTAAGTTTGCAACTGCCGAGTTCGAGCATGTCGGCTCAGATAGGTCGATTTTTGGGTCGGATGTTGCACACCACATGGGAGCACTTGTTTTTGGTGCTGGTGTCCTTAGGGTTGGCGATCGCCATCGCGATACCGCTAGGTATATTGGCGTCCCGAAACGAAGCCGTCGGGCAAACCGTGCTCGGGGTGGTTGGAGTCATTCAAACGTTGCCTTCGATGGCTTTGTTGGTCTTTGTGATGCCGTTTTTTGCATTGTTCGACATGGGGATCGGCCCGGCTCCGGCCATTATGGCTTTGTTTCTGTACAGCCTCCTGCCGATGGTTCGGGGGACGTATTCGGGGATACGTCAGATTCCGGCGGCGATGCGCGAGTCGGCGGAGGTGCTGGGGTTGAATTCCAAGGCGAGATTGCGATTGGTGGAACTGCCGTTGGCGCTGCCGTCGATCCTGTCCGGAATCAAAACAGCAGCGGTGATTAACGTCGGGACCGCAACCATCGGTGCCTTGATCGGGGCAGGGGGGTATGGATCGCCGATCCTGACCGGCATTCGATTGAACGACTTGTCCTTGATACTGCAAGGGGCGGTGCCTGCCGCAGTGATGGCGCTGGTGGTGCAGTATGGTTTCGGACTTTTGGAGAAGAGGATCGTATCGCCTGGGCTCCAGGCAAAGTGATTGCGAGGGAAGCGCGATCCGCTATTCAGAATTTAGAATGGGCTCTCTTCGCGCGAGGAAGCAAAGCACTCGACGCTGGGGAGGAGTTCCGAGATGATCTTGGCGAGCGATTGCATTCCAAAGAATTCGCTGGCGTGATGTCCCGTCAGGATCATTGCGACCCCTAGAGCCTCGCTTTCGAGGCATTGGTGGTAGGTCGCTTCGCCGGTGAGGAAACCGTCGCACCCGTGCTGTGCAGCGATGGCGACCATGCTTCCCCCGCTGCCGCACACGATTCCCAGTTTGGAGATGGTGTGGTGGGGTGGATGCGTGGATCGCAGCGATGCACTTGACAGAAACGAAGCGATGGCGGTTTGGAGTTCAGCCACGGACCGTGGGGGAGTGAGTGTTCCGCTGATTCCGGATCCCAGATTCATCTCCCTCAATTCAGGGACTGGCGACAGGTTCAACGGTGCGATGTGGTTGAGTCCGAGCGCACACGCCCACTGGCGATTGATTCCCTGGTGCGCGTTGTCCCATGCGGTATGCATGGAGTAGATCGAAATCCCTGAGCGGATCGCGGACAGCAGGAGTTTGCCCGTGGTGCTGTCGCAGGTAATGCGAGTGATCGGCTTGAATGGGATCGGATGATGCGCGACCACAAGGTCCGCGCGTCGATCCATGGCTTCCTGAAGGGTGGTTGGGGTAAAGCTCAAGCACGTCATGATACGCCCGATCGGAGCATTTCGATCGCCTGCGAGCAGGCCGACGTTATCCCAATTCTCCGCCAACGCCAGGGGCGCGAGTTGTTCCAGGATGTGGATTACGGTTTGCAGGTCGGTTCGGTGGCTCACGGTGAAGATTCCCCGGTATCGGGCGTTTGCCCCGTGGATTCGGGTTCGATAACGATGCGGTAGTTCAGTATGCGCCGCGTTCCGATTTGACTGCAGCGCAACCACAGCGTTTTATACATCAGCTCGCTAGCTTTGGGGAGCACGACGGTTCTTGTCTGTTGGCTTTCGACCGCTGGAAACTGGATGCGTTCGTTTCGGCGATCGGGGATGAAGAGTTGGCAGTCGAAGCTCGCGGTATTTGTGGTGTGATTGATCGCGTCGATATCGAGCCATAGTTCGTCGATGTCGCTGATGCGGTAGGAAGTTTGGAAATCGACCTCGTCGTTTCCAATTCGAATGATTTCCGACATCGAGAATCGCCGGGTCGGAGAGGTGTTGAGCGTGATGATCACTCGGATGGGTGTTTCCTGCGACGTGGCATCGGGTCTCAGCATTACGGTGATCGGCACGGAGACTTCGGACGAGGCACCAACATCGAATGCAGAGGATTCTCGTTCATTGGCGAAGATGTGGGGCGCCACGAGTTCGATTCGTCCCGAAATGGGGAATGAAAAGGGATTGTTGAAGCGAACCAGGAGTTTCTGAGGAAGTCCGACTAGCGAATCGAGGCGTTGTTGATCCATCGCGAGGCCGATGCGCCACATCGCGATCTTGGTATCCACGCCGCGGAGGATGAGGGGCCATTTGTTGAGCTGGATGCGATGTTCGGGCCCAAACGGTGTTTCTATTTTGTCGATGTCGACGCGTCGGCCCCAGACGTCGATCGCTTCCAGGTTATCGCCGAGGTAGAGTTGCTCGGTCACAGGTGACGGTGACCACACGATCACGCAGCTATCGGTGTCGGATACGAGCAGTGCATTGCGGCTTCCTCCGTCCATCGGTATTTCGCCGACGAACTCTCGTTTCTTGATCGCGTCCAGGAGCATACGGTAGGGTAGAAACATCTCGCGAGGTGAACCGTCGGGATCTAGAAAACCGACGTCTCCCGAAAAGGGTTTCCTGACCCAACCGGTGGAGGTTCGGCCGGTCCAAGGCCTGATGGAGGCGATCATCCTCGCGGCGAGATCCTGGGTGCGTATTGGCAAGGAGTATTTTTCGGCGGAGGCGGGAGTGATGCAGGTCCAATCCGGATAGACGGCTTTTGGATCGGGAGGCATTTGAGGCCACTCCGATTCCGAGATCGTGTCTTCGATCGACCACTGCCAACGGTCCACCTGAAGGCTTTGGGCTGGGTTGAGCCACGTGTTTCGGGGCAACGTAATGGTTGTTTCGGTACCGTAGCGGCGGAGTATCTTTTTGATCCACGCGAGCATCTCTTCGTAGCGAGGATTGCTGCCATATTGCGTATCCTGGTCTCGGCCGATCTGGAAATCGACGATGTACATGCAGATCGTTTGAAAGACCGGTTCAAGTTGGGGTTGCCAGATGCTTGGATCCTCGAGACCAGGATTTTGGGCTGAGGCACTGCCGCGCTTGGGAATGGGGCGATCGATGATTCCTACGCAACGTACTCCGATGGATTGGATTCGATCGATGGTTGTGCACAGTCGATCTTGCTCGACCAGGTCATTTGGATCGAACCATATGGGCAATTTCATGATGCCTGAGCCTCCTTCTCGCAGAAGCTTGATCAGGTCATCGCGTTTCCAGTCCAAAATGCGCTCGTCGAAAGACCAACCGAATCGGTGGTCGAAATTCGGATTGGGAGCGGGAGGCACAACGGCGAAATACTCCCTGTCTTGAAGGAACACGGTACTGTTCCGCTTCAATTGGGTCATGATCTCATAGTAACCCGGGGGTAGATCCGGTAGTTGCCAATCGCACTCCCCCTCCCACCGACTGACTCCCTGGGGCAGGAGTTGTGTCGAGGTGTAGACTTTCTGCGAATTGGGCAATTCTTTGGATTCGCTTGCGATGAGATTTCCATCGTGATCGTAGAGGAACAAATCCACACGCGTGATGCCTTTGCGCAATCCGGAAGCGAACAAGTGGACATCGACATCTTCGCCTGGCCGATAAATTTTCACGACGCGATCGAGTTGAAGTCGAATTTTTGGCATTTGCACCAGGCGGATACGATCGAATCCGATGACCGCTTTCGTCGCGCGTGCGTTTCTCGGCTCGACCACCAAGACGGCTTGAATGGAGGCGATTCCGCTGGGGGCGTCGTAGGCTCCCTCCGTTTGCAAACGGCGCCAATCGGAGTCTCCGGCGAGGGTTCCAGTCTCGGTCCGATAAATCACCTGTCCCGATCGGTCCAAGAAGCGAAGCTGTGCTTTGACAAGGAAATCATCCGAGCTGCTCATGGCCTCAACCTGCAGGCCATAATACGAATCGTCGTCCACCGCAATCTTCGGCGAGTAGATCTCGGCGGAGCTGCCATCCATATCGATGCGCAAATAGGGATCGACGAGTGTCCCTTCGACGAACTTTTCGACGGGAGCCGGAATGGTTTCCGGGATGATTTCCCAGGGGGATCGCTGGTTCTGCAAGCCCAGATACAGTTTCGCCATCAAGCGGCGAATGCGTTCGGCATTCGTTGTATCCACGCCCATAACCGATTTTTTATCGATTTGGATGGGGATGAAACCGGGATGCCTGGTATCCTTGAGGCGCGTCCATCCATCGGGCCATCGGTCCGCTTGCGCATCCTCGTCGCTGCCGAAATCCCATCGCGCGATGGTGGCGATCGCGAGCCCATCCTCCGCCCGCGTGGACGGGCCGCTGGCCGTGGCTACAATGCACACCGCCGCACAAAGGCAGCGGACGGCAAGGGGCCAAGGTCGCGATTTCTCATTCATGGGTTTTGGAGGTTGTTTTGCCTGGGATTCGAATCGGTATCCAGCTCGCAGGACTGAGGCTTCCCTTCAAGCAAGCTTTGCATGTTGCGGCGCGACTCGGAGTCGAAGGGGTTGAGATTGATGCCAGAACGGAGCTTCGCCCCTCAGAACTTGTCGGCACCGGGCTTCGGCAAGTTCGAAAAATGCTGGAAGATCTGAATTTGCGAGTTGCAGCGGTTAGGTATGCGACACGGCGCGGGTACGAAACCACGGAGGAATTGGACCGTCGGATCGAGGGCACGAAACGGGCCATGAAAATGGCATATGACCTGGGAGCGAATGTCGTCGTCAACCATGTCGGCACCATCGAATCCGATCCGGCGCATCCCTCTCGAGAAGTCTTGCGGAGCGTTCTGTCGGATCTGGGGGGGTACTCCCAGCGGATCGGAGCATTTCTGGCCTGCGAAACCGGGTCGGAACCGTTGGCTCGGCTGGGCGAATTGATCGAGTCGCTCCCCGATGGCTCCGTCGGAGTCACCCTCAATCCGGGCAACCTCCTCGTCAATGGATTCCAGCTGGAGGATCTTTCCCGGGTTGCCAAGCATGTGATGCTCGTCCATGCAAAGGATGGGGTTCCGGACCGCGCTCGGGGGCGGGGGACCCAGGTCCCACTTGGATACGGTTTGGCGGAATTCCCAAATATCGCTGCCACGCTTGAGGAGCATGCGTATCGCGGGTACTTTGTTGTGGAACGGGATATGGCTGCCAACCCTGTTGAGGAGTTTCGAAACTCCGTCGAGTTCCTTCGAAATCTCTAGGCGAACTGCCCTTCCTTCCTTTCCGTCTTCGAGGCCTTGATGTCCACAAAAATGATCCCTTTGCCGCGTTTTGTCCTTCGATGCTTCGTTCTTCTCGGCGTCGCTGCAGTCATGGTCGCATTCGTTGGGAACGCCCAGGAACCCGGCAAACCGGCCGCTGGCAACTCGACACCTCCGGTCGCCGAATTCGAAAAGTATCTGTCGGGCGCGGTGTTGACCGGTGTTTTTACCATCGACGGCCAGCCGTTGAACAAGCTCGAGGAAGAACGCTACGAAATCAAGAGCGCTAAGAAGGTCGCTGGAGAAGACAATCTCTGGGAAATTACGACCCGAATCAAATACGGCGACAAGGATCTTTCGGTCCCCGTCTTTGTGAATGTAGAATGGGTCGGTCGAACTCCGATGATCGTCCTCGATTCGATTTCCATTCCAGGCCTGGGGACGTTCTCCGCCCGTGTCGTCTTTCATGACCGAAAGTACGCTGGCACCTGGAAGCACGATACCGTCGGCGGTCACTTGTTCGGTCGAGTGGAACCTGCTGATTCCAAGTAACCCCCTTAAACCCATCGCCACTTTATTCCTGGGCAAGCTTATGACCAACCCATCTACGTTCCATTCCTCGGCAGGCGGCACCGTTTGCCTGGCTCTGCTCTGGACGACCTTGTTTTGTGCACCACTTCATGCTTGGGATTCGACGCGATCTATGCTTTCCATTGACAAGAAACCTTTCGGTATGGCTGACGGAGCTCCGGTGACCCTCTTCACGCTCACCAACGCTGAGGGCAATTCGGTTCAGATGATCGACTACGGCGCGATTATCGTATCGATCCAGGTCCCTGATCGCCAAGGGAAACGCGTGAATGTCACGGCCGGCTTTGATTCCATCGATGGCTATCTGCAGCGACACCCGTACTTTGGCGCGACCGTGGGCCGCTTTTGCAACCGAATCGCTAAAGGCAAATTCACGCTCGATGGCAAGGCCTATTCGCTCGCGATCAACAACTCGACGAACCATCTTCATGGCGGCGAGAAAGGATTCGACAAGAAGATGTGGACCGTTGAGGAATTGAAAACCGACGCGAGTGTAGGCCTCCGTTTGACACTGGTTAGTCCCGACGGAGACGAAGGGTATCCAGGGAAACTGACGACGATCGCCGATTACGTGTGGGATAACTCCAACGCGTTGACGTTGACGCTCAAGGCGACCACCGACAAAGCGACCGTATTGAACCTGAC
>JBKDPB010000277.1:0-8019 GCA_046342615.1 Planctomycetota bacterium | reverse complement strand
CATGCGTCCCCAACAAGTCACCGATGATTTGGCTTCTTTCTGGCAATTCGGGTACGGCGAGGTCAAGAAAGAGCTTAAACGCCGCTATCCCAAGCATTCGTGGCCCGAGGATCCCTTGACCGCATCCCCGGCGCGCAAGTGACCTCGGATCACCCTTTTGCATATCCGGACGACAATTCCTATAATTCGGCCGTCGTCCGCACCTGCGGCGAGATTTCAACCGCCTCACGCTGGCGATCAAAACCTATCCCTAAGGATCCATTTCATGAAAGCGCTATTCCGCCGAGTCGCCCTGCAAACTGCATTGATTGCGGCGTTCTGTTCCAGCGGCTTTGCCATCCGTCAAGCTCACGGCGATGACTCGCTGTCGATCGGGTCCGAAGCTCCAGCCCTCGATGTCGAGCACTGGGTGCAAAACGGCGAAGGCAAGTTTGGCAAGGTCACCAAATTCGAGAAGGGCAAAGTCTACGTTGTCGAATTCTGGGCGACGTGGTGCGGACCGTGCATCATGAGCATGCCCCACATTGTGGAAACCCAAAAGAAGTACGCGGGCAAGGGAGTTCAAATCGTCAGCATCAGCGATGAACCTCTTGAGACCGTTGAGGAATTCCTGGAACGAGAGCTTCCGCCACGTCTCGCCGCCGATTCCGAGGGGATCAAGAGCTTCCGCGAACTGACCAAGTCCTACTGCTTGACCACCGATCCGGACGGCTCGTCGGGGCAAGACTACATGAATGCCGCCGATCAAAAAGGTATCCCCTGCGCCTTTATCGTCGGCAAAGATGCCAAGATCGAATGGATCGGGCACCCCGTGGAAATGGATGAACCGCTCGACATGGTGGTCAACGACAAATGGGATCGCGAAAAGTTCGCCATCGAGTTCAAGGAAGCAAAGGAACAAGAAGCTCTGATGCAGGAAGCCCAGACCGAAATTGTCGGTCTCGTCCGCAAGAAGAAGTTCCCGGAAGCTTTTGCCAAGCTCGACGAGTTCGTCGAAAAAGCAAAGCAGCCGGACATGAAGTTGAACCTTCTGATGTTCAAAATCAATCTGCATCAGTTAGCCAACAGCGATTCCGGTGAGATCAAGACCACCTTTGAATCGGTTTTCAAGCTCGCTGAAAACAATCCTGAGATCGCGAACCAAGTCGCCTGGACCGTGTGGGAGATGAGCGATGCAGGACGGATCGACAGCAAGGATGTTCTGCGAGGTGCTCGCGACTTGGCCAAGAAGGGTGCCGCGAAACAGCAAGGCAACATGAAGGCGATGATCCTCGATACATTGGCCCACCTCGAGTACGCGCTCGGAAATAATGAGGAGGCCCTTAAGATCCAAGAGGAAGCCTTCTCGCTCGCCGACGCACAAGGCAAGGAGCAACTCGGGGAGTTTCTCGACCAGCTTAAGGACGAAGTCGGCAAGTCGAAGAAGTAAGCGTTGCTGAGTTGGTGGTCCAAGGCGCTGTTTCGAATTCGACGCAGCGCCTTTTTTTTTGTCCGACAGACAGGATGATTTCGTCCGGATAACATTTCCAACATCCATCGTATTATGAAACGGACTCATCCATGACGCGGCTCCCGATTGCGGTTCTGATCTCCGGAGGTGGCACGACGCTTCGCAACCTGATCGTGAAGCAATCCCAGGGGGAATTGCCCGTTGATATTCGGCTCGTGATCAGTTCTCGCAAAGAGGCTGGCGGCCTGCAATATGCCAGCGACGCCTGCATTCCCGCGCAGGTCATTCGGCGGCGTGATTTTTCGGACCCGCAACTCCATTCTCAAACGGTCTTCGATGCGATTCGGAGGTCCGGCGCGGCGTTGGTTGTCATGGGGGGATACTTGGAGCATCTGTTGATTCCGCCCGACTTCGACCATCGCGTGCTGAACGTCCACCCCTCGTTGATCCCGGCGTTTTGCGGGAAAGGAATGTATGGGCTGCGCGTGCATGAGGCTGCGATTCAATTCGGGGTCAAAATCTCCGGCTGCACGGTTCACTGGGTCGACAACGAATACGACCATGGCCCGATCCTCTTGCAGCGAGCGTGCGAGGTGTTGGCGGATGATACGCCTGAGACTCTGCAGCGCCGGGTCTTTGCCCTCGACTGCGACGCTCAGCCGGACGCCATGCGCCGGGTTGCTCGCGATGGGGCGCCTGGGCTCAAGAACGGATCGACGATGTGACCTTACTTGGTCATGCGGGCGCCCAAAGGTACCAACTCATTGAAGCGGTCGATCGGTTCGCGAGCGATCCATGCGATACCGCGAAGCAGCACCGTGCGGAAAATCGGATCGTCAAATGTCCAACTGTAGTGCCCTGGGATGCTGACCAGGACTCGCCCCTTGCCGGGTTCCGCGGTCCATAATTGAGGCTGGTGGCTCCCATCCTCTTCGCTCGATGCCAAGATATCGACGGGCAATTCGCTCCTCGACAGCAACCAGTAGCTCTCATCGAGCAATTCCAAGCGTTCGATATTGCGAAGGATCGGATGTTGAGGATGGTCGATCCGCAACATGAGAGGCCCGTGTCGAAAGCGGATCAGGCCTCCGCGCGACGCGATACCGATCCATTTGGCGAAATCCGGTGCCGATTCGTTTCCGTTGACCGCCCAGTGGAGATACATCGCGCCACCGCCCCGCTGGAAATATGCATCCATGGCCTGCGCGCGTTCTCGGTTCCAATCCCCCTTCTGAAAAAAGAGAAGGACGTCTGCCGACGCGAGTTGTTCGGCACTTGGAAACTCCCACGCTGTATCGATCGCAACATGGTCCGCAGCCGCCAGCAATTGCCCCCATTGGATCAACCATGCCGGGTAATCATGTTCGTTAGGGCCGTGATCTTTTGGGCCTGCTACCAGCACGATTCGCAGTTGTCGGTACGTTTGTCCCTCGACCACCGAACCCTCGAGAACCTTCGCGACTTCCGCGGCGGTGCGCAGCGGCGGAGCTTGGTTCGGACGTTCCAGCGGCATGCTCGGTGGCGGGCGAAGCAAATAGGCCATCAAATCCGTCCGCTCCGAATCGGAGAGCGTATCGAAGAGTCCTGTCGGCATCGTCGATGTTGCCGAAGGGCTCATTGTTTCGATCGTATCCTTCGCGATGGAAGTCGTATTGCCTTCGGAATCCCCTAGAAGGAGTTGGCCATCCTTCTCTCGCAGCACGCCTACCAAAATCGTACCATCGTGGAGTCGAACCTTGTGTCCGATGAACTCTGGGTTGATCGCGTAATTGGGATGAAGAATATCCCGCATCACCGATGCATAATCGCGATGGACCAAATTGGATAAATCGGGCCCGATTCGGGTCGCGCCCATTCCCGGTTCGTTATGGCAGGAAGCGCAGCGGGCTTTCGCTCCTCGAAACACATGGCGACCTCGTCCCCAATCGCCCCCCTTCAATTCTTCCGCCACCGAAACCCCATCCTCGAGTGGCGACGCGCTGCGCGACTCGAATCCTGGCAATCGGAATCGGTGGAGGGAGACGGCGCGATCTTGCATGTCTTCGTCGGTATGAATCGCGATGCCGGGTTGAGCCGCGTTGGAGTCACCGGTCCGGTACGCGGCTTGCAATTCCGAGGGGTGTCTGCTCGCGTCGCTCCCTTCGATCGTGAAGATGGCCGGGATTCGATGCTCCCCGGTCGGGGTTCTCGTCAGCGCGATTGCTTCCTGGGGCCCGTTTTTCAATTCCAAGCCGGTCAATGCTCCCGAGACGCGTAGGGTCACATTTTCGTTTGGCCAGGAGTAATCGATGCTCGACCCCGGTTGGACTTTGGGTCTTAAAACATCGACGATATCGAGGTTCGTTCGCATGCGAAGGATCCCGGGTTCGCGAAGGCGATCCCATAGCCGATCGTGCTCGGCGCTGCCGCGCGACCATGCCTTGGCCACGTCGAGGTCCCAGTGAGGCAATACGCCGGACCATGCGACGCTCGGATCCGCGTCGGAAACCCATGATGCATAGACACCGAAGGGAGCCACATCGATTTCCATCTCAGGCCGCTGTTCGATTCCCTTTCCGGGGGATGCGAACGCAGAAGGCAATCGCACCGCGTAGTGCTCATGAATGCGTTGCGCCGGAATACGCACGTGGAGGGTGCGGCGATCGGGCGAGATACCGATGCTCGAAACATCGATGCGGCGACGAGGCGTCAGGCTCTGCGACCTCACGACGGCATAGGGGGGGCTCAAGTTCTCGTACCGATCGCCTGCCCGAACATAAGGCCCCGCATACACATCGATCTCGCCGAGCCAGGTTTTGACTTGATCCGGATCCAGTGGAGCATCGAAGGCGATCGCGATTTCATCGGGTGAGGAAAACCAAGATAGCGCGGGACGAGGCACTTCGACCTCGGTTTTGATAGGAACGATTTTCAATAGTTCGCCGATTCCCGCGGGGCCGGTGCCCCAGTCTGGAGGTCCGCTGTGGCACGCAACCACCATCGCTCCATCGGGCGAGGGGCATGCGTCGATGGTCAGCATCTGCAAGCAGGCGATGAGTTGCGATTGGGCAACATATCCGTGCGTGGTCTTTGCCAGTTGAGTTCGCCAGAGTTTGCCCCGCGATTCGCCGGTCACGATGGCATCCCCTTCCCAGGCAGCGGGTCCAAAGTGGGAACGATCGCTGGCGGCGGGATTGATAAACATGCCGCAGGTCGATTGATGCTGAGGTCCATAATCGAATACCGAGGGTTCGTCGATCACGCTGGGGTTGTATTTGGGATGCCTGGGTGGGAATCCGTAATGCTTTCCTCGGCGGATGTGAAGCAATTCATCGAATGGATTGCCGTTGGGCAACCAGGTCGCACCCTCCTGGTCGGTGCAAAACAGGTCCCCTTGTGCATTGAAGTCCAGTCCGATCGGGAATCGCACTCCGGTGCAAACGGTTTCTCGTTTCGAGAAATCGGGCGACACGCGTTGGATGGTTCCTCGATCGCTCTTCAGATCGTATTTGGAATTGCCCGCGTCATCGACCAAGTAGGCATTGGCATAATTTGCGGTCCCCAATCCGAAATAGATCCAGCCATCGCGGTCGATGGCCAAGCCGACCGCATCGACGTTTTGCGGGATTTCTTCCCAGCCCTGTGCCACAATCTGTTCGTCATCGGCCTGATCATCCCCATCCCGGTCGATGAAAAACGAGATCTTGCCCTTGCTCGCGACAAAGCACCCTTGGCCCCGCGGATCATCGGGCTTGGTCCACTGCATTCCGATCGGTCCACGCAGCGAGCCCGTATTCCTGTAGAAGATTTTCTTGGAGTCCTCCAGTCCATCGCCATCGGTGTCGCGAAGCACATGGAGGTCGCCGTTGTATCCAAGGGTGATCAGGGCGCCATCGTGGCGATATCGAACGTTGTTCACGTTGGTCAGTTCGATCGGGATCCGATGCGCTTCGAAGCCGGGGATGAGCATTTGCACCAGGGGCGGATTCGCAAAAGGGACCAGCGGATCCAAGGCGGGCTGGTTGGGCAGGCTCGCAGGGAGTTCCGCGGCCAACGAGGCATACTTGGATTGGAGGGCTTCGAACAGCGTCTTCGACTCAACCTCATCCATCGTGCGATCGTAGGCGAGGACCTCGGCGATATCTCCTCGAAAGGAGCCCCGAACCTGCTGTGAGCCTGGTCCATTCGTGTAATAGCGCGCCCCCAGGGTCCATTCTCGCACGGCAACGGAATCCGCGTTCATCGGTCGGCTTCCCGCGGATTCTCCATCGACAAAGACCTCAACGTGGCCCGAGGTTGCATCGGCGACAATTTGGAGAATATGGAGTGATCCAAAAGGAAGTAGCTTCGGGAGCAAATCCTGCGCTCACGAGAAACCTCTTCCTTCGATGTTCACGAAGTCCCAAGCACGGCTGGGCCCAGGGCCTAAATCGACATTCATTCCCGATACATAGTCCCGTTCGCCAGGCGCATTCGAGGCGATCAGGCCTCGAAAGTCACCGTCGTTTTGATGCGGCGCGACCACTAACCACAGGGTCAGTTGAGGGCGATCGTTCCATGAGGAGATGAATCGCATCGCATCGTCGCTGCCATCGAATCGGACGACGTGCTGCAAGCCGACGGATTGCCAAACCGGACGCGTTCCCTCGGGAGTGGCGCTGAAGTCCACCCTGGTGGAGCCGGCAGAACTCGGCCAATGCTCGACCGGATCTCCCGTGTTGATGGGGGGCTTCCCCTGCTCCTCCAACTCGGTAGCGAGTTGCTGCGCGTCCAGATGAAACAGGAGGCCGTCAACGGGCGGATCCAAGGCCAAGACCTGGACGGACCTCGGCAAGATCATCAGGCTAAACATGGACAGCGCGATCCAAGGCAGCAGATGGACAGGATGTTTCCGAAACAACCTACCGAGCGTTACAGTCGAAGCAACCATGTTGGGCACGCTTGTCAGGGGAGGAGGTGTCCGAGGTCAAAAAACTCAATCCTGGGACCTTCGCCCCAGTGTAGCTGGCAAGCGGAGGGCACGCATGGCGGACCGGCCATTTTCGGGGGCCGTCATCTAGGAACCTTTCCCGCGTCTGCCCGGCCTCGGTTGATGAATGGAGTTCACACGGTATCTTAGACGCTCCGGCATCCCTAGACGCTCCGGCGCGGCTCCAGCAGGTTCTGCGCAAGCGTCGATACGACGCCACCCGAGTATTCACCCGGTCGATCGTCTTTGCCCGGGGCCGATAGCCTCCAGGCTGATTCAGCAAAGGATCCAAGTATGGTCAAGACTGCAAGTACGATGTTGCCTCTCGGGACGAACGCTCCCGATTTCCGATTGCCCAATATCGACGGATCGATGGTGAGCCTGAGCGGGGTTGAGACCGGCAAAGGGCTCGTCGTGATGTTTTTGTGCAACCATTGTCCGTTCGTCAAACATGTGGCGCCGGAGTTGGTGCGATTGGCAAACGATTACACCGCTCGCGGAATTCACTTTGTTGCGATCAGTTCGAACGACATTGCCCAGTATCCCGACGATGCACCCGAGAGAATGAAGCAGGAAGCGGCGGAACAAGGTTACGCGTTCCCGTACCTGTATGACGAGTCCCAGGAGGTCGCACAGGCCTATCGAGCAGCTTGCACGCCGGACTTCTTCGTGTTCGATGCGAATCGGCGACTCGTGTATCGAGGCCAAATCGACGATTCGCGACCAGGCAATGGCAAGCCGCTCAACGGAGCGGATATGCGACGGGCTTTGGATCAAGTCCTGAGCGGCCAGGATGTACCCGCGGAGCAGCGACCGAGCATCGGCTGCAACATCAAATGGAAACGCGGCAAAGAACCGGGATACTTCAATCCAGCGGGGATCCAGTGAGCCAGCGGATTGGACTCGGGTTTGACTCCCATCGCATCGAACCGGGTGGCACGCTGGTGCTCGGTGGGTGCGTCATCGGAGAAGGGATGCACTTTGTCGGACATTCCGATGCCGACGTGCTATTGCATGCCGTGACCGACGCGGTCCTGAGCGCTGCAGGGTTGCCGGATATCGGCGAACTGTTTCCGAACACCTCGGAGGAAAATCGCGGTCGAGACTCGAGCGAGATGCTGGCGATCGCGATGCGACGGGTCAGGGATCAGGGCTGGACGCTCGTCAATCTCGACGCGGTTGTGCAGTTGGAACGCCCCAAGCTCGCTGCGATCAAGCCGAGGCTTCGACAGCGTATCGCGGAAGTGTTGGGAGTCGACCCCGCCCAAGTGAACGTCAAGGGCAAGACGGGCGAAGGGGTCGGCGAAATCGGACGCGGGGAGTTGGCCACCGCCATGTGTGTGGTTCTCATCCAGCAATCCCAAGGCTGAGATCTTCGCCGACGGCGAAGATCGATGCCGGGGGGCTAGCGACGCAATCCGGCGGCTGTGCGGGACTCTTCGCGCTCCGCCTTCAGGGCGGCCGTTTCATTGGCCAACTTGTTTTCTGAACCCGCAGGGAAGTACTGAACGTCGTCCATCAAGTAATAGGGACTCGGCAGCGTCTGGCCAGCCACATGGACTTGGCAACCGCTATTGAGGGACAACCCGCACAACACGGTTGACGCGAGGATCCAGAAACC
>JBKDPB010000276.1:0-44702 GCA_046342615.1 Planctomycetota bacterium | reverse complement strand
CCTTGGCCTGGTTCTTTTTGGACCAAACGGTTCCGTGGCCCGACAGCGCGCCGTTTTCGATCGGCACCTTGGCGTCCGCGGTTCTCTTGTGGTTCTTGTTCTCATGGCTTTATCCGGACGCCAACGTCTGGCGCATCACGCAATGGGTCGCGATCGGATGCGGGTTGGTTGAGGTGGCGCTTCGCTGCCAAAGATCGGCATGGTGGGAGGAGAGTCCCAACGGCTACTTGCATCCCATGTTCTTGCAGTATGCCGCGGTCGCGCTGTTTGTCTCGGGAAGTGCACTGATCGCCCTGCATGAGATCTTTCGCCGCGGCTCTCGCGGAGGTTGGTCGCGACTGGCCAGTCCGTTCATCGATTTGCACGACAGCAGCGTCGGGCACTATGTGATCTCGACAGCAGCCTTCGCCATGCTCGGGCTGTTGGTTTATGGTGCAGCGCCCGGTACGATCCAAGAGTTGATCCCTCGCAATGCCTTGGAGACGACCGAGTTGGTTTCGTTTGTCCAGGATGGGGATACCCGCGGGCGAACGGTCCCATCGCTCCAGGCCTTGGAACTGTCTGGCATTCCCCATGCGGCCGGATCCTGGGGTATAGGCAGCGACCGGTATCGCGTCTGGTGGCTTCCTCCAATGACGGCGGCTTGGGGTATCGGTTTGTTGGCTCTCGTTGCCGCATTTTGGAACGCGAGGCATGAAGTCAGCAAGCCACGTCTGGTATGGATGGGATTGGCTATCACCCTGTTTCTTGCTCTGTGGTATCCGATCGCGTCGCGATTCGAATCAAGCGTGGCGGTGGCATCGGCCCTGCGATGGTTGACCACGATTTTCTTCTTTTTTGCCAGTCTGGGCCTTTCGGTTTGGATTCAGCGCGTCGATCGCGAGCGGGAGCCGGAGGCATCGCGGTTGTTCGCGCGGTTCGACTCTCTTTTTTCGGTGATCTCGATCAATGCGATGGTCCCTTGGTTTGCGATTGCGACCATCGTCCTGGTATCGGTTCTGCAGCGCGTTCCAGACATGCCCGGGAGCTTGTGGGCTTGGTCGATCACGGGATTGATGGCGATGTGCGCGATGGTTCTCGCTCTGGTGCAATTCAGCCATGGTTACAGCGCCTCGCAAAACCAAATGCGTTCGGTGGCCGCGATCACCGCATCGACGTTGCTCGCAGCGCCGTTAGTGACCTGGGTGATTCTCCAAGTCGCCATCGCCGTGATCGCCAATCCTCTCACTGGCCCGAATCCCGATTCGATGTTTGCCCGGATGGGTTTAGCGGCTTCGTATGCGATCCCGATCCTGTTGATCTCGTTCGCGCTAGTCACCGTATCCGCTGCCCGACCCAGTCCTCACCTGGCCTTTATTTCGGCGATCTTCTTGATGGTGACCGTGGTCGTGGGATACATGCTGATCCTAAAGTCCAACGGCATGCGTGTGGAAGCGTGGATCGGATTGACCGCGGCGTTATCGGCAACGGCGTCGATCTTCAGCATCATCTGGCGAGCTTACACTGCGCGCGACACGCGATCCGATGCATTACTGCATTGGTCGGGGCGACCAGCGGTATTGGTCCGAGGGGAATGGCAGACTGCCCTGCGGCAGGTCAGCACAGGCTTCTTGCTGGTTGGCCTGGTCCTGATCGCGGGAATCGTTCTCTATCACCCCGCATCCATGGCGGGTTTGAATTGGGCATCGGGCGGAATACTTGTTGCAACAAGTATTTTATTCATCGATCGCTATTTTCAACGCGCGCATGCCGAGCTGCCACCGTGGATTGGTGCCGCGGGCATTGCGGGCATGGGGATTATCGCGCCGGTCTGGAGTGCTGTCGATGCGTCGCTCGTATCGTGTGCGATTCTGATGACAGTCACTGGGGCCGCGATGATTGCGGCATCCGTGCGTCGAGCCAACTCCTTTTCGGTCTTGATCTGGATCGTGGGGATCCTGGCCTGCATCGCGATTCGTCTGGTTGGTCAGAAAGTATTTTTTGCGGGGCCGTGGACGGGAGTGGGGCTTGTGCCCGTGGTTGTATTACTGGCCGCGTGGGCGCTTGCGATCGCGAACGCATGCTTGCATCGAGATCGGTGGAGTTGGTTGGTCGGTCTGTTGACGGCCCAAGCGGCCGGGCTGATCTTTACACTTTTGTACCGTGGCGGATCGGGTTTCACGATGGAGCGCGGGTGGGATACGATCTTTGCACAATGCGCTATCCTCGCTCTTTCCTCCGGGATCGGGACGTGCCTCGGGTTCGGTCGGCTCGTTCGCATTCCCGTGATCGTCGCCACGTTGGTGCTGGCTCTGTGCAGCGGTCTCTGGTTGGTCTATGCGCTGCAAGTCAACTCGACGCAGAGCATTGCGACGTTTCCCATCGGGTGGTACGCGGTGGCGATCGGATCGAGCATCGTTGCCGGCATGACCGGGTTTTGGTCGTCGAAATCGCGCGATGAGCATGCGGTGGTGTACGTGAGCGGGTTGTCCGGTGTGGTGTGCATGCTGCAAGCCGTGGCGCCCCATGCCGGTGTGCTCTTATGGTTAGCGACGGCCTTTTTTGCTGCGTATTGCTTGGGAACCAGTTTTCTGTGGCGCGCGGGAGCTCGCATTCATGAAGAACTCGCACGTGCGATTCGGCTTCCCAAGCTCCCGGAAAAATCTCCCGCGAACCTGGTCGTGACGATGAACATTTTTTTGGCGGTATTCGTGGCTTCGATGGGGGTCGCTGCCCAGTTCCTTCAAGAGAATCTCGGCTTCCGTTTCATCTGTGCCAATGCGATCATGGCCGTGTCATTTGCCTCCGGGATTCTGGCTCGCTATGTGAGCATGTGGTCCTCGCGTCCGATAGCATTGGGTTCGACCGTTTTGGGCACCGCCAACGCGCAGGGGACAGGATCATCGTTCATCCGCGTATTGTCTCTGGCGCTCGGTATTTTGTATGCCGTGACGCTGTTTTGGCATGTGCAACCGATCCAGTCGACGACATTCTTGGATCGGCTGAGTGTTTCCCTGTTGCCGTTGACCTTGATCGGAGCCGCATACGGATTCGGATTGATCAAGGGGATGGGGCTCAAGCAGGAGTGGGAACAGGCGGCTTTTTGGATCTTGCCGTGGATCGTTGTGGCCTCCATCGTGGGCGGGATTGCGTGTCTGGGGATCGAGTACGATCAAACGCGATGGTCCAGCGAATCCCATTTGGATGTGTACCCGACGCTTTGCGTCGCTTTGTCGTTTGTCCTGGCGATGCTGCTGTGCCTGGCCGCTGCGATGTTGCCGGGGCGCGATCCGCTCGGTTTGTCGCAACGGGGACGCGAAGCGTATGTCTACACGACGCAGGCGATCCTCGTCTTGTTGATCATCCATTTGCGGCTTGTACTTCCATGGCTCTTTTCCGGGTGGTTGCAACAGGTGTGGCCGCTGTTTTTCCTGGTGCTCGGCTTTGGAGGGATGGCTGTGGCCGACTGGGCGGAGCGACGCGGTTGGAGCGTCTTAGCCAATCCGCTGCGGAACAGCGGTGGTTTGCTTCCGCTACTGCCGATCTTGGCTCCATGGATCTCTCAGTCCGAGATCGATTACGGAGTGACCTTGGTCACGGCTGCGATTGGTTACGGATTGTTTGGGTTCATGAGGCGATCGCCGATCTACATCACGGCGAGTGCATTGGCTGCCAATGGTGCGATCTGGTACATGCTGCAGCGCAATGAGTTTTCGTTCGCCAGGCATCCGCAATTGTGGGTGATTCCGCCGGCCCTTTGCGTCTTTGCCGCAGTCCAGTTGGCACGCCATCGATTAACTGCGGGCCAAATCGCGACGGCTCGATACGCCTCGATCGGCTCCATCTATGTTGCATCCACCAGCGAGATCTTCTTGCAGGGGATCGCCAAGGCGCCGTGGTTGCCGATCGTGCTCGCGTTTCTTTCGGTGCTCGGGATCCTCTTTGGCATCGCTGCGAGGATTCGCTCGATGCTGTGGTTGGGTTCGATGTTTCTGTGCGTGGCGCTGTTGAGTATCCTCTGGTATGCAGCGGTAGACCTGGAGCAGACCTGGATTTGGTACGTGAGCGGAATCGTACTGGGGGCAGTTATCTTGGTCGTATTCGCCTTGTTCGAGAAGCGTCGCGAGGATCTCAAGCGGATCATGAACACCATGCAGCAGTGGGAGGAATGACGTAAACACACCCAAGGGAACAATCGCGGGAATACTCACCGTGGAGTATCCGTGCGGCCATGCATGCATGACCAACGGACCAACGAACAGATGGATGTTCCCTGGATGAACTCCAATGTGTTTCTCAGGCTAGACGGGATCCCGCTGCGGGCAGATCTGTGCCATTTGAGGACAGTTGCTCTACAGGGGGCACGCTACTTCTTTTCATTGGAGCCTACCGTGTTCAGTTGCGCAAGGAGTCTCTCGATTTCCTCATGCATCCTTTCGGAGGCTTTGACGAGCAGTACCGAGCCGATCAAATGGCATGAAGCGTTTCCACCCCGGTCATCCCATGTATCTGGGCGCACCATTTTCTTGATCGTGTTGACGATATTTACCCCTTCCGAACTATTGCTGGCCACATGTGCGAGGTTGTACGCGAGGGCCGCTCCGTTGAGGTCGGCTTGTGATCGAGGTGGCGGATACTTCCATCGATCGCGATCGCGCCAAGTCGGCGATTTATCGCTCTTCAGGTGTTGACGAATACTAGATTGTCAACATCAACGATCGATCGGTGGAGAGGTACCAGTTTGTCGAGGGTTCGCAGACACATCAACCATCGATCCTACCCGCAAACACCAATTTCGCGATTCGCATCTTGGATGCTGAGTTCGTGTTCGATCTCGGGGTGATATTCAATGAATCGTGAGCTGCAACCCTAGCCATTGCCAATTTACGGCTTTTTGACCTTGTACGTAACGTTATTGATCTGATCTGTTACCGTGACCCCTTCTTCGAACTCAACGAGCCAATTGAGCTCCGGCGTTCCGAAATGGTGATCGGAAAACTCGATTCTTCCCTTGCCTTGAATACCGACCCCTTCTTGCGTTGCATTGCTGCTCAGAGGAACCCACAGGTCTCCGATAAGGACATTTTTGAAATTGGATGTAACGACCAGTTGGTCAGAAATCCGCGTCGAAACGCTCTGCACTTCGATTCCCTGAGGGGTCTCTCGAAACACAACCTCGATGATTGCATCGGAA
Source organism: Planctomycetota bacterium (assembly GCA_046342615.1). GTDB lineage: Bacteria > Planctomycetota > Planctomycetia > Pirellulales > Pirellulaceae > JBKCUI01. The sequence continues at coordinate 39,529 of JBKDPB010000276.1, read as the reverse complement.
CCGGCAGAACGGATGTTGCAACGTGCGATTCCGTCGTCCATGGTTACTGGGTCAAAGTAGAGATACGCTTTCGTGTTAACGATGAAGTCCAACCATGCTGGCCAGTACTTGCCGATCATCAGCGATGTCTGTCGCCCGATCATCGCCGATGGGATGCTCTGAGAAGTCCCCCGTTTCGCATGCTCATTAGGTATCCACTTCCATACCACATGGTTCTTGCTACCAGATGTTAGTGAAGAATATTCTCCAATTGAACAAGCCAATTCGATTCGCAATCCGTCCCTAGGGGCAAACTGAAGCTGCCCTTCCCATGGCTCTCCCGTAACCATTTCCACAAAGCTCAGTCGGCCCTCCGTAGTGAATTTGGCTTTGCATGAGATAGCATTCTCACCGAACCTCTCCAAATATTCTTTGGCAAGAATCGACAGTTTGTGCCCTTCATTCGATGGTTTTGGAAATGCGGGTGCCTGAGAGAATCCTTGGAGCGATGAGCCCAGGAGGCAGAGTGCCGTTAGGCATATTCGGATGGATGCGTTTACCATGATGGTTCTTTCTGAGAGAGGGAAGTTGGGGACGACTGCTCCAAGGTAGAACAGCAGTCCTCTGCTGTTCCCACGCTGCGTTACTCATTTTCTTGACGTTTCAATCTTGCCGCTCGGTAGCGAATCAGGACTCGTTGGTACAGCGCAATAGCTCGCGACCGCTTCCGGTTAGCGACGCAGGGCGAGAGCAGTTGGGGACAACTGCTCTACATTGGTAATGGTAGAACAGCTGTCCTCAGCTGTTCCCGCACTGCGTTTGTGATTTTCTTAACGTTTCAATCTTGCCTTATGGTAACAAATCGAGGACTTATTGGCACGGCGCAATAGCTCGCAACCGTTTCCCGTTAGCGACGCAGGACGAGAGCAGTTGAGGACAACTGCTCTACATTGGGTTCTCCTCGTCATTCACCGAATGAGTCTCTGGTGTCGGCGTATTGTCTTTGGGTTGCTTGTCGTTTAGTAGCGCGAGTAGCCTCTCGATTTCCTCGTGCATCCCTTCGGAGGCTTTGACGAGCAACACTGAGCCGATCATTTGGCCTGAGGCACCTCCACCCTGGTCATCCCATGCAACTGGGCGCACCATTTTCTTGATCGTGTTGACGATATTTACCCCTTCCGAACTATTGCTGGCCACATGTGCGAGGTTGTACGCGAGGACCGCTCCGTTGAGGTCGGCTTGCGTTCGGCTAGTGATCTCTAAACGATCCTCGTGAACGATGAAGTCCAAATTCAAGGGGTAAAGGATTCGCTGCAGAACGATGCGAAGGCTTCCCATGTTGGTAGAGAATGTGATCGGATCCTCTGGGGTCACATTTTCCTCTTCTAAACCCTTAGCATCGATATGGACCGGGAACAGATACGTGTCGGAAATAAAAGTCACCACGGAACTCAGTGGTTGATTGTTGAATTGGAACTCTCTCTCTTCATCGAGCCGTCGCCGCATTTTTTCACGGGCACGAAGGGAGTTTTCTCCACGAGCCAGCCAAACCGGTTTGCCAACCTGCGGCTTGACCCACTTGATCACAGGCGACATACCACCCATGCCAACGCTACCCATGCCACCCGACTCACCGCCGCCCATCATACCACCGCCACCCGGTGGACCGGCGAAGCTTCCAAGTTCCTGCTCTTGGGCCACGAGCAACGACTGACCGCATACCAACGCACCGCATACCACCATGCCTAGCACAAGCGGTACCGTCCAAACCCAAAGGTTTCTTTGCATTCGCGATAGCTTCTTCATGATTCATTCGCCCGTTTGATGAAAAGGTTCTTATCGAAAAGTGTGATCAGTATGTCTATCGTTGAACATTCAATGCTAACGCCACTAACACTTGGATGATCTGCTCGTGTTCGGACTCTGTGGCGCGAACTAGGAGGATCGTACCGTTGCGGGTCATTGCAATTGCGTCTGAATCGCGTGAGCCCAGCATGCGTTCGAGCAACCGCACAACCTCCGCTGCTTCGAGATTGGTGCGGGACACGTGCGCCAAGGAGTACCGGCGCACCGTGGGATTCGCTCGCACATACTCCAAGTCGGCGATCTCGATCCCCGACGGGCGCACGATGTATCCCAAGTCACGCGGGCCCAGCACCCGTTGCAGGATCTGCTTGCGCGTCGTGCGATGCCTGAGTTGAACCGTAGACTCGAATTCGGACGCCCTGGACGGATCGGTCGCATAGCCTCGGTAATCCAAAGGAATCGGTTCCAACAGTTCCGCGAGCGCTTGCTCCAGCGGCAACCCATTCCAATCGACCTCGATCGTCTCGTCCAATGCGTTGAGGATTGTATCTTCGGGCGTGGTTGGCAATGGATCCACTTTCCACTCGAAAATTGGTGGTATGGGTTGCGTGGTGTCAGCGGGTGGTGTGGTTACCCATGGTGTCGCGGAGTTCGGAACTCGCGGATTTTTGGAGGACATGCGCATCACCAAAAGACTAATACCGGTCATCACGAGTGCTCCGGCGATCGCAAACTTCACGAATCGAATGAATTTTGACTTTGTGCCAGAACGCTTTTGCAACGCTGATGGCAACGCTGAGTCGAGTGGATGCTGGACGTGCGCCAGGCACTGCTCGAGCAATGCGGAAACTTCGCTTGCCGAGGCGTAACGATCCTTGGGATCCTTGGCCATGAGAGTTTCGACGATCTGCACCAGCCAACTCGGAATCTCGGGATTGAGTTCGCGAATCGGCTTGGGCTGCGACTCTCGTATCTTCTCAAGCACACCGAGGGACGTTTCCGCACGAGAAGGTGGACGTCCAGCGCACATGGCGTACAAGACACTGCCAGCGCTAAACAGATCGCTTTGCACGCTCAGCTTCTCCCCGCGCGCTTGCTCGGGGGACATGTACTGGGGAGTCCCCGGCAAAACCCCAGACGCAGTCGCAGTGGCATCGTCGATGGCTTGGGCGAGTCCGAAATCGGTGAGCAATGCGCGGTCGATTCCTTCTTCGAGGAGCACATTGGCCGGTTTGACATCGCGATGGATGAGGCCTTGGGCATGGGCAGCAGCCAAACCGGCGGTGACTTGTTTGCCGATCCGCAGGATTTGCTTGAGTTCGAGCGGACCCGCGCGATCGATGCGCGATTGCAGCGACTCGCCGGGGACATAACGCATGACGAGGTAGGGGACTTCGCGATCGGCGTCGACGTCGTAGATCGGAACGACATCTTCGTGAACTACCGCAGCCGCAGCTCGAGCTTCCTTGGCGACCCGATGACGGGCCGGTCCATGGAAGGCTAATGTGGGAGCCAAGACCTTGATCGCGACGGTGCGATGGAGCTCGGTGTCAAAACCCTTAAACACGATCCCCATGCCACCGGACCCGAGAAGCCGCTCGATGTCGTAGCGACCGATTCGGCCGAGCATCTCCGGATGGGAAGGTGGCGAGAGGAGTTTTCTCGACAGAGTCTCGGCCCATTCATCGGGTTGAGCAATATGGCTGCGGTCGGTGGACGAGGAGAGCACTTCGCGCGCTTGCGACCAATCCCCCTCTTCGCCGGCCAAAGCATGCAGTTTGGTTTGGCAGGTAGAGCACTGCTCGAGATGCTTCAGCCATGCATCGGAATCGGCATCGCTGACACTGCCGACGAGCAAGTCGTGGAGTTGGTCGTTGCTGCAGCATGCTGGATGATGCGGAGTTGTCATTCGCTGGTCTCCCACTGCTTCACCAATTTTCGGATCCGATCCATGATGCGGCAACGACTCAGGTAGACGACTCCTTCACGCACGCCGAGCGACTGGGCGACGTCAGCGATAGGGCGTTCCTCGATGGTCGATAACCAAAATGCCTGCCAGGTCGAATGCGCTGCCGTGCGGCGAACCTCGGTCGCCGCACGTGAAAAGAGCTCCCAGCGGTATTCAAGATCCCAAAAGGTTGTGGTGGTTGACTCGCGTTGCACGAGATCGTCCCATGGAACGTTAGAACCGAACTCGGGGCGCGTCGCGCGGCGTGTGATCAGGTCGAGGGCCTTATTGCGGGCGATCCGAAACAACCACGGTCGAAATGGGGTTGGTTCATCCCGCTCCAGCCATTGATGGATCGACTTGGAGACGGCCAAGAGAACTTCTTGGACGACGTTGTCGGCGTCGGCGGGTTGCAGTCCCATGCGTTTGGCGGTTCGGTAGATCACGGGTGAATAGATTTCGGTGAAGTCGTGCCAAGCGACCGCATCGGCCGAATCCCGAAGCTTCAGCAGCAAACTGGCTCGTGTTTCGGGGTTCAGGTCATGCATCGCGGGGAAAACTCTCGGATAGAACGGACCGGCCGTCAGGGTCGGTATCCTTTCCAGGATGCCCGCCCACCAAGAAAACGCAACCAGTCGCGGAATCTTTCAGGGGAAATCGGCAAGTGTAGGGAAATGGCCGTCACCCACATAGGTGGTACGGATCGAGGATTGCTGTACGACGGACTTCCAGTCCGACGTGGTGACGATCAACGTACTGGAAGTCCGTTGTACGGGTAAGGACATAGCCATCTGATGGTTTGCTAGCGGATCGGAGATCCGTTCGATGGGTTGCCACCGCTTGGCAGCGGTAGCTACGGGAAGACCATCAGCGTGGTTGTGTTATACTGACGGTGGCCTTGCCTCTCCGTTGACGTAACCCTCTCGAGGAGCCTGTGATGATGCCAAAACTCCCACCTTCGCGGCGAACGTTCCTGAAAACCGCTTCAACCACGGCCGCAGTCGCGACCTTTGTCCCTTCGCATGTCCTGGCCCGATCCGGGGCGACTGCACCCAACGATCGCATCCAGCTCGGCGTCATCGGGATCGGCCCTCGTTGCAAATACGACCTGGGAGCCATCTTCCCGATGGACGACGTTCGCTGCATCGCCATCGCGGATGTACAAGCTTCGCGGCGCGAAGCGGGCAAGAAATTGGTCGATGAAGCCTATGGCAACCAAGACTGCGTCCTGTTCCGCGATCTGCGCGACTTGCTCGCCCGAAAGGACATCGATGCGGTCCTCGTCGCAACGGGCGATCGCTGGCATGCAGCCGCCTCCATTCTCGCCGCGGAAGCGGGCAAAGATGTCTACAGCGAGAAACCGTGCGGCATCACGATCGGAGCCTGCCAAGAACTCGCCGATGCCATGCATCGCCACAAACGCGTCTTCCAAGCAGGCACGCAACGACGAAGCGTCGCCAACTTTCAAAAGGCGGTCGAGTGGGCTCACCGCGGCAAGCTCGGAAAACTCCAAACGCTTCACGCCTCGGTCTATATCCCTTCGCTCGACAACGCCTGGTTGCCGGCACAACCTCAGCCCGCGCGCGAGGTGATTGATTGGAACCTGTGGCTGGGGCCCGCACCCTGGCGCCCGTTCAACCAAGCTTACTGCGATGGCAGCTGGCGCGGATTGTGGGATTTCGATTCCGGCGCGAAGCTCCTCGATTGGGGTGCCCACACGGTCGACCTCTGCCAGTGGGCCAACCAAGCCGACGACACGATGCCGATCCAGTACGAACCGACCGAAGACAATATCGTCTGTACCTATGCGAACGGAGTAAAGCTGGTCATCGATTTCCTGACTCAACCGTTCGGCGACCGGTCGCCCCACTACATCACGCGACTGGGAACCTGCCCGGTCCGATTTGTCGGCGATGCCGGCTCGGTCGAAACCGGCGATTCGGGCGAGATTGTCGCAACCCCCGAGGCGTTGCAAGGGGAGATCACCGAGCAGATCAAACGTTCGCGAGGGCTCGATGTCCACGAACACGCCCGCAACTTCTTTGACTGCATGCGTTCTCGGGGGCGAACGGCTGCGAACGAAGACATCATGCGCAGGTCTCATATCGCGTGCCATGCGGCCGCGATTGCCTGGATCTTGAAACGCAAGTTGACGATCGACCCCATCAAGGAAGAATTTGTCAACGACGCGGAAGCCAATCAGCTTCGTTCCCGACCGTTCCGGAATTGGCAATCGTAGGATCGATGAAAAAAGCAGCGAGTTCCTATATCGAGATTCGCGGGGCGCGAACCCACAATCTTCAAAAGGTCGATCTCGATATCCCTCGCGGCAAGCTGACGGTATTGACCGGAGTCAGCGGCAGCGGCAAAAGCTCGCTCGCATTCGATCCCCTGTTGGCCGACGGCCATCGGCAGTATCTTCAGAGCCTGTCGAGCTACACGCGACAATTCGTCGACCAAATGGAGCGCCCGCAAGTCGATTCGATTCGAGGGCTGCAACCGTCGCTGTGCATCGATCAACACCAAGGGGTCTTCAGCCCTCGCAGTACGGTCGGCACGATCAGCGAAATCTATGATTTTCTCAGGCTGCTGATGGCGCGAGGAGGGGTCCCGGCATGCCATTTATGCGGCCGCCCCATCGATCGCCAGGCTCCTGCAGCCATCGTGGCGTCGATCATGAAGCTACCCGAGGGAACCAAGTTGACCATCCTGGCCCCGATGGTTCTCAGCCGCAAAGGGAGCCATGCCGAAGTCTTTGAACGCATGATTCAAGCAGGATTGGTACGAGCCGAGGTCGATGGCGAGTTTGTCGAGTTGGAACAGCCTCCGGTTCTCGCCCCCCGACGCGAACATTCGATCTCCGGCGTCGTCGACCGCGTCGTTCTGAGATCCGACAATACGGATCGGATCGAACAAGCCGTTCTGTCGGCGCTGTCGTTGACCAACGGCTTGGTGGCCGCCCATTGCCAGTCCTCGGACAGCCGTGAAGCACGTGGCCAACATCTCTACTCGACGCGCTACGCTTGCGTCGAGTGCGGTGTCAGCATGCCCGAGCTGGAACCCAGGACCTTTAGCTTCAATAGCGCCTACGGAGCTTGTCCCAAGTGCGAAGGGTTCGGTCATCTCGACACGCCATCCCGCGATGCGTGCCCGGCGTGCCACGGCGCGCGATTGCGTCCCGAATCGCTCGCCGTTCGCTTCTCCGGCAAATCGATTGCCGAGCTGGTGAGCATGCCGTTGGATGAATGCAACGCATGGCTGCAACAGTTGGCGTTGGAAGGAGATCAGCACCGAATCGTCGGCCCTATCCTGAAAGAAATCGTCCCTCGCATGGAATACCTCCAACAGGTTGGATTGTCGTATCTGACCTTGGATCGGCCTGCGGAAACGCTCAGCGGAGGGGAACTGCAGCGAGTGCGTTTGGCCACCAGTGTCGGCACGGGATTGATCGGCGTGTGCTATGTTCTCGACGAGCCATCGATTGGATTGCACCCGCGCGATACGCAGCGGTTGATCAAGATCTTGCGATCGCTGCAACAACAAGGGAATACGGTCGTTGTCGTCGAACATGATGAAATGCTCATGCGGGCGGCCGATATGCTCGTCGACATCGGCCCCGGCGCTGGCAAAAGCGGCGGCCGGATCGTCGCATCCGGATCTCCCAAGCAAGTGCAAAAAGTTTCCGAGTCCGTCACAGCGCAGTACCTGGTCGGGCATCAACAAGTCGCTCGCTCCCAACATCGTCCCGTCGATGCAAAACACGTTCACCTGACGCTCAAGGGAGTTACCAAGAATAATCTGAAGGATGTCTCGGTCCGAATACCCTTGGGGCGTCTGGTAGGGATCACCGGGGTTAGCGGTAGCGGCAAGAGCACACTCGTCCACGATACCCTCGTGCTCGCTGTCTCGTCGCATCTCGCAGGAACAAAAATCACCCGGCATTGGCGCGAGATTCAAGGGGTCGAGCACATCGATCGATTGATCGAAGTGGATCAGTCCCCGATCGGCCGATCCCCCCGCAGCGTCCCCGCAACGTATGTTGGTCTTTGGGACGATGTGCGCAAGATCTTTGCAGCAACCCGAGACGCCAAGCAGCGAGGCTTTGCCGCAGCCCGTTTCAGCTTCAATGCCGGCGCGGGCCGATGCGAGGACTGTGCAGGACAGGGGCGCCAGAAGTTGGAAATGAGCTTCCTCGAAGATGTCGATGTTCCATGCCCGACCTGCAACGGGCGGCGATTCAATCGAGCCACCCTCGCAGTCCACTTCAAAGGAAAAAATATCGCCCAAGTCCTCGACATGACCGTCGATGAAGCGGCGATCTTTTTTGATAGCTTTGATAGTCTGCACAGGGTGTTGAGCAAGTTGCAGGAGGTCGGATTGGGGTATCTGACCCTCGGGCAGCGTGCGACCACGCTCAGCGGGGGGGAAGCCCAACGATTGAAGCTGGCAAACGAGTTGGGGCGAGGTACGAGCGATCGAACGCTGTATGTATTGGATGAGCCGACGACAGGCTTGCATTTGTCGGATGTTGCCAGGCTGGTGTCCGTGCTTCAAGGTTTGGTGGACAGCGGCCACACGGTGTTGGTGATCGAGCATCACATGGATTTGATTCGAGGTTGCGACTGGGTGATCGATTTGGGGCCGGAGGGGGGGGCTGGCGGAGGTCGCATTCTCGGCGAGGGACCGCCCGAGCGAATCGCCCAGCTGGACACGGCGACCGGGATGGCATTGCGCGACGTGAACTATGCCACTTGAGAAGACCGACGCGATCGTCCTTCGGACGGTGCCGTGGAGTGAGACCAGTCTGGTGGTCACCTTGTGGACAGAGGGATTCGGAAAGATCTCAGCGATTGCCAAAGGGGCGCGGAGACTGAAAAGCCCTTTCGAATCTGCTCTTGACCTGTTGAGTCGGTCATCCGTAGTCTTCCTGGCGAAGACCGGAGACAGCCTGGACCTGCTTACCGAGGCCAAGTTGCAGCGGCGTTTTCGTTCGGCCGGACGTGGTTTGCTGCCTTTGTATTGCGGCTTTCACGCGGTGGAATTGACGCATGTGTTGACCGAACACCACCAACCGATCCCAGGTTGGATGGATTGGTTATCGCGGACGCTGACAGCGTTGGATGACGGGGCATGCGCATCGAGTGTGACGTTGCAATTCGAGTTGCATGCGTTGCAGATGCTGGGGTTGTTGCCGAGTTTGACGCAGTGCGTGGGTTGTGGTACTCCGATCGATTTGGATCGACCGACGGTGGCATTGACCACTTCGGGAGGCGGGGTTGCCTGCCCTACGTGTTCGCCTATCCATCGAAACGTCCTTCGCATTCAGACACAAACCGTTCGCGTATTGCAGAGAGCATCCGAGGCGAGCTTGAACGATCTCGAGTTTTCCATTCCCGCACCTGTCAGGAGCGAAACGCGATTCGTCATGGAGCACATACTCAATACGTTGTCCGATCGGAGACTGAGGTTGCTCCCGTTTTTGGAGGAGTTGAAGCGTTGAACGGCAATCGCAAGGAACGATTTGATCTACCACCCGGGTTTTCTTGGTGGCGGCTCGCGGCACCGCTCGGTTTGATGCTGTCCTGCATGGGATGCGCGAGCCTCAATCCGTGGAAAAATGACGACGAATACGCTCGGGCCAAGAACGCGATCGATGGATATGAGGATCGCGAGGGGAACTGGATTCGTCCCGAAGGAGCCCGTGCCAATCGGCGAGTGAATACCGATCTACCGAAGTTCTTGCAGGACATTCCTGGCCTGGGACAACGCCCCATCAATAAAGACCAAGCGCGCGAGAAATACCGCGAAGGCGACCGATTGTTTGAGCAAGCCAAGAACGCCGAGGGGGCCGAACGACGCGATTTTTTCCGCAAGGCCGCCAAACAGTATGTGGCTGCGGGCAAGGAGTGGACGAGCAGCGCCCTGGAGCAGGATGCCATGTTTATGGCAGCGGAGAGTTACTTCTTCGCGGAGGATTACCCCAAAGCGGAAAACCAGTACGTTAAACTCATCAAGGAATACCCTCGGACGCGTTGGCAGGACCAGGTGGATCGCCGCCGCATGGAGATCGGACATTACTGGCTCCAGTTCCCCGACAAGTTCTACAACGTCAACCTCACGGACAACAAGCGCCCCTTGAATGATACCGAGAATCACGGCATGCGGGTCTTGGAAAAATTGCGGCTGGACAGCCCCACGAATCGGCTGGCAGACGACGCAACGATGGAGATCGCCAATACGGAATTCAAGCGAGAGAATTGGCCCGAGGCGCTCGATAAGTATGAAGACTTGATGACCGCTTACCCCGACAGCCCGCATCAATTCGACGCGCATTTCCTCGGAGCCAAGTCCGCGCTACTGGCGTATCAAGGAGCGCAGTACACCTCCGACCCTCTCGATCAAGCGGAAAAGTACCTGTCCCGGATGGTCAAGCAGTTTCCCGACAAGGCCAAGGAGAACAAAGACCAGATCCGCGAGATGATCGCGGAGGTCAAATTCCGAAAAGCGGAGCGGTTGTACGAAGAGGCCCAGTACCGAGCCAACAAAGAAGAGTACTCCGCGGCGAAAATCTATGCCGATCGAATTCTTGAGAATTATGAGGACACACCCTTTGCCGAAAAAGCCCGCGAAATGATCGCCAAGGGAGACGGCAAACCGGGGGTGCCGACGCCGTATTTGAATTGGATGACTACGGTGTTCCCGACGCGAGATAAAATCGGTCCGATCGTCAAGGCGGCCGAAGAGGCGCGAGCCAAGGAACCGGCAACCGTCATGGCATCCGGAGATGGACCGATTCGACGATGAAACCTGGACGACACCATTTCTGGCGTTCCTGCGCTCTGGGGGTCAGCCTCGCGCTTCCTTGGGTTTCGTTCACCGGATGTTTGGGCTACCGGTTCGGCAATACGACCCTCTATCGAAACGACGTCCGCACCGTGCATGTTCCCGTGGTGCGAAGCGACAGCTTTCGGCCTGAGCTCGGCGTTCTCTTGACGGAAGCGATTCAAAAGGAGATCGAGAAACGAACTCCGTACAAACTCACCCAGTCCTACAACGCCGACTCCATCCTGAACATCCGGCTGACCAGCGATGCCAAACGGGTCAAAAGCGAGACCATTACCGACGAGCCGCGGCTTTTGGAAACCGTGATGACCGTCGAGTTGAGCTGGACCGATCGCAGGGGTATGTCCTTGATCGAGACCCGATTCCTTCCGCCGGGTGAAGTCAGCCATTACTTCGCCGAACGGACCGACTTTGTTCCCGAGGCCGGCCAGTCGATCGCGACATCCTTCCAGCGCGCGGCGGAACGGCTCGCTGATCATATCGTCGACCAGATGGAAGCCCGTTGGTAAAGTAGCATCGATGAGTACCGAAGTCCGCCCGATCAACACGCATTATCGCCATCGACTGTGGACCTACATAGGACTCGCCATCTTTGGGTGCGGATGCGACCTGTGGACCAAGCAAGCGATCTTTCAAACCTTGGGCCTGCCAGGCGAACGCCCACCGATGTGGCTCATCCAAGACTATGTCGGGTTTGAAACGGCGATCAATCAAGGTGCGCTCTTCGGCATGGGACAAGGCCTTGGCTGGTTGTTCGGCGCCATGTCGATCCTCGCCATCGTCGCGATCATCGCGTGGTTGTTCGTCTTCCGTGCGGCTCACTCCCAGTGGCTTACCTTCGCGCTGGGGTTGGTAACCGGAGGAATCCTAGGCAATCTCTACGATCGGATGAACATGCCCGATTTGCCAAAGCCTTTCGCGGGTGGTGTTCGGGATTGGATCCTCTTTCGCTACGGCCAGTACACTTGGCCCAATTTCAACATCGCCGACAGCTTGCTGGTCGTCGGAGCGATCATGCTGGCGATTCACTCGTTCGGGTGGAACGGGTCGCAGCCTGCGGATGCAATCGAAGCAGATCGAAAATCGGCGACGCCATAAGGGTCGTCACGACCGCCATGATGACCAGAATGGCGAATAGCTCTCCTGAAATCACGCCGCGCTGCAAGCCGATATTGATGATAATCAACTCCATCAATCCGCGAGCGTTCATCAGCGCGCCGATCCCAAGCGCCTCGCGATTGGGCAGGCCGGTCGCCCTGGCCGCAGCCCAGCATGCGAACCCCTTGCCGAGAATCGATGCCACCAAAACCAATCCGCACATCGCCCACAAGTACCCGGAATTGAGCAACCCGATCCGCGTGTTCAGACCGGAGTAGGTAAAGAAGAGCGGCAGGAGAAGCCCGACGGTCAGCGGCTGGATCCGTGCGATCATGTCGCGATGCATCACGCCGCGCGGAATGGCCGAGCCGACCACAAAAGCCCCGAACACGGCGTGCAAGTCGATCCGATCGGTAAACCAGGCTCCAAACGCCATGCACGCCAAACCCACCACAAAGCCGGTGTCGGTGAGCGTTTGCGTTCCATCCTCCGCCGTCTCGATCCATCGATCATGAATACGCTGCAGCAAAGGACGAACCACGAGCAAAACAACCAAGACAAATGCGATACCGCCACCAATGCTCTCGACAGCGTTTTCGAACTTGCCATCGATACTGGCAAGAACCACGGCGAGCAGACACCAAGCGGTTGCGTCATCGATAGCACCCGCGCCGATCGCGACGGTTCCCATCAACGTACCCGCCAGACCCTTGTAGTGAATGATTCGGGCGAGCATCGGAAAAGCAGTGATGCACAGCGACGCACCCAAAAACAACATCGCTTCCCACTCCCCAGTCCGCTCCGGGAATAGCTTGGTGTTGTGATAGAAGTACCAAGCCAATCCCGCGCCCAACAGAAACGGCGCCACCATCCCCGCTAAGGAGACGGCCACCGAACTGCGAAAGTGATTCCGGACAATGTCGACCCGAAACTCCATGCCCACCACAAACATGTAGAGTGCCAAGCCCAGTTGCGATGCGGGAAACAAGTAGCTTTGCGTATCCCGCGCCTGCTGGCTTGGATCCCACGGAAAAATCCATCGCTGCAAATCCGGAGCAAGAAGCCCAAAGAGGGACGGCCCCAGCAATACCCCCGCGATCATCTCAGCCACAACCTGCGGCTGTCCAATCCGCTTGGCCAGAATCCCTACGGCCCGGCAGACCAGCAGGATCACCCCAAGCTGAAAAAAGAAATGGACGGCGAGCTCGATGTTCTTCATGGCGATATGCTACCTGGAGCCAAATTACTTGTCCAGACAACTATTGTTTGAACATCTAAAAAGGCTCGGACGCCTAGCGTGAGTGCAACAGGGTCAAGGCAAAACGGATTGGGATCCTCCGGGCCATTCGATCAGGGCAATCGAACTGGGAAAACCTCGTTCTCCGCCATGTTTTGGAGGAGAATCTCGATCCCTTCTCGGACCCGCTCCGGTTGCGCGGAGGACTGGTCGTGGGACTCGCTCCGATCGCTTGACAGGTCGTACAGTTCCCAGTCCCCAGGCTCTTGGGTTGCAAGCCCTCGGCGCACGAGTTTGTGGTCTCCCCAGCGCACGGCGACCTGACCTCCGTACTCGGGGAACACCCACACCATCGGAGGTCGTTGTTCTAATCTTGCTTTGGGATCGCGTAGGATAGGCATCAGGCTGACGCCGTCCAAGCCATCGGGTCGAGTGAGGCCGAGCAAATCGCAAAACGTTGGGAACCAATCGGCGAAATAGCAAGGTGCGTCGTTTTTCGTTCCAGCGGGGATGACTCCCGGTAATCGAGCGATCATGGGGACTCGGATCCCCCCTTCGTAGACGCTTCCCTTGAAGCCGCGCAGATCGGCGGTGCTTTGAAAGAACTCTGCATCGACGCCTCCGACGTGAAATTCTTTTTCTTTTTGCCCCGCATGCGTGGTCCCATTGTCGCTGGAGAAGACGACTAGGGTTCGATCGGCGATGCCATGTCGATCCAAGGCATCGAGGATGCGTCCCACGTAGGAATCGAGATCGTGAATCATCGCGGCATAGGCTGCGCGCGGTCGAGGATGGGGAGTGTAGCCGTTTCCACCTCGATAGGGCTGGGGATCCCATTCCGTGGGAAAGCGATCGATCGAATCCTGGGGGGGATGCATGGCGACATGGGGTTCGATGAAGGGAAAAAACAAAAAGAAGGGTTGGTCCGCATGCTCCCCGAGAAACATTTCGGCTTCGTCGATCATGCGATAGGGTGCATAATTCTCAGCACGCCAGCGTTCTGCGGGTTCATCTCCGATTGGATCCTTGGGGTGTCCGGAGGCAGGTCTCGCGTTGAGGGGGACTTTCTCGCGATTGCGCCAGAGTGTGGCGGGATAATAACTGTGGGCGATCGATTGGCAGTTGTATCCGAAGAACAGATCGAAGCCTTTCGTGTTCGGGTCGCCGGTACTTCCCACGGGACCCAATCCCCATTTACCGAAGGCGCCGGTTGCATAGCCAGCTTGCCGAATGTGCGATGCGAGCGTGAGAGCTTGTGCGGAGAGGGGGTACTGGCCTTCGTTGAATTCCGGAAAGCGTTTCGGGGCTGGCAGGTTACCGCGGATCTCCGCGTGTCCTGTATGCTTGCCCGTCATCAGCACGCATCGCGAGGGAGCGCACACCGGTGCACCGCTGTAATGTTGTGTAAATCGCATCCCTTCCCTGGCGAGCCGATCGATATGGGGAGTCCTCAACTTCGGTTGCCCGTAGCAACCGAGTTCGCCCCACCCGAGGTCGTCCGCCAGAATGAAGACGACATTCCAACGTGCTGTGTCATTCGCATTCAGAGTTCGATGGGGCAGGACGCACACCGCGATGAGCAAACCAGCACCGGTCATGGCGGCCTGGCGAAGTTTTCGTTTGCGTCGTACCGAAAACGGCAACCAAAACAACCATGCACCGGTGACCCACAGGATCGCCAAACCGATCGCCGATGGCAAAAACACGCCCAGCTTGGCGATATCCCCGCCGAAGAATGACCCATCATGGATCGACTCGATCCAATCCGACCTGCGGATTGCGGTTTGCAGAACGGTACCATCTTCGAGATCGACCTGGACTTCCCAACCGTTCTTGAGCGAGACCTTGGCGATCCCTTTGGAGGGACGAACATCGATGCGTTGGATGTCTTTCCAGCCCGTGACTCCGAGCTGATCCTGCTGCTGCACGCGATCGAGAAGGGTCGAGAAATCGATGAGCGGGACCGATCCCTTTCCTTTTTGTTCCGGAGGTTGAACCCAGGACCATTGCTTCTTAACTTGAAGCAGAATCCCGGAGCAGAGGATGATCAGGATCGGGAGCGCTAGGATGGGAGAGATCCAGTAGTGGATGCGTCGCGACAGGAGATTCCAGTTCATTCGTTCTTCTTTTCTTCGAGGTTGGCCCTGCGTTCGCGGATGCGATCAAGAAATGACTTGACCAGCGGCTGCGAGACCCCTTTTTCTTGCATCGTCTCGGCGATCGCAGCCGCGTTGGTGATCGACTCGCGAGCCTTTTCAGGTCGACGGAGCGCGAAATAGATTTCGGACTGCTGAAGATGATATTGTACGAGGGTGATGGAGTAGAGGGGAGCATCGGGAAACCTCTTGGCGAGGTCCGACTGAATCTCGATCGCCTGACTGAGTCGCTGGAGCGATTTTTCACCTCGGTTTTCGAGCGGGCTTCCGAGATTGGCGAGCCGGGACAACACGGAGGCTTTGAGCGCCAAGTACTGCGGCGCATTGGGATGCTCCTGGACCAGCGCTTCGCACAACGCGAGGGCTTGCAAGCACCGCGCCGAGTCCTCTTCGCGGAACGCGACGTTGGTGCTCAGGATATCGGCGAGTTCGTGGCGATACGAAGCCGAGTTGGGGTTGGACCCTCGCAACGATTCAAGGATAGCGATCGCTTTTTGCAGGGAAGGCTCGGCCCCGGCCGGATCCCCGAGTGCGAGCAGAATCCGCACTCGATCCTTGTGTGCCCGAGCGAGAGCAAGTTGAAACGCGGATGGGTTGGGGTTTTCTTGAACTAGCGATTCCAGGATGGCCAGCGACTCGGAATTCAAATCCGACTCCCGTTTGAGCCTGGTTAGCTGACCCGGCGGGGTGACGTTGGGTGGGGGAGTGCGGTTTGGAGCAACGAACGACGATCGCCGTCGCCGGTCGGGTGCGAATCGAGGCCCGAGGTTGACCATAGTTCCGAGGAGTTTGGCGAGAGCGAATTGCCCCTCGGTTGTGGTCGTCACCGCGGGATGGGATTCGATGAGTTGTCGGGTTTCTGCGAAGAGCGTGTTGGCTCGCGGCCCTTGCCCTCGCTTGCCCATGATGGCGATCAGTTCTTCTCGAGCGGCGACCTCTTCCAGCAAGGCTTGCGCCGAATTCGGGTCTGCTTTCCGGATCGATTCAAAATCGACGATTGCCTGGTTCAACGATTTCGCCGCGTCATCGAGTTTTCCGACGCGATGTTGGATCTCGCCTACGCGTCGACGCGCGACGGCGGTCTCGATGCGCAGGTCGGTGGTGTTCTCTTCCGCAAAACGATCGAAGAATGCGGCCAGCGATTGCAGCAGTTCAACATCAGCCTGGGTTAGATACGCATCGACAAACTCGGGGGTCTCTTCATCGACGAGATCGGGGGCGCTGATCAATCTTCCTCGAGCTGCGATGTTGCTCATGATTTGATCGAAGGCTTCGATCGCCATCTGCAGGTTCTTTTCCGCGCGTGCTTGTTCGGTTTCGGCCCGGTTCAGGGCTTGAGTCTTTTCTCGAAGATTGAATTCGGCCCGGTCGTATTCCTGTCCAAGCTTGACGAGAGTCGCTTGTTGTTGTCGATTCCATACCGCCAGGATTCCCGCGATCGTCAACAGCAGTCCGAAAGAGAGAGCGGTAAGCATCGCGATCGAAGGATTTCTTCGGGCCCAGCGGCCAAGCTGTTCCAGGGGATTGGCCCGTCGAGCTTGAATGGGTCGGTCTTCGAGGAATCGTCGCAGGTCCTGTTCCAAATCCGATGCGCGTTGGTAGCGATCGGCGGGGGCCAAAGCGCAGGCTTTTAGCACAATCGTCTGCAGATCGCGAGGGATTTGCGGTTGCATGGATCGGGGGAAACGGACTTGAGAATGCCCGAGCGGATCGATCAACCGGGATTTGGGCGATTCCAGCCCGGCCTGGAGGGTCAGCAATTCAAACAGCGTCAGCCCGAGGCTGTAGATGTCCATCCGCTGATCGCCGCCACCTCGAATCTGTTCCGGGGCCATGTATTGAAGCGTGCCGAGCAACTCGCCCGTTTGAGTTTGCCCTTCGAGATCTTCGCGCCGGGCCAATCCGAAATCGGTGATCCAAAGGGTCCCTTCCCGGTCCAGCAAAAGATTGGCGGGCTTGATATCGCGATGGAGAACGCCGGCATGATGCGCATAGTCCAACGCATTGGCGGCGCTGGCGACGATTCTCGCGACATTTCGACAATAGAGACGCGAGGGAGCGAAGTCCCTCGAGGATGCGGTCGTCGAAAAAGGCTCCGCTGCCATCTCCATGTCCGTCAATCGGCGCGTCGACGACCGATCGCCCATCGAATCGCTCGCCGTGGAAGCTTGGATGCGCGTCGCATTCGAAATAGGAGTCGATGACGGGACCGGTGGGTTGATCTCGAAATGGAGGCTGGAGTTCTTTTCGCTGGATTGCATCAGCCGCTGTGCGGCTTCGAATGCCGGTGTTTTTCGTTTGGCAGCAACGGCGTCTTTGGAGTCCTGCGTCGTCTTTAAGCATTCGATGATCTCCTGGAGCGTTGCGCCTTCGATCAATTGCATGGCGTAGTATTGCAGACCGTGATCTTCGCCGATGCCGAAGATCGGAACGATGTTCGTGTGGTGCAAGCCCGCGGCGGCCTCGGCTTCCCTGCGAAAACGAAGCCGATGCTTGGCCTTGGCCGAGGTCGACTCGTTCATGACTTTCAATGCGACGCGACGCTGCAACGATCGCTGGATCGCCTCATAGACGATTCCCATCCCTCCCGAGCCGATGCGCCGAACGATATCGAAATCGCCGTAGGTTTTGTGTGCACCGAGAGAGGTCGCGCTAGCGGAGGAGACCAAGTCTGAGTCCGGATTGGCGACGCGTTCCACTGCGGCGACCGAGGGAAAAACCGCGCGAATCAAGTCGGCATGATTCGGGTAGCGGTCTGCATATTCCTCGATGCTCGGTCGCTCGCCTTGGCGCAGTCGCTGCGCGAATTCATCTGCGAGGACGTCTACCGGATGGCGCTCTTCGTCAATCATGCTCGCCCCCGATGATTGGGAAGCAGTTTGAGAATTTCGGAGAGTCTCGCCGCAGCTCGCACGTAGCGATTGCTGGCAGCCGTTGGGCTGATTCCGAGAACCTCAGCCACCTCGCTGTTGGTCAGTCGCTCGAAATGACGCATCGCGAGAACCTCGCGGTCGATTTCGTGCATGCTCTCGAGTGCCGATTGCAATTGCTCCTGTTCCTCGACGAGCATGGCCGCTTGACTGGGAGAAGGCAGATCGTCCATCAAGATGCGGGCGATCGATAGGCTGGTGGAATGGTTGAATCGGGGTTCGGGCAAACGGGATTCGCGATGCACGCTCCGTTTCTCGCGCGAATGCAAGCGCTGCATGTCGATCATGGTTTGGAGCACACGCTGACGCATCCAAATGAAGAGAGGAATTCCTTCCGATACCGCAAATTCGTGGATCCGGCGGGAGATCTCGAAAAAGGATTCCTGGACCACATCCGCGGGATCGAGCCGCGAGCGGAAGCTCGGATCGAGCCGAAACGCCACAATTTTTTCCAGCCTCGGCCGGAATTCCTCGAAGACCCGACCAAGCGCCTCGACACCCGCCTCGCCCAGGAAGGCTGGAGGATCGAAGGAATCGGATGGGTTGGTAGGCGACTCAGACATAAGGGAATTAAACCTGAAAAGCCGATACCGGTTTCGGAAGCAATATTTTTTCGCCCTGTGGATTCCCTGCGATGGCGTCGGTACCCATTGTAAGGGATCCCTCCGCGGGATTCCTCTTGCAATGAAAAGCTAGACTGAGAATCGCAGGCAAAAATACTTTTAGAAGGGGTTTGGCCATGATGTGGCGAGGCGGATTGCTGATTGGGATGATCATGGCGGGTGCGTCGGCGGCGGCAGCCCAGGACCCTTCGGACCGACCCGAGCGTCGGGAACGCCCGAATCGACCGGGGCTCCAAGGTCAAAACCCTGAAATGATGGCTCGTGGAATGGCCATGATGATGAAAAACCTTCCCGTCATCAAAGCCCTCGATCTCGACGAAGATGGCCAGCTGTCGGCGAGCGAGATCGAAAATGCATCGAAGTCCCTGATGAAGCTCGACAAGAACGGAGACGGCTTGATCAGCGCCGAGGAAATGCGACCGGAACCCGGACAAATGCCGATGTTCGCAGGACCTGGCGGACCCGGAGGGCCTGGCGGACCTGGGGGACCCGGTGCCGGGGGACCTCCAGGGGGTGCTGCAGGAATGCTTCGCATGGTGGAAATGCGTGACAAGGATAAAGACGGCAAACTCACAGGCGACGAGATCCCGGAACAGATGCGGCCGCGGTTGAGCCTGATCGACGAAAACGGCGATGGCAGCATCGATAAATCCGAAATCGAAAAGATGATCGCGAGGATGGAAGGCAGAGGAGGCAACAATCGTCGTGAACGCCAAGGAGGCGGCGAAGGGGTTCCGCCTCGACGTCCACCCAGCAAGGATGATGATACGGACAAGAAGTAAGTTCACCCTGCCATCGAACGCGAAAGCTTGACATCATGCCATTCCCATTCGTCTTTCGATTTTCTGCAACGATGGTCTTCGCGATGGGCTGTCTCTGGATCGGGACGGCGCTAGGCCAAGACGAAGCCGCACAACCGACCCCCGAACAGATCCAATTTTTCGAAGCAAAAATTCGACCGGTCCTGATCGAGCACTGTTACCGTTGCCATTCGGTGGACGGTCAGAGTGTGCGCGGTGGCTTGGTGGTGGACAATCGCGATGCGATGTTGGCGGGGGGCGAATCGGGACCGGCGGTTGTTCCAGGCAACCTGCAGGAGAGTATTCTCTGGCACGCGATCAATTATCGCGATTATCGCATGCCACCCAGCGGTCGGCTTCCCGCCAATGTGATCGAAGACTTTAAGACGTGGATCGAGATGGGTGCTCCTGATCCTCGCGTCCAGGTCGGTGTCGTGGTCCATTCGCGGGTGAGTCCCGAAGATATCGAGCAAGCTAAGTCCTTTTGGTCTTTCAAGAAACCGGAACACCGATCGCCTGATCCAGATCCGCGTGCTTCATGGGCTCGCAGTGAAATCGATCGCTACATCGCAAGCGGTTGGAAGGATCAAGGAGTGGAACCCACCGCGGATTGCGATCCGGAAACTCTCGTCCGCCGGATTAGTTTCGACGTGATCGGTTTACCGCCGACTCCGAAGCAACGCCAAGCGTTTGTCGCCCGCAGCAAAAGCGATCTTGATGGAGCGATCTCGGACTTGGTGGAGGAGTTGCTCTCTTCACCTCAGTTCGGAGAAAAATGGGGTCGGCACTGGCTCGATGTGGCGCGTTATGCAGAGAGCACAGGCAAGGAACGGGACGTCACATTCCCTCATGCATGGCGCTACCGCGATTATGTGATTCGCTCCTTCAACGAAGACAAACCGTACGATCGATTCGTGATGGAGCAGGTGGCAGGGGACTTGATGCCCGCCGCGAACGATAACGTATGGAACGAGCATTTGATCGCGACAGGCTTTTTGGCGATGGGGCCCAAGTCGCTTGCGGAACAAAGCCCACGGCAATTCCAAGCCGACCTGGTCGATGAGCAAATCGATACGGTGTCGCGCACGGTATTAGGGCTGTCGGTCGGTTGCGCACGATGCCACGATCATAAATTCGATCCGATACCGCAGGCTGACTATTACGCACTCGCAGGCATTTTTCAAAGCACCGAAACCTATTTCGGAGGATCGCGATCGCAGCGCAATCGACAGCCCTCCGATTTGATCATCCTGCCGGTCCAAGATCGCGAACCGATTCAGCCGCCGCTTTCGTCAGAACAATTGAAGAGACTCAAAGAGGAGCTTGCGGAGAAAGAGAAAGAGTTGGTCGAAGCGCGACGGGCCCAGCGCACCGGAGGTGGCGGAAACAACTCGCTCCTGAATGCTGCCCTTCTCGATCAGATCGTCTCGCAGCTCTCCTCGCGTATCGCGAGCGTCGATAAAAACGGTCGTCCGATCTCGTTTTGCATGGGAGTTCAGGATGGCGATGCGCCGCGCAATGCGCGCATCTTGGTGCGAGGCGAAATCGATTCGCCCGCCCAGGAAGTTCCTCGCGGCTTCCTTCAAATCCTGGATCACAGCTCGAGCAAACTGCCCGCGAAGGGCTCGGGCCGCCTCGCGCTCGCCAAATGGCTTACCTCGCGCGACAATCCTCTGACCGCTCGGGTGATGGTCAATCGCATTTGGCAAAACCTCATCGGTCAAGGCATCGTCCGGGAACCGGATAACTTCGGCATGTCGGGACCGCAACCGACCCATCCGGAGCTGCTCGACCATTTGGCGATCGAGTTCATGGACCACCAGTGGTCGGTCAAGCACATGGTGCGTTCGATCGTCCAGTCGCGCGTGTATCGCTTGTCGTCCCGCTGCGACCAGGAGCGACTCGAAGCCGATCCGGAGAACAAGCTCATCGCCCGGGGCAATGTTCGGCGACTCAACGCGGAAGCGATCCGGGATGCGATGCTGGCGGTCAGCGGCCAGTTGGATACCAAACCTCCCAAGGCTTCGCCGATCGCTTACTTTGGTTCCGTTGATGTTGGGCCCAATGGCCCCATGGCCGTACCGCTGGTTGCAGTCAACTTGCTCAACCCGGCTGCGAGGGAGAATATGAGTCCTGAGCAGCGAGCGGAGAGAATGCGCGAAGCGATGCGTAATGGAATGCGCAATCCCAACATCAACATCTTTGAAACCCCCAACTACCATCGATCGGTCTATTTGCCGATCGCACGTAATCAGGTCCCCCGATCGCTCGACGCGTTCGATTTTGCCGAGCCCAGCTTGGTCATCGGTACGCGCGAAGTATCGCACACCGCAGAGCAAGCCCTCTACATGCTCAACAATCCCTTTGTTCTGGAACTCAGCGATGCGTTGGCTCGCCGATTGATCCAGCAAACGAAGGATCCACGAGAACGAGTCGCCACCGCATTCCGGCTCGCTTATGGTCGCGAAGCCACTTCGTCCGAATTGGAGACAGCCAATCAGTTCTTTCGCAAGGCTGCCTCGAGCAACAAGAACAGCAACGCCAAGCGGGACGAAGCCGCATTCCAGTTGCTGAGCCAATTCTGCCAGGCGCTCTTTGGCGCCGCAGAGTTTCGTATCCTCAACTAAACAAGAACATCATGTCAGATACGCGACGATCTTTTTTGCAATCCGCTTCGGCAGGCTTCGGTTACTTGGCATTCGCAGGTTTGAGCACCTTGCATGCATCGCGTGCCAGCGGCATGAACCCGTCCTTCTTCGATGAAGAAGAATCCGGTAATCCACTCGCCCCCAAAGCGCCTCACTTTCCAACGAAAGCCAAGCATGTCATTTTCCTGTGCATGCAGGGTGGCCCGTCGCATATCGATACATTCGACTACAAACCGCAACTGGCTGCGGATTCGGGGAAGACAGGCTCGAGCGCGCGAGGGGGAAATCGTCGTTTCATGGCGTCGCCATGGAAATTCCGCCAACAAGGCAAGAGCGGCTTGTGGATCTCCGAACTGTTTCCGGAGCTCGGCAAACAAGCGGACGAACTTTGCTTGATCCGATCGATGCACTGCGATCAGCCGATCCATCCTCGTGCGATGACCCAAATGCATACGGGCAACGCGCAGTTCGTTCGGCCTTCCCTCGGGGCATGGGCCCTCTACGGCCTTGGAACGGAAAATGAGAGCTTGCCCGGTTACATCGCGCTCAATCCCCAAGCTGCAGCAGTGCAAAACTACGGTAGCGCTTTCCTCCCCGCAATCTACCAAGGGACCAAAGTCGGGCGTCAGGCAGGTCCTCGACCAGGTATGAATCGCCGAGGGGGAGACGGACCAGCCCTGCCCGATCTGACGAACCCGCGCGTCGACCGATCCGCCCAAAGGCATCAGATCGATTTGATCCAAAAACTCAACCAGCAAAAACTGAAACGGGACGGCGAGGATGCCAACGTCGAAGGGATCATCGAATCCTACGAACTCGCCTTCCGCATGCAAGACAAACTCCCCGATCTGATGGATTTGTCAGGAGAGTCGGAGAAAACACTGTCGCGTTACGGGATCGGCGAAACCGCGACCGAAAACTTTGGAAGGCAGTGTCTGATGGCCCGCCGTTTCGTCGAAGCGGGGGTGCGATTCATCGAACTATCTCACGGGAATTGGGATCATCACCAACGCTTGCGCGATCAGCTTCCCGATAAGTGCAATGAGATCGACAAACCCATCGCTGGCTTGCTCGCCGACCTCAAGCAGCGAGGTCTGCTCGATGAGACACTCGTGATCTGGGGTGGTGAGTTTGGACGAACACCCGATGCTCAAAACGGGGATGGTCGCGACCACAACAACAAGGGTTACACCACCTGGATGGCAGGTGGCGGAGTTCGCGGTGGGATCTCCTACGGAGCGACCGACGAACACGGCGGTGAGGCCGTCGAGAACAAGTGCCATGTCCACGATTGTCATGCAACGATACTCCATCTGCTCGGCTTGGATCACGAGCGTCTCACCTATCGCTATGCCGGTCGAAACTTCCGGCTCACCGACGTTTACGGAACAGTAATCAAAGACATCGTCGCGTGATCACACGTTGATTATAAAGATGCTGCGAAGTTTCTTGTAAGTTTTGTGTTAATCCTTTCTTGGTCTCCTCGTTTTGTGTGAAGACTTGAGGAATTCAGCTTCGCATCGCTTCTCAGGTTTCCCCCCCTGAATACCCTTCAGGCATACACGCCTTGTAGTTATTCCGTGTTTGCTTTTTGGAACCCTTCGGAGCCTTGTTTATGCAAAGTGTTTTCTTTCGTAATCGTCGATCGGGCTTTACGCTCGTCGAACTGTTGGTGGTGATCGCCATCATCGGCATTTTGGTTGGTCTGTTATTGCCTGCGGTTCAATCCGCGCGCGAGGCTGCTCGCCGTATGAGCTGCCAGAACAACATGAAGCAAATTGGTTTGGGCGTGTTGAACCACGAATCCGCTTACAAGCGGCTCCCAGGATCCGGTCAGTGCGGGTCGACCGGAAGCAATTCGACTCCCTACCAAATTCACTCGACCGCAACTCAAATCCTTCCATACATCGAGCAACAAACAGTTTACCGACTGTTCGATTTTACCACCGATCCGGTAGTGGCTTATGGTGCAACGCCACACTCCAGCGGACACCTTTTGGTCTCCGCAACTGGCGCATTGCTCCACCGAAACACCCGAGGAAGGTCATACGACGATCCTGCACATCCGTCGGGCCAGATTGCGGCTCAGACGCAAATCTCCACCTATGTTTGTCCATCGACCCCTCTCGATGCGGGAACCCGCGATCCAGTGCACCGCCTCGGTGGTTGGGATTACATGTTTGTCGACCTCTCCGATATCGATCATCGACCCACCTCTGCTACGTTCGGTGCGAGAACCCCCGGCAGCGACCCGCAGATCGGAGAAATGCGAATGCAAGGGATGCTCGACTGCGAGAGCAGCAAGATGGCGAACACCACCGATGGCACTTCGAATACGCTGATGTGCATCGAAGACGCTGGTCGGGCACACCCATCGGTTGCTCGATTCGGTGCTCTTTCCGCTCGAACCGGACCCGTTGCTGCACCTGCCTTCCCAACCGACTGGATGGGTGGAACCGCGATCGGGCGCAAGATGTGGGCTTGGGCTGATCCCGATGCCGTCACCAATGGATACTCCGGTCCGAGCAATGCCATCGCTCCTGGATCGCGACGCGCTCGAATCAACAACTACGACACCATCATCGGTGGACCACCCGAGTGCCGCTGGACCGTCAACAATTGCGGACCGAACGACGAACCCTATGCATGGCATGGTTCGGGCGCCAATGCAGTGTTCGGCGACGGCGCTGTTCGATTGCTGTCCAACAATACCGATGGACTCATCGTCAAATGGATGGTTGGGCGTAGTGACGCACAAATCTATGAAGTCCCCGAGTAAGGAAAGCTGATTCGGATATGAATCGATTGATCGTTGTATGTATCGGGCTCGCATTCCTAGTGGGATGCGGCCCGAAGATCGAACCCTTGCCTGAAGCGGTTACTGTCTCCGGCAAACTGACGTCGGCGGGCGCTCCTGTCGGTGACGTTGTCTTGACGTTGCAACCGGTCGAGCTAGGTCATCCGGTTCCGATGCAAGTCGGCGCCGATGGCAGTTACAGTGGGAAGATCGTTCCCGGGAAATACGTTTATTTTGTCTCGGCAAAAGAAGCGAATCCCAATGCGATTGATAAGGTGGATGCCAAGTATCGCGAAGCGGACATGTCTCGCACTGTCACCGTCGCAGCAGGGCAAGCCTCGGTCGATATCGCGCTGGACTAAGTCCTCGCGATTCCATTTTGCGGAAACCACGAGGAACGGACTTTGCATGTCCACTCCTCCTTGACGAACTACCCGTTCTTCGTGGTTTTTTCTTGTTCGTGCAGGCCGGACTTTAGGGGTCTGGCATGATGCAAAAAGATTCCGGCAGCGACGCTGACATTGAGTGAATCGGTCCCGAGGGACATGCTGATTTTGACGCGCCGGTTCACTGCATCCAAGATCGTTGCGGGAAGTCCATGGGCTTCGTTCCCCAAGAGTACGGCGACTCGCTGCTCTCGTTGCCATTGCGTCAACTCCACGCTGTCCTCGCGAAGACACGCGGCCACGGTCTCGATTCCTTGCGATTGCAATCCAGCGAGGGTTTCGAGCGGATTGGAAGCGTCATGGAGCGTGAGCTTGAACGCGTTCCCCATCGAAACCCGCAACACACGACGCGCATAGGGATCCACACACTCAGGGCCGACCAGAACATCCTGGATTCCAAAGGCAGCACACGATCGCAAAATCGAACCCATGTTCTCCGGGTCCTGAACCCCGATCAGATAGGCTCCCGTCCATTCATCGTCCGTTGCATGTTCCGCATCGACGGTCACTCCCTGCCAACGCATCATCGCAGGACGGATCCCGCAAGCTAAATAACCTCGATGAAAATGAAAGCCGACCAGTTCCTCGATCCAATCGCTGGGGACCACCAAGACCCGGGTCCCTGCCGGAATCCATGCAACGGCCTCGTCGTGAAATTTCTCATCGATCAGAACCGACTCGACGTCGAGCCGACTTGCGAGAAGCCGTTGAACGAGGGGGCGACTCTCCGCGATGAAGCGTCCACTGAACCGCGTGAGATTACTGGTCCGCAGATGCCGATACGGGTCCAGTCTCCGGTCGTCGAGCGCGGCAATTCGTTCGATCGTCATTTGGGCTTTCGCACCGTGACTCGTTGAGAACCGACAGCCCAGCCCCTTTCGCCATAAACATAGGCTGACATCACACATCGACCTTTCAAATCCGAGGGGATATCGATCTTCGCCTGGAATCCCCCCGGTGCAACAACTTGTTCGAAACGGGAAACCCGCAAATCGTTTGCGGTATCGTAGGTCGCTTGCATTTGCTCGAGTTGTGCTGGGGAGCCGTCATACACCGCAAGAGGCATGGTTCCCTCCGGCAACCGGTCGCGGACGAGGGCGAGCTCGATCACGAGCTTTCCACCGATCGGGCTCGCGCCTCGAACGGTTGCCGTGCTACCGGGCTCGAGCGCTTCCGTGGTCTGGATTTCGATGGTTTCGGGATACGGGATCTTGAGCAGCGGATCGCCGAGCAGGTTCATCAATCGGACATGTTCGCGCCGTTCGGCCAGGAGATCATGTTCGCCTGGATTGAGGGCGGTAGCCATGTCGGTGATGATCTTTCGATATCGTTGTCGGATGTCGACTCGGCCCGTCGGTTTCTCTCCAACCCTATGGGGAGATTGTGGGTCGGCATGGGCGTCGTCGATCCAGATGCGACGTTTGGCTTGATGGACCACTTCCCCGAGGGTCTCGATTCGATCTCGAAAACAGCCGTTCATCATTTCGCTGGCCAGTTGGCTGAGACCGTAGGGCATGGTGACTCGGGAGCCCGCGACCACCGCGATCGGTCCCGATTCCTGGGCCAAAAGGTGTTCGGCAAAGCAGTCGACGTTCGCATCGTAAGCTCCGGTGAAGCACGCGAGCATGATCGCGATGGGAGGTCGAGATCGAATACGGAATCGTCCTGCATCATCGGGTTCCCCGATGGGAAGCCACGCGTTGCCGGCTTGAATGTAGTCCAGATGGTTGACGGCGCCGTGACCGATATAGACCCAGAACAGGCCTCCGCCGTTGATACGGTCGATGTAGGCATCTCGCAGCTTGAGTGGGTTGGGGCAGTAGCTGCTCGTACAACTTGCATACGTCATTTGCAATCGAAAATGATCGGGAATCCCTTCGGTGAGGAATCGACGGGTGACGGTTTCGATCGCGGTATCGGCCAGGACTCCGAAACCACCGACACCTGCGGTCACATGGACCGTATCGTTCCATGGCCCTGGGGCGACCGACTCATACAGGATGCTCCGCTCGAGCATTCTTCCAAGTTCCGAGGGTGTCTTTGCCGGCAGACGACCGACGGCCAAATCGGGACATCCATCCCCATCGAGGTCGCCAAAGCTCGCATCGGTACACAGAGACGGAGTGGTCAACGGACCAAGCCGCACGGTGGTATCGAGGACCATTCCAGGGGTGAGGATTTCGAAGCGGCGTTTCGCTTTCGACGCGGATGCTGCATTCCTCGGTGCTGGCTCGGTTGCATCGATTTCGCGCGCCACATCGCCGCACAGAAGGATCGCGGTTGCGGGTGGATTGCATCCGCGAGCGGCATCGCGGATGGCTTGCTGTTGTTGCAGCGAAGTGGTCTGCGAGTCTACCTCCACGATCCGGTACTCGCCGCTTCGATATTCGATCCAGCGTTCCAAGGCCGACCGCCACCGCGCGGGTCGAACGACGAGGACCGATGCGCGGGCCGCAGGGTTGGAGGCGGTTCGGTCGTCGGCGGGAGGTTGGCCGGATGCGAGCGTCCATGTCCCGAGCGGCGCGAGAGCCGCGCCGATCGCGAGGAACAGGAATTCCGCCTTGAGACAGAGACCGCTGCGTAGCATAGGCTTATTTCTTGCGCCGTTTTTCAACTTGGCCTTTCATGAAGGCCAACCCTTCCTGCGCGAGCTTGAGTTCATCGTCGAACATGCGTCGCCAGATCTTGGTCGCGGCCGCCAATTCGGGGAGGGCCAGACCGAAGGCTTCAATCACCAGCCAGCCGTCGTACCCGATCTCTTGGATGGCATCGAAGTTCTCGTCCCAGCGAACGTTGCCAGCCCCAGGGGTGCTCCGATCGTTTTCGCTGATATGGATATGGCAGACCATATCCTGGATATCGTGGATCGCTTTGCGAATGCTCTTCTCTTCGATATTGCTATGGAACGTGTCGTACATCATGCGGCATGAGGGATGTCCGACCTGGCGACAGAATTCGGCTGCATCCGCCTGGGCATTGAGGAAGTAGACTTCAAATCGATTGAGAGGTTCGATTCCCAACATCACTCCGACCTTGCCGGCGTGTTCGGCGGTCTCGCGCATCGAATCGATACCCCACTTCCATTCCTCGTTGGTTCGACCGCTGCCGGTGAAATAGCCGAGAGCCGAGTGGTAAGGCCCGACGACGGTCTGTACGCCAGCGGCGGCGCAGCAATCGAGCATGCGTTTGTTCCCCTCGACCCCTTTTCGACGTACGGCAGCGTCCGGGCTGATGGGGTTGTCTTCCACATTGCGCACCGTCACCGCGGTTCGTTCGAGCCCGATGGCATCGAGCCGCTTTCCCCACGCGGCATAGTCGAGGTCGGTATTGAAGATCGGGATTTCGACACCGTCGAAACCAAAGCTCTTGAGCTTTTCCAGGATCGGCATCAAGCCATCGTTGAGTTCGCCGGTCCAAAGCAACAAATTCATCCCGTACTTCATGGGAAAAACTCCAATCGTGATCGAATATCGAAGGGAAAGGAAATGGGTCGTATCACACGGTGTTGAGCGACGTCAAGCAGAGTCCGTCTTGAGCCCTAGTATATTCCCAAATACGTTGGCCAATAGATCAGACGCCAGATGAAGTAGCTGGCCAGCAAGCAAAGAGAATTGATCGCCAAAGCGATCCAGGCGAGTCGCCTTGAACGAGGACTCAGGGGAAGCTCGCTTGCGAAAACCTTGAACAGCAGCAGGTACAGCACGTAGAACTGCAACGGGAAGAACAGGAGGCCGAGCACAGCTCCTTTGACCGCGCGTTGGGCGCTTTCTTCCCGATCGTTGAGTGGCGTTTCCTCATCCTCGCCCTGAGGTTCCTCGACTTCGCCGGCGGCGGCGGCGTTCTTCCAGGCGTCTCCCACCCGATCCGTTCCTGGGGTTGCCGCGTCATCGAGCACTTCCTTGGCGCGAGCGACATCATCGGCAGCGACGAGCAGCTTGACTCCCCCTAGGGCATCGGACATATACCAGAAGAGCCCAGCCGCAGCCGAATCGGTCACGTAGCACGGAATCTCTTCCGCTTCCAATGCGAGCTTGGCAACATGAGCTTCCTCGGGCGTCACGTAGGTGTTCACGCAAACCAATTCATTCATGACAGGCGCCCCTTTTGGCTGCTCTAGGTTTTGCGGGCCTTCAAAAACCCGGGCACATTCGATCCTCCGCGGCCATCCGCTCGCGGTTCCCCACACTGCCGAATTGTACCCAATGCCACCTCTGGGGGCACCTTCAGCGACCCCGGCTGCGCCGTTAGTTTCGGAAGATTCGCCCCAGGTTCTACGAAGCGACTCGCTTTTCTTGACAGCCAGTCGTCTTCGATCGACAATTCAACTGCCTTCCCTCAGACTCCCACAACCCATCCCCCCGGGACATCCTTCCCTCGGGAGTCGACCAAAGAACCACCATGCGATTTCCATTTGCATTTGTACAAGCTCTCGCGATTTCGGTTTGGAGTATTCCAGCCGCGGTCGTCGATGCCCAGGAGTTCGAACGAGGCAAGTCGCTCTATGCCGCATCCTGCGCGGCGTGTCATGGAGACATGGGTGCCGGCGTCGCGGAGAAACACGACCAACCCCTTCGGGGCGACCTTTCGATTTCGGAATTGGCTGAGGTGATCCGCGAGACGATGCCCGAAGATGCCCCGGGCAGCCTGTCGCTGGATGACGCCAAATCGATTGCGGCCTTCGTGCATCACGAGTTCTACTCGCCTATGGCTCAATTGCGCCATGCCCCTCCCCAGGTGGAATTGACGCATTTGACGGCAGACCAGTTTCGACGATCGGTCGTCGATCTCATGACTCCTTTTACTCATCGACCCGAGCCATGGACGGACCAGCGTGGTTTGAAGCGAACGATCCATCAAGGGGACTGGGGCAAGGATCGCAAACAAGTCGACGAGCGGATCGATGCGCAACTGGTGTTGGACTGGGGAAGCGGAAAACCGCTACCGGAGATCGATCACGAAAAGTGGCATGTGCGCTGGTCGGGCTCGATCCTGGCTCCCACTACAGGAACCTACGAGTTTTATCTCGATGCGAGTTTGCGAGCCAACTTGTTCGTCAACGACGATTCGGTTCCCCTCATCGATGCGAGTGTTGTCTCGTTTGAGAAGAGCTTGAACGTCGCGAGTCTTTTTCTGGTAGGAGGTCAACCCTATCATTTTGCTTTAGATATTCAGCATTCCAAGGAACCGACCTCCAAGGTATCGCTGGAGTGGCGAACACCCGGCGGAGTGCGACAAACGATCGCGCCGCGATACTTGTCGCCGACCTGGTCCCCGATACAGCTGATCTGTTCGACTTCCTTCCCTCCGGACGACTCGAGCGTCGGATACGAGCGAGGTCGAAACGTTTCGCGCGAATGGTACGAAGCCAACATCTCCGCAGCGATCGAAATCAGCAATCGTCTGACTTCCGATCTGAAACGATGGATGCCCGAGGGTGCCAAGGAACCCGGGCAGGTTGAATCGGTCCGCCAATGGTGCCAGCGCTGGGTCGCCGTCGCGCTCCGGCATCGGCTGACCGATGAAGAGAAACGAAGGTACGTCGATCAGCATTTCGAGGGGACTTCCATCGACAATGCGGTCAAGAAGGTTTGTATCCTGACTCTGACATCGCCGGAGTTCCAATACCCTGGCCATCGCGCAGTTGCTGACGAGAACCATATCGCGCTGTTGGCCCTGTTTTTGTGGGATTCGCTCCCCGAAGAGTGGATGTTGGATATGGCGGAGCGCCGCGAGATCCACGAGCCGGAGTCGCTGCGGAACCTTGTCGACACGATGTTCGCCGATCGTCGATTTCAGGAGAAGATGCGGGGGTTCCTGCGCGAGTTCCTGGGTATGCGGAATCCGCGCGATTTGTCGAAAGACTCTCAGCGTTTCCCGGAGTTCGATTCGAGGGTCGCTTCGGATCTGCGCGAGAGCATGGAATGGTTTCTCGACGAACTGGCTACGAACCCGAAGAGTGATTTGCGAGCGTTGCTCGTTGCAGATTACCTATACCTCAACGGAAAGTTGGCGTCTCTTTACGGAGTCGATTTGCCGATCGATGCACCGTTTCAGAAAGTGGCGATGCCTCGAGAGCGGTGGTCGGGCATCTTGTCGCATCCGTTAATGATGAGCAGCCTGGCGTATCACAACGCGAGCAGTCCCGTTCATCGCGGCGTCTTTTTGGCGAGGCGTGTGCTCGGTCGCTCGTTGCGTCCTCCCGTCGACGCCATCATTCCGATCTCCGAAGAAACGGCGCCCGGGATGACCACGCGGGAGCGGGTGGCGATGCAGACGCGCGGCGCCATGTGCCAGTCGTGCCATCGAGTCATCAATCCGCTTGGATTCGCCCTGGAGAACTACGATGCCTTGGGTCGATATCGGACCGAGGAACTTCAACAAGCGGTCGATGCCTCAGGTCAATACATCACCGCCGGCGGGGAGCGGATCGAATTTCGCGGCGCGCGGGATCTCGCCGATTTCCTCGTGCAATCCGAGGAAGTTCGGGAGTCGATCGCTCGGCAAATGTTTCAGTATATGATCAAGCAACCCATCGCCGCCTATGGGGTGGAGCAAGCCCACAGCGTTCAGGAAGGGTGGGTCGAGGAAGGCCACTCCCTGGAGACACTTGCTCGGAACCTCGTCCTCCTCGCCTTGAAAAATTCCGAAAATCCCGGCAAAGCGGGAGCGGATCAGATATCGTTGAACTAATACCAATCCAATGAGCCCCATGAACCCTATGAATCAGTCTATCTACCTATCTCGACGCGAATTTGCACAGCGGGCTGGACTCAGCTTGGGGGCGATCCCCTTTTTGATGAACCTGTCCAGCATCGTTCGAGGAGCCGAAGAGGTGCCGCGTCAACGCTTGGTGATCGTGTTCAGTCCCAACGGGGTCATCCCTCCCGCGTTTTGGCCGGATCAAGAAGGGGATGGGTACCAACTCAAGCGTATCATGGCTCCGTTGGAGCCGTTCAAGGATCGACTGGCTATCCTACACGGGGTCCACGACCGCATCCGAGGGGATGGAGACAACCACATGCGAGGCATCGGCTGCCTCCTGACCGGCGCGGAGTTGTACCCCGGCAACATCCAAGGCGGGTCGGATACTCCTGCGGGATGGGCCAGCGGTATCTCGATCGATCAAGAGATCCGAAACTTTCTGCAATCCCAACCCTCGACGCAAACACGTTTCGGTTCGCTCGAATTCGGAGTCGGAGTTCCCAGTCGCGCCGATACGTGGACTCGCATGGTTTACTCGGGACCGAACAAGCCGGTTGCTCCGATCGATGATCCCTATGCCATGTTCAACAAGCTTTACGGTCAGCGGCGCGATGAGGAAAGCGTCAAGAGTATCCTCGACGAATTGCGGATCGACCTGGACCGCATCAAAGCGCGAGTCAGCGAATCGGATCGCAAGCTGCTCGAAGAGCATACCGCCTTGGTGAGAGAGTTTGAACGCCAGCTCAACACCGGCAGCAGCGACGCCGTCCACGCGGTGCCGCAGCTCGACCCCAGCGTCGAAGACAACAACGACAACATTCCGACCTTGACCCGCATGCAAATGGATTTGATGGTCCATGCGATGATGGCGGATTTCGCACGCGTATTCACCTTCCAGTTCACCAATTCGGTGGGGCAGGCCAAGATGCGTTGGCTGGGCATCGAGGAGGACCACCACGGCTTGTCCCATGAACCTGATACCAACGAAGAAGCCGTAGAAAAGCTGACGAAGATCAACGTCTGGTACTGCGAGCAGATGGCCCATCTGGCTCAACGTCTTGCCGAAACGCCCGAACCGGGCGGTTCCGGCTCGATGCTCGATCACACGACGATTGTCTGGACCAACGAACTGGGCAAAGGCAATTCGCACACCTTGGATAACATTCCCTTCGTCGTGCTCGGCGGGGGATTGGGGTGGCGCATGGGACGATCTCTCAAGCTTGGTGGCGTATCCCACAATCGGTTGCTCTTAAGCCTGGCGCACGGCTTTGGCCATCGCATCGCAACCTTCGGGAACCCCGACCACTGTGCCGATGGCCCGTTGATTCTTTCTTGATCATGTCAGCATTAGTGGTCATCCGAGGTCCAGGAGCTGGGACTCAGATTCCCCTCCGAGAAGGCGTTCAGAGGATCGGTCGCGATTCGCATTGCGATATCCATTTCGACGACACGGAGACCTCGAGAAACCACGCGGAGATTCAATGCGAATCCTCCCAGGTCGCGATCAAGGACCTGGGCAGCAGCAACGGAACCTTTGTCAACGGCCAGAAGATCCAGGTCCACCAACTCAAGGCGGGGGACTTTATCCAAATCGGCAGGCGATTGCTGGCCTATCGACCATCCCCATCGGGAGCGATCGCCAGCGGGGACGATGTCGACATTCTCCCGGCAAACGCCGAGGACGCATCGCAAATCGTCGGACGGGCCGATCTCGACGAACCGATCGAGGGAACCGTTGCATGGAAACCCGAATCGAACCCGATCGAAGCCAATTCGCGATCGATGTGGGAAATCATGTACCGCACATCGATCGCGGTCAGTCGGACTCTCGACATCGATCAACTCCTTGGTCAGATCCTCGATCTGATCTTTCAATGGGTGAAGTGCGACAACGGTTGCGTCATGCTGGCCGACCCGGAGACAGGACAACTGAAACCCGCCGCGAGACGAAGTCGCAAGCAGTTGAAAGGGGACCGTCTGATGATCAGCAAGACGATCCTCGATTATGTCATCAAAAATGATGAAGGAGTACTGACAAGCGATGCCAATGCGGACAAACGCTGGGATACCAGCGCCAGCATCGCCAGCGGTGGAATTCGCGAAGCGATTTGCGTTCCGATGCGAGGTCGGTACGGAATGGTCGGCGCCATCTATATCGATACGAGCGTAACGCATGGGCAGCGAGCCGTGATTCCCGAGCTCCGCGTCTTCAATGAACAGCATCTGAAGATGCTGGTGTCCATCGGACACCAGGCGGCGTTGGCCGTCGAGGATACCACCTATTATCAAAGCATGCTTCAGGCGGAAAGACTGGCAGTCGTCGGTCAAACCATCGCGATCCTTTCGCATCATGTCAAGAATATCCTGCAAGGGCTGCGAGGTGGAGGTTACATGGTTTCGGAAGGAATCAAGCGGGAAAACCTGGATGCGATTCGCTCGGGTTGGAAGATGTGCGAGAAAACCCATGAACGCATCGAATCCCTGGTCCTCGATATGTTGTCGATCAGCAAAGATCGTAAACCCGAACGGTGTCCAACCGATCTGCGCGAACTCATCAGCGAGGCGGTCGAAATCTACCGGGTCCGCGCACTCGATAGCCATGTGACGTTGGTCTGGAATAAACCCAGTCTCTTTCCCGCGATGATGCTGGATGCCGAAGCCATGCATCGCGCCATCCTGAATTTGATCGGAAATGCGATCGATGCTTGCCACGACAAACAGGATGGATTGGTGACGGTGTCGCTCGAACAGAGCAACGATGCGGCGGTGCTGCGGGTCGTCGACAACGGGGTCGGCATCCCCGAGTCCGACTTGCAAAGAATCTTCTCCCTCTTCGAATCCTCCAAGGGGAGCCGGGGGACGGGGCTGGGCCTGCCGGTCAGCTTGAAAATCGCCAAAGAGCATGGAGGAAGCCTCTCGGTCCAGAGCGCCGTGGGAACGGGAACAGCCTTTACCCTGGAACTACCGTGGCGCAACAATACCCGCATCGCCGACACCCAGGTTTCCATGGAGTAGGGTAGGTAAGGTTGGAACCACCCACCGCCACTTTGTCAACCGCGAGATTTGCGAGTAAGCTTTAGGGGAGGCGGACCCCCTTTTCTCTTGGCAAGCCTTCACCGGCTGCTCGCGGCTTCATGACGTTGGACCAAACCCTCAATCAATCGATCGGCGAACAGCTGCGCGCGGAAGAACTCAGCCTGCGCGCCACCGCTCCACCCTCCGAAGTCCCAGGCTACCGCATGGAGCGATTGCTCGGACAAGGAGCCTTTGGACAAGTCTGGATCGCAACCAACCTGAATACCGGTCGCGTGGTCGCTATCAAGTTCTATCTGCAACGCTCGGGAGTCAACTGGTCGCTGTTGACGCGCGAAGTCAAAAACCTGGTCTCGATGGCCGGGAATCGAGCTATCGTCCAGGTACTCGAGGTCGGTTGGGACGCGGTTCCACCCTACTACGTCATGGAGTACCTCGAGAATGGATCGCTCGACGATTTGATTCGCAGCCAAGGTTCGCTCCCCATCCCGCGAGCCGTCGAACTGTTTTCGGAGATCGCTTCTGGATTGAACCATTCGCACGGCAAAGGGGTGCTCCACTGCGACTTGAAACCCGCCAACGTCCTGCTGGGCCCGGACAGTGAACCGCGAATTGCCGACTTCGGTCAGAGCCGCCTGACGGATGAACAACAGCCGTCCTTGGGTACCCTGTTCTACATGGCACCCGAGCAAGCCGATCTCAACGCTGTCCCCGACGCCCGCTGGGATGTCTATGCCCTGGGGTCGATCCTGTACTGCATGTTGGTGGGGGAACCTCCCTACCGAACGCCTGAAATCGTCGAGTCCTTGGATCAATCGGTTCATCTCCAAGACCGGTTGAAACGCTACCGCGACTCGATTCTCAAGAGCCCATTCCCCCGCGCTCATTATCGCGTTCGCGGGATGGATCGCTGGCTCAGCGCAATCATCGATCGATGCATCGCCAAGCGACCTGAAGACCGGTTCGCCAACGTCCAACAAGTTCTGGCCGCTATCGATCGTCGACGCATCGCGCGATCGCGACGGCCGCTCATGCTCCTGGGTATTGTCGGCCCATTGCTCCTCTTGGCCATCATGGGCATGTTCTATTGGCGAGCAGCCTCGGTCGCGGAGAGCGATCTGTCAAACGAACTGCGGGAAGGCGTGCTGCAAAGCAACGTCTTCGCAGCCCAAGCCGCCGCGGGAACCCTGGAATCCGAAATCACCGGTCTTTTCCGATTGATTGAGGAAGAGTCCCGGCGATCCAGCCTGGAAGAACTGTTCATGAATTGCGTCGACCAGGCCGGGATCGAACTCCTGCGATCACTCGCAACCGAACAGGCCGCTCCCTCGGACAGCAAAACCGCCCTGCAGCAAATCCCCGCCCGAAACCAACTCGACCTCTATCTCAAAGATCGTCTGGAACTCATCCGCACTCGCGGAATCGCCGCGACAAAATCAACCAAGTTCGACTCGTTGTTCGTAACCGATCGATTCGGCACGATCCTGGCATCGGCCTTCGCCAATGAACCCAATACCACGCTCGTTGGAGAAAATTTTGCATACCGAAGCTACTTCTCGGGTCAGACCCAAGATCTCTCCCCCCAAACCCCCCGCCGCAATATCTCCCGCACCCGAGCCTCCCACCTGAGTGTTCCCTTTCTATCCGCCGCAACCCATCGTTGGAAGATCGCTGTCTCTACCCCCATTTCATTCAAATCGCCCGATGAGGAGGAACGCGTCCTCGAAGGAGTCATGGTGCTGACAATCAACGTCGGCGACCTCGAGCTTCTGCATACCTTCAGCTCCCAACACAAAAGCAAGCTTTCCGAAGACGGTCCACCCCCGAGTCAGTTCACCGGGTTCGCCGTCCTCGTCGATGGACACGAGGGAGATCGCGAAGGGACGATCCTGCAGCATCCCTTCTTTTCCGAAATGGGTACGGAGCCTCCCCAGGAATCCAATCTCCGATTTCAAATCGACTCGAATATGCTCAAGCGGCTCAAGGAAACCGGTACCTATCGCTACAGGGATCCCATCGCTCAGGATCCGCGAGGCGATCGCTATGCTGGGGAGTGGATCGCCGCCATGGAACGAGTCGAGGTTTCGCGTCGCAGCCTCGACGACTTCGAGCGGCGACAATCCACATCCCTCCTCTTGCTCATCCAGGTTCCCGCATCCTCGATCACCGGACCTGTCGCTGTGATGAGTCAGAAGCTGTCTTGGTTGTTCCTGTTCGCCGTCATCGCGCTGTTGGCTGCCATCGTCGCTCTCTGGCTGTTCGTGCTCCGCTACTTGCGGCTCCCCGACAATGTTGCCGAAGTCGCTCGCGCCCGCTCCGAATCCCCTGACGGACGCTCGGGAAGCGGTGTGGAGGCGACCTAGGATCCACCCTCGCTAGCATTGAGTTAGCTGACTTGGCAAAGGTGCGGAAGATACGCAAAGTTCTTGCCGAGATGGAGCGTGGTAAATTTTGTTGCGATCGGAAAAACCCGCAAGTTTTACCATGGGAGTCGCCGAAAACCTCTGTGTCTGACGATTCGTTCGTCTTCGCACAAGAAGGATTTTATCGATGTCCTGCAAGCAACTCAATTCCGCCTTGTGGCTTATCCTCATCGCGACAGCCGCCACCCAAACTGGATGCGTTGGCTTATCGAATATGAGCCTGGGGCCTTTTGGAATTCCCATTCCGATTTCGCCGTACCTTCAGGACAGCGAAGAAGTCCAGTTCCACATCCATGAGCGTTATGCTCGGGTTCCCATCATGGGCCCGCTCACGCGGGGAGCCCAGAACCATGCGGCCATCGATCCGCCGAGCGATGACGAAGTCATCCACGCTCTGGAGCGTGCTCGCCCCGTTCGTGGAGGCATTCCGCTCCTGTACGAGAAGCAACGCAATCGCGTTCGGATCGTCAAGTGCAAGATTGCAGACTACGTAGACGAGCCTCGATTCGTTCCTTTGATCGGGTTCGCCCAACTGCACCATGCCCACTACAAGTGCACGGTCTACTTCGAGGAACGCACGATCAACGGTTGGCCTGTCCCCTACACGCTCGAAGATAATGAGTGTGTCGAGGTGATCTACATCGACCACAACCACTTCCACATGGTTGGCGATCCCGATGTAGGCGACTGCGGACCCTACTAGGCCTCCATCCGACGCTCGCCCAAGAACAACGCAATCGCGAAAATGCCGACGAACGACCGTCGGCATTTTGCATTTGGCAAATCGTCCTTATTCGTTGGAGTCGATGGTTCGGAACTGCCACTCCTTGACGAGAACTTTGGACTGAAACGCGCAGTAACCTAGAGGTCGCGAACGCATGACTTCGGCTCGCACCGAGAAGCGGCGATTTTCCCGCTCGACGTGAAGGATTTGTTCGCCGTCCAGCCAAACGCTGATGTGGGTGGGATCGACGCGGACCTTGAATTGGTACCAGCGTCCATTCTTGAAGTCGCGGTAGCTTGCGGTATCGTTTTCGCTCGCATCATTGCCGTTGATGCTGCTGATCCCGACCAATCCGCCTCCCCATCCCCCGCAGATAAAGGAACAGTATTCCTTGCCGACGGGGAAGGTGACGCCAGCGAAAAAGTCGGAGCCGTTGACCCGCTGCGCGGACCATCGCATCTCATAATTCTCGGTCGGAAAGTCCTTGCCCGTCCGAGTGATCCCCGTCAACGGATCGCCGGGTTCGAGCACAAGTTCGCCCCCTTGATTGGCGATCTCGCCCTCTCCGCCAAAGTTGGTGATTTCCCAACCCTCGAGACCCGTGGCAGGGAGCAGGGCCCGCCACGCGCCTTCCTCCTTGTCGGCTTCACTTGTCTTGGTCTCCCGTTTCGCAGCCACAGTAGCATCCTGGGCCAAAGCCAGACCGTGACAGCAATACGGAACACCAAGAATTGCCCAAAGGATCCAGGGGAACGAACAACAAAGATGTCGCATGGTAATCGCACGCTTGCCGAAGAGGGTCACACCGACATGAGGTACCGTCGCTTCGACACCCCCACGTCACGTCAAACCTATCAGTTTACACCAAGCCGACACGCAACGGGCTAGACCTCAAGGGGCGGATCAACGAATTCGGCCTCGCCCCATAGAGCCAAGACATGCGCCACTGCCACTACGTTCTGCTATCAACGAGGTTGTCGGGATCGACAGATGGCAACCAACGCTCATCGAGCCGAGGCTTCGGCTTCTTAAGCCTGGAGGGCTGGCATAGTGACTGCCGGGTATCGCAAATGCGTGCCACCCACGCATTGCTTCACGCATCGTCTCGCTCTCGAATACGTCGTCGGGATTGGCTGATGGCAACGCTCATCGGGCCTGACTGACCGTGACTTGAGATTCCTAAGCCCGGAGGGCTGGCATAAGTGCGCCTGTGATGGTGTTTGATCGGCAGGGTGCAAGTCCCTGCATAGGTTGATCTGAACCTATTAACGGAAAGTAACTGCGTTTTCGCAAGAAAGGGTGGAGAGCAACTGGAAGTGAACAATCGGTCCGCAGG
>JBKDPB010000275.1:0-7211 GCA_046342615.1 Planctomycetota bacterium | reverse complement strand
CCGTCGGAGAGGCCGAACCAAAGATATCGATGTTGCTCGAGCCGTGATTGACAGCGACCGTGGTATGTCCTCCCGAAACTGCGGAACCGAAGATATCGACGTTGCTCGAACCGCTGATCGTCGCGTTCAGGTTGCTGCCCGTTGCAGAAGCCGAACCGAAGATGTCGATGTTGCTCGAGCCATTCACGATCACGGTCGTTTGACCGCCCGTCGCAGCCGAACCAAAGATATCGATATTGCCCGTCGAGCCGCTGATGGTAGCACTCAGATTGCTCCCTGTTGGGGAAGCCGAGCCGAAGATATCGATGTTGCTCGAGCCGCCATTGACCGTCACCGTGGTCTGACCGCCGCTGGCTGCCGAGCCAAAAATGTCGATGTTGCTCGATGAACCGTTGATCGTCGCACTTAGATTGCTACCCGTTGGGGAAGCCGAACCGAAAATGTCGATGTTGCTCGAGCCGCTGTTGACCGTGACCGTGGTCTGTCCGCCGCTGGCGGCCGATCCGAAGATATCGATGTTGCTCGATCCGTTGATGGTCGTATTGAGGCTGCTTCCCGTGGGAGATGCGGAACCAAAGATGTCGATGTTGCTCGAACCATTCACGGTCACCGTGGTTTGTCCGCCGGTATTCGCCGAACCGAAAATGTCGATGTTGCTCGATCCGCCGCCGATCGTTGCGGTCAAGTTGCTGCCTGTCGGTGACGCGGAACCGAAGATATCGATGTTGCTCGAGCCGTTGTCAACGGTCACCGTCGTCTGACGACCGGTAGCAGCCGATCCAAAAATATCGATATTGCTCGAACTACTGATCACTGCAGACAAGCCACCGCCGCCGCTCGAAGCCGAACCGAAGATATCGATGTTCTGAGAGGAGTTGACGTTGACGGATGTCGGACCGGTCGAGGCAGAGCCAAAGATATCGATATCACTGGACCCGCTGTTAATTGTGATCGCGTTTCCGCCCGGCGATGCTGAACCGAAGATATCGACATTGCTGGAACCGCTGATCGTTGCGCTGAGGGCGCTCCCTGTCGGTGAGGCGGACCCAAAGATATCGATGTTGTTCGAGCCGTCGCTGACCGTGACGGTGGTCACGCGTCCACTGGATGCCGAGCCGAAGATATCGACATTGCTGGATCCCGAGATGGACGCGGTCAGGGCACCGCTGCTGGGCGAGGCAGAGCCGAAGATATCGATGTTGCTCGATCCATTGTTCACCGTGACGGTCGATGCACCCGGCGATGCGGAGCCAAAGATATCGATGTTGCTCGAACCTGAAATCGTGGCGTTGATTGTGTTGCTCGTCGGCGACGCCGACCCGAAGATGTCGATGTTTGTCGAGCCCGAGATTTGGATCGTTGCAGCCCCTGGCGATGCAGACCCAAAAATATCGACATTGGACGATCCACTCAGCGAAGCCGTTAAATTGCTGCTCGCGGTAGCCGAACCAAAGATGTCAATGCCGGCATTCGCCCCATTGTTCGCATAGATCTTGCCCGTGATTCCCGAGGCGACCAACTGATTGTTTCCGTCCCCCAAGGCAATCGCAACGCTCGAGAACTCCGTCGAGGTTACCCCTTGAATTTCGACCAGCTCGTCCCCGGATCCGGTTGTGATTTCCGTCGTCGATGTCGATCGGAGGGTACCCTGAATCCTATCGTTACCCGCGCCGCCGAGGAACGTTCCCGACGCATTCGCGATCTCGATGACATCGTCACCATCGCCACCATCGAGAATCGTTCCCGCTGCAGTGCTGATCAAGCGATCCACGCCTCCACCACCCTCTAGGGTGGTCCCAGAAGTGCTGGTGCGGAGCACGTCGCCATGCCTGCTGCCGATCAGCTTTTCGAACGATCCGTTGAGCGCCAGGGTGCTCCCAGGAAAAACCGTTTGGGGTGTTCCGGTCGTATTGCTCAAGTTCAAGGTCACGCCAGCCTGAGCTGCCGTCAGATCGATGGTATCGCCGCCGCCGCCAGCGTCATTGAGCACGACCGTGCTGAAGTGAACTTGGTAGTAATCGCTGTTGACTCCTCCAATCATCGTGTCGTTTCCGCCGCCGACAAAACGGTTGTTCCCATCGCCTCCGACGAGCACGTTGGC
Source organism: Planctomycetota bacterium (assembly GCA_046342615.1). GTDB lineage: Bacteria > Planctomycetota > Planctomycetia > Pirellulales > Pirellulaceae > JBKCUI01. The sequence goes on along the minus strand of JBKDPB010000275.1, from coordinate 5,110 downwards.
GCCCGTGCCTGCGATCAGGACATCGTCACCCGATCCGCCGATGAGTGTGTCATCTCCGTCCCCACCATCGAGAACCACGGCTACCGTAGCGGCTGAGGAATTGATGATATCCCTGCCATTGCCGCCGATGACGACGACGTTCTTGGTGACACTGGCGTCGATGGTGATATTGTCATCGCCGTCGAGCGCGAGATAAAGGATCTCATCGCTCGCGCCGGCACCCGCGGTGTTGGTGTTTGTGATCGTCGAGCTGTCATTGGCCGCAGAACCTGTAATGACGAAATAGCTACTCTCTTCCGAGCCACCATCGCCGTCCGTCACCCGGACTCGGAGACTCGTCAAACTGATCGCGCTGGTGTACTGGTTTGAACTCGAAGGTGTCGTATAGGTCAAACCGCCATCGATGCTCCATGCATATCTTAAATCGGGCGTATCCGCGATGCCAGGATCGGTGGCGACGGCCGTGAAGGTCACCGTGGAATTGGATGCATTGAAATTCGATTCGAGGCGGACCTCTGGGTTTGCATTCACCACAGGTACGGATAGGACTCGCTCGACCGATAGATTCTGGGAATCGGTGACTCGAACACGGACTTCGTAGTTTCCATCGTCCTCAGGTACGAATCGGAAATCGGCGGGTGCACCCTCGACGCCACTTAGAACGGTGAAGTTGCCGCTACCTGGTTTCCTTATCGCCCATTGATAGTCCAGTCCGATCGGCTCGCGCACATCGTCCGCTTGCACGCGCACTGTGATTGGGGTCCCCTCGAAGATCGGAGACACCGACGGCTGAACAATCGTCAACGAGTCGACTTCCGGCGCGATCCCCTGAACATTCAACGGACCCAGTGACGCACTTCCTGTTCTACCGTCTGCAAGTGTCACGGAAACTTCGATGGTGTAGTTGCCACCTTGGATTGGGGTGAACGAGAACAAAGGATTGGTGCCGCTCGCGGCTTCCCCCGCCGCAGTACGCGCCGTCCAACGGTAATCGGACACCGCCGGTGGGTTCGCTTCGTTGATATTCAAGGAAAATTGGATCGCATTCCCTTCGATGTACGGACCCGTAGTGGCAACAATGCTTACGTTGGCGAATGTTGGGGGGGCGATGGGAGTCTCCGGTTGGCGCGATGGCCCCCCCGAAAGCAGATTGAACACCCTTCGCTCGGATCCGACGCCGCCATCATTGTCGGTGGCTGTTGCGACGATGCTGTACAAACCGGCGACATCAGGAGTAAACGTAAAGGACGAACCTGACCCCGTGCTGAACGGTTGGTCATCGCGCAACACCGTCCAAGTCACCACGTGCGTGTCCGCAGTTCCCGGGTCCGTAACCGAGGAACCGAGCGTGATCGCCGAACCGACCGCAGGAGTTGTTGCTGGTCCGGTGATTTCGATGCGAGGAGCTGCGTTTCCAACGATCACCTGTTGAGCAGGAACGACCACGTTCCCCGATGCAGCGGCGATGGTGAGGTTGATCGTGTAGGTTCCATTATCGTCAGGAACGAATTCCACCACTCCGCGCGATGGCTCGGTAAATGGGTACGAAACCGATGGGCCGGATGCAGGTGTCTTGGTCACAGACCATTGGAATGTGATTTGCTCGGCCCGATTGAGTTCCGACTCCGGCGCTCGGGCCCGAACGGTTTGACCTTCGAGCACCGTAGGTTCCGGAAGGACGATGTCCGATGAAGCGGGCGATCCTGCAACCGCAATTTCTCGTGTCAGAGTCCGTACGCCACCATCTCCGTCGTCGACGGTGAGGGTCGCATAATAGAATCCTCCGGCGGCGGGTACGAACGTCGCCGACGGATTGGCGGATGCAGGGGTCCAGAACACCACGGGTCCATTCACGGAGCCAGAACGCACCTCCCAAGCGGTGGTCAGGACATCGAGTTGCCCAGGATCGCTGCTCGTGTTGGTCAAGGTGACGGGCGTGCCGACGGCGATCTCGCTTGGCGAGTAAGTGAAACTGGCGGTCGGCGCGACATTGAAGACTTGGACGTCGAAAGGACCAACGGATGTTTGGGATCCATCCTGCAAGGTGACTCGCAACGAAACGGTGTAACTTCCTTCATCATCGGGAGTGAATTGGATCCCGCCGTCGCTTTGCGTGCCATCGGCCCGCAGTTGGAATGCATACGGGGCTCCATTCTTGAGCACCTCCCACAAGTAGCCCACGACCGGATTGGTGGATGCAAAGGCCGTGAGCGTGATGGGTGTTCCCTCGGGGCTTTGGCTTTGCAGCCCAAGGATGACCGCAGGCGTCCCCAGCACTCCGCTCGACAACGGGGAGGTATTGGGCAATGTCTGGCCAGTGCCGATACCGGTCAAGGTCGCGTGGACGAATCCGTTGAGTTGCCCTGGCGGTGGGGTGATCGAGAAGGTTGCGAAACCCGATGCATTGGTCGTTACGCTGGTCGATGTGACGTAGCGTCGAGCTTGGCCCGAAATGGGGCTAGAGAAAATCTCGACCGTGTAGGTCGTCAAACCGCTCGCAGTGACTTCCCCCAAGATGACGGGGTTATTTCCGCTGACGACCTGCGTCACCGTGACGTTCCCGGGTCGGAGCGAGGTTGGGTTGAGCCGAATCGGCAGACCACCCATTTCGGACGACGCGTTGCGACGCAGTACGTTGCCCGGAGATTCAATGAGGATATTGTCGTTCGTCGAGAACCGAACCTCGTTATCCGCAATGGTATTGGAGACCGAATTGAACGTCACACGGATCCCTACGGGATTCGGCATTGCATTCCCAATGGCATCGGCTCCGATCCGATTACCAAGAACAGAATTCGAATTCGACTCGCTGGAAATGGTGATCCCGTCGCCGTTATTGCCGCTGATGACATTCCCAAGACCTGAGTCGGGTACCGAGGTCACACCTCCAATGACGTTATTGGATGGACCGGATCGCAATTCGACTCCTCCGAAAAGATTGGGTAGGGCACCATTCCCTACGGCGTTCAATCCGATCCAATTACCTGCAACCACGTTTCCACTGGTTCCAACAGAAACGATGGAGATCCCGTAGTTAGAATTCCCAGAGATTACGTTGCGGGCGCTGGGTATTGAGCCGCCGATCGTGTTGCCTATCGCCCCGTCCCCAAGGGTGACACCGGTCACGTTAGCGATCGCAACACTGCCGGCCGGATTCGTGCCGATGTAATTACCTGCTACCGTGTTTCCGGTTGTGCCTATACCAACGATGACGACGCCGGTTCCATTTCCGCTGATCGTATTGCGCGCCGCTGGATCCGTTCCCCCAACGACATTGTTGGACGCGCCACCTATGAATTGGACACCGGTTGCATTGCCGAGTCCGGCATTCCCCGATGCATTGGTTCCGATCAAGTTCCCTTCGATCGTGTTGCTCGACGCATTCAGACCGCTGATCAAGACACCATTGCCCACATTGCCTGAAATGATGTTGCGACTCAATGCTGCCGTACCGCCTATGATGACGTTGGCTGCATCCCTGACTTCAATGCCGTTGCCGGTATAGTCCACGACAGCGGTATTTGGTATGGCTCCCGTTCCATCGGCGTTGGTTCCAATGAAATTTGCTTGGATGGAAATCCCCGTCGGTGCACCTGTCCCGAAAAGGTCACTCACAAAAACGCCGCCCCCTGCATTTCCAGAGATCAGATTGCTAGCTCCAGCAACCGACCCTCCGATGGTCACGGTCGCGGTCTGATCTAAGATTCCGATTCCCGGTCGACCGTTGGGGATCGCTGCGGTACCTGTGATGTTGGTTCCGACGTAGTTACCTTGAATGACTGTGTTGGTCACACTTTGTCCAACATTTCCCAGGGTAACGATACCGAAATTCTGATTCCCAGAGACCACGTTGCGGGCAACGGAACTTATTCCACCGATGGTGGTATCAGATGCTCCGCCGAATACTGCGATTCCCGCGAAGGAACCGTTGTTTCCGTTTCCAAGCGTCGAAGTACCACCTGCAGCCAACCCGATCAAGTTACCCCGAATGAGTGTGCCAGAAGTCCCAGTGTCACGCACTAGGATGCCATGCTCACGGTTGCCAGAGATTACGTTACCAGGCCCAGTACCTGGAGCCAAAGTAAGCCCGCCGACTTGAGTATTCGTGGCCCCACCGATGATCGCTAAACCAGGGAAAAAGTTCGCGATGGCAATAGCCCCATTCTTGTCCGTTCCAATGAAGTTACCTTGGATGATGGTGCCATCGGTTCCAGTTCCTGAAACGGCAACACCATTTGAGCTAACGCTTCCCGAGATAACATTGCCAGCTCCAGCGATGGCACCACCGATACGAGTTCCGGTGGATCCGCCAGTCACATTAACACCGACACCGACATTCCCGAGGGGGACCGAACCCGTTGCGTCGGTGCCGATGTAGTTCCCTTGAATGATGTTGTCATTGGAGCCCAAATCGATCGCAATTCCGCTCGAATTATTGCCACTGATGACATTGCGCGAAGCAACGTTTGTTCCCCCAATCGTGATGTTGTTCGCGCCCAAGACAATCTCGACACCACGATTGTTCGGGCGGGCCAGACTCCCCGTCGGATCGGTGCCTATGTAGTTGCCCGCAACAACAGCACCACTTGTGCTGGCGTTGCGGATGATAAGACCGGCGATGCTGTTGCCAGAGATCACGTTCCGTTCTTCGGTATCTGCCACGCCATCGGCATTGGTGCCAACACGTGAGCCAGTATCTGTCACCTGAAGCCCAAATTGATTCGCAAGGACATCACCATTGACGTTGATGCCGATCCAGTTGCCTGCGGCGACGTTGGCTCCTGAAAGGAGAATGCCGCGATCCAGATTGCCGCTGATGATATTGCGTTCGGAAGCGTTGAACGCATCATTCGATCCATCGGTACCGATGATGTTGCCCGTTGTGAATCCATCGATATAAACTGCGTCTCGATTGGCCACTGAAAATGTCCCGGACCAATCGGTTCCGATGTAGTTGCCCGCGACGCGGTTGTTGTTGGATAGTACGTTGATCCCTTCGGCTGTATTGCCGCTGATGACGTTCCTTTCGTCAGCATCGTTCACTCCATCCCCATCGCTTCCAATGCGATTGCTCGTTCCCGCAACGATATTGATCCCGACGGCATTGGCG
>JBKDPB010000274.1:0-24334 GCA_046342615.1 Planctomycetota bacterium | reverse complement strand
ATCCTCAGGGCGATATCGACCGCCAAGATCCCCTCAAATTGATTGACTAGCTTCCCTTCGTAGTAGATCGTCTGCGAGCGATCTGCGAATCCGCTCTCATAGGCGCCTCGCAATTCACGAATCCAGCGATCCGGAACCTTCTGACGACGACAATAATCGATGGACCATATCTCCTCGCCATCGCACAATTGCAGCAAATGCAACGCTTGAGCCCGAGAAATCATCGGTCATCCTTGGCTTTCTTCACAAGAGACACACTGCCATTCAGTATCATACGTAAGGATCGTTACGTTACCAGCTCAAACGAAGGTTGCTGTCTATGTTCGGATTGGATGTGGGACTGAGTCTCTTGCTGTTGGTCTGTATCGCTTTTGTGTGTATTTTCGAATTCATCAATGGCTTCCACGATACGGCAAATGCGGTGGCGACGGTGATCTACACCAACACGCTCAAGCCACAAGTCGCCGTCGTCTACTCAGCGATCCTCAACGCGATCGGCGTGTTTCTCGGAGGGATCGCAGTCGCGGTTGGAATTATCAACATGCTCCCGGTGGAAACGCTGGTCAGCCAGAACACATTTCAAAGCCTTGGGATGGTTGGAGCCATTCTGGCGACGGCGATCTTTTGGAATTTCGGAACCTGGTACTTGGGGATCCCTGCATCGAGTACGCACACGCTTGTGGGATCGATTTTGGGTTGCGGTATTGCCTACAGTTTGCTTCCCGGCACGGGCGAGGCCGCCGTGAACTGGAAGAAAGCGGGTGAAGTGGGAACGTCGCTTCTGATCTCGCCCTTGATTGGATTTTTGCTTGCGGTGACCGTCATGGGGGTGTTGCGGTGGACGGTATCCAACCGTCGAGCGATATTCCAAGCTCCCGATCCGGGCGCGAAGCCGCCGTTCTGGATCCGATCGCTTTTGGTGGCGACGTGCGGCATGGTTTCCTATTCTCACGGCTCGAACGATGGACAAAAAGGGATCGGCTTGATGATGCTGGTCCTGATCGGTATCGTGCCTACTCAGTTCGCGCTTTCGGATCGCTTCAACGATCGCGATATCGCTGAACGAATCGATCGCGTGGTGAAACTTTTCGACGAAATCGCGAAGCGCCCTGCTTCGAACGAATCGCCTGCCGTCGTCGTCGCCATCCAGAAATTGGAGCCGGAATTCGATCGTCTCAAAGCCATGGCGCGAGCCTATCGAGACAACGGCGAACGCTTGGATCGATTCGATGTCCGCAGACAGTTGTTGTTGGCCAACAGCGCGATCGACAAGTGGGTGACGAACCATGGAGAGGCGATGCCGGAACTGATCCCGCTCCAAAAGGAGGTCGGCTCCTTCCGGGAGATCACCGATTACGCTCCGGCCTGGGTCGTGCTGCTGGTCGCCTTGTCCATCGGGTTGGGAACGATGATTGGCTGGAAGAGGATCGTCGTCACGGTCGGGGAGAAGATCGGCAAGACGCACCTGACCTATGCCCAGGGGGCTTCCGCAGAACTGGTTGCTGCCAGCACCATCGGCTTATCGACGCAGTTGGGGCTCCCGGTCAGCACCACCCAGGTGCTCTCCTCCGGCATTGCGGGATCGATGTTCGCATCGGGAGGTTTTGCCAACCTTCAAAAAGGGACGATTGCGAAAATCGCCCTCGCATGGGTACTGACGTTTCCGGTGTGCCTGACGATGTCCGGCACACTGTACTTGTTATTCCGTGCGTTGATGGGTTGATGGGCCTGCCGGCGACTGCTAGCCGGTCAGGTCAGCGAAGAGAGGTGTGGAGAGATAGCGTTCCCCGAGCGAGCACATGATGGTCACGATGCGTTTCCCTTTCCATTCGGGGCGCATGGCGATTTGGGTCGCCGCCCAGACGTTCGCACCGCTACTGATCCCGGCCATGATCCCTTCCTGACGATGCAGTTTGCGTCCCCATTCGAAAGCGAGTTCATCGTCGACTTGGATGACTTCATCGATCAGGCTCGTGTCGAGATTCTTGGGAACAAATCCGGCTCCAATTCCTTGGATGCGATGTTTGCCGGGCTGCCCTCCGCTGATGACGGGTGATTGTTTGGGCTCGACAGCGATCGCTTTGAAGTTCGGGTTGAGCTTCTTGATATAGCGAGCGACTCCGGTGATGGTACCGCCGGTGCCGACTCCCGCGACAATCGCATCGATCTGTCCTCCGGTATCCGCCCAAATCTCAGGACCGGTGGTGCGCTCATGGATGGCGGGGTTGGCGGGATTTTCAAATTGCTGGGGCATCCAGCCATTGGGATCCGTACCCACCAATTCATTGGCCTTGGCGATAGCACCGCGCATTCCATCGGCGGCGGGAGTCAGGACGAGGTTCGCTCCCATGGCTCGCAGGAGGGCGCGGCGTTCCACCGACATCGACTCGGGCATGGTGAGGGTGAGCTTGTATCCTTTCGCGGCGCAAACAAATGCGAGAGCGATACCTGTGTTTCCGCTGGTCGGTTCGATGATATGCGTTTGGGGAGTGAGACGTCCGCTCTTTTCCGCATCTTCGATCATGGCCATGCCGATACGGTCTTTGACGCTTTTCAGCGGGTTGAAGAATTCGCACTTGGCAAACACCGTCGCCCCGCCTGGTGGCACGAGTCGATTGATGCGGATCATCGGAGTATTACCGACCGTTTCAACTGCATTTCCAAACGTTTTTCCGTACGGCATGGCGATGCGCTCTCTGTGAGTTGAGGGTAAAGCGGAAAGGATTCCTTGAATGCCCGACAGTGTAACGATTTCTACGAGTCCCGCCCACCTCGGCTGGCGTTCAACGATTCCTTGAGCTTTCCGGCGGTGGTCGCAGCGTCGTTGGCCCCCCAGACGCACCCGCTGACCGCGACTCGATCGAATCCGGCCTCGATGACACGGTGCAGATTCTCGGGGTTGATGCCGCCGATGGCGAAGGCTGCGGGCCGGCCGCGGCCATGTTTCTTGAGGATTGCGGCGGCATCGGCCAGGAACGCGAGGCCAGAAAACCTCTCAAAGGTCTTGGTTTGGGATGGGAACGTCGGTCCGCAACCGATGTAGTCAGCTCGATCGCAAACGGCTTGCTCTATCTGGCTCAGATCATGGGTGGAGATTCCCAAAACTTGATTTCCTCGGAGCATTCGCCTTGCGGCATCGGGTGGTACGTCGTCTTGACCGATATGGGCTCCCCACGCCTTGCTGCAGGAGGCGATGTCGATGCGATCATTGACGAGGACGCGTGTCCGATTTCGATCGAGTGCATCGACGGCGGCATTTGTGTATTGGATCAGCATGGAAGCTTCGGCTGCCTTGTCTCGAATTTGAATCAGATCGACTCCGGCATGGGATATCGCTTCGACGCGCTCGACAAAAGCATCGATAGGCAATCGGCAATCGACCAGCACATACAATTGCGCCCGATCCAAGAAGTCCAAATCGCGTCGCAGCCCTAGCTGCAGTTCCGCGTTCAGATCATAAACGCGATAACGAAGGGATTCGATCGCGGGAGCGCTGGAGGGGACCAGGAATTTCGCCGTTTCCTCCAACACGCGAAGCCCTTGTTCACAGCGTCCAGCGGCCGATGCGACGATATCCTGCAACCCGCCCGATCGCGAGAGCTCCGCATCCTGTTTTTCCGTCCTGCCAACATCGTGATCGGCGTCGCGAGCAGCGAGCAACTCGGCACGATCCCAGTCCTGGAACGCCCGTTGCAAGGCATGCCGAACCCCTTTGTATTGCGATTGCAGCTCAGACCCATCGAGAAATCGGGCAACATCCTCCAGGGTGCGCAGCCCCTCCATGACTCGATTCCAGTTCGCGTCGGCCATTCGAAATGCGGTTCGTCGGTCGTCCATAGGAGCGTTGCAGGAAGAGGTCTAGGTTCTCGAGTCGGAAACGATTTGAATGGCATCCTGCGCGATAAGTTGCCTCATGATTTCTCCGATCATTGATTCGGTCAAACCGGGATCTGTCGCGCGGGGATTCTGCGAGCCGACCGCATGGTGGGCCGTGACACACCGATCCAAGGTGCGGGAGTAAACACGGCAGGACATGGTGAATTCATCGTCCACCCACCGCGCGTGTGCTGCCACGGGCGCCAGGCAACCTGCTCGCAATTGCCTGAGAACCTCCCGCTCGCAATGCACCGCCATATGGGATGCAGCGTGATCAAGGGTGCGCACGGCATCGATCGATCTCGCGTCATCGACACGTGTCTCCAAGCCCAACGCTCCTTGACCGACCGCAGGCAACATCGTGTCCAACGACAATGTTTCCGACACCGAATGCTCCAATCCCAAGCGACGCAGTCCTGCCAACGCCAGAACGATCGCGTCAAACTCCCCACTCGAGAGTTTCTTCAATCGCGTGTCGACGTTTCCTCGGATATCCGAAAGGGTCAAATCGGGACGGCGCTGGGCCAACTGGGCTCGGCGACGCGGCGACCCCGTGCCGACCACGGCTCCTGGGGGTAACGTCTCGAGGGAACGGGCTTCGCGAGCCACCAGACAGTCCGAAGGATCCTCGCGCATCGGGACGGCGGCCAGCCCGAGTCCTTCAATCGGTTCGGTGGGTAGATCCTTGAGGCTGTGGACCGCGATATCGCATCGGTTATCCAGCAAGGCGCGCTGAATCTCCTTGGTAAACAGTCCGGCACCGCCCGCCTGAGCCAAGGAGCCCTGCAGAACGTCCCCGGAAGTCGTGATTGGGACCAATTCCACCGAAAATCCATGGCTCTGAAGTTGGCTGGCAACATACTCGGCTTGCCAAGTCGCCAATGGGCTTTTTCGGGTTCCGATTCGAAGGGTGAACGTCGTCGTCATGGGCGACCTGGGGCAAGTCTGTTTTTCGTGGTAAACTGTGCCCCTTTGAGGAGCGGCGAAGTCGTCCGCCCCTCGGGATGGGGTTCTGGATATAACAAAGATGCTAGTGTCCTTTTTCGATTTCGCCCAGGTAGTGACCTCCTGGTCGGGACTCGGCTTCGCCGACAGTTTCCTCTTGGGGCAAACCGATCCGGGTGCCGAGACCGCAGTGCCCAACCCGGTGTTTGGCAATCCTTCAGGGAGCAAGGTGGGTTTGGATTTGCCGACCATCGTGCTGGCATTTGCGGTCCTTTGCGTACTGGCCGGAGCTTCGCTGATTGCCAGGCATCTTACCAAACAATCGAATCCTTACGTCAATCCCGCGTTGGTCCAACGCTTCGTCCAGCGTTTGTGGGCTTGGTGGCTGATGTTCGCCATTCTCATCTCGGGGATGTTTCTGCACCGGATCGGGACCATCGTCCTGTTCGGCTTGGTTTCCTTTTGGGCATTTCGCGAGTTCATTACGATGGCCCCCACGCGTCGGGGAGACCACCGGGCCCTTTTTTGGAGCTTGGTCGTCTTTACCCCGCTTCAGTACGTTTTGATAGGGCTGACTCAGTCCGGTTTGACCTATCGCTCGGGTGAGAAGATCGACTTTTATTCGATTTACAGCGTGATGATTCCGGTTTACGCGTCCCTCTTCATTCCGGCGAGGATTGCCGTCGCAGGGGATTCCAAGCGGTTTCTCGAACGCTCGGCGCAGATTCAATCGGGATTATTGATCTGCGTTTATTGTTTGTCGTTCGCACCTGCGCTTCTCGACTTGAATCTTTGTCGCTCCGATGGATCGCTTTGGGATGGCTCGCGCGCCGGCCTTCTTTTCTTTTTCATTCTGATATCGCAGTTGTCGGATGTCCTGCAGTGGACTTGGGGCCGAATCCGAAGCAAACGCGTCATCGCACGCGAGATCAGCAGCACGCGGACCTGGGATGGGGTTCTGGGTGGCTCGTTGTCGACCGGCATTTTCGGAGCGATCCTTTATTGGGTGACCCCATTCACGCCATGGGAGTCTGCCTTCATGGCAATCGTGGTTTCCATTCTCGGCTTCGCAGGGGGGATCACCATGAGTGCGATCAAGCGGGATCGCGGCGTGCACGACTATGGCACACTCGTTATGGGACACGCCGGCGTGCTGGACCGCATCGACTCCATTTGCTTCTCCGCCCCCGTCTTCTATCACTTGACTCGTTTCTTCTTCAGTGTCCAGTAGGTTGCCCGCAGTGACGCAAATCAGCTCGTGGACCGACACGCACGCCCACCTGAACGACGAAACACTATCCACAAAGCTTGGCGATGTGTTGCAGAAAGCCAAGGCTTCCCGGGTGGACCGGATTCTATGTGTGGCGGTCGATGCGAAAACGAGCCGCGACAGCCTGGAACTCGGTATGGCATCGAGTGACGGCCACCGCCCGCGCGTGTATTTCTCCGCGGGAATCCATCCCAATTACGCGCACCAGGAGTCGCCAGGGGACTGGGATGTTGTCCGCAGCCTGCTCGATGACCCGCGAATCGTCGCTCTCGGCGAAACCGGGCTCGATCAATACTGGGACGATTGCCCGTTCGATATCCAGCAGGAAAACTTTCGCCGCCATTTCCGGGCTAGCCGCGAAACAGAATTGCCGGTCATCATTCATTCCCGCGATTGCGACGAGGCGATGATGCATGCGCTTCGCGCCGAGTTCTCGGAGGGTGTTTTGCGCGGGGTGATGCATTCCTTCACAGGCGGTCTTGAGATGGCCATGGCGTGTATCGATATGGGGCTCTATATCAGCTTCTCCGGTATCGTCACCTACAAGAAAAACGGTTCGTTGCGCGATGTGGCCGCCAGACTTCCGCTCGAACGGATCCTATTGGAAACCGATGCGCCCTATTTGAGCCCCGATCCGGTTCGCTCTACGCGGCCGAACGAGCCAGCCCTGATGATCCACACGGCAACGGCAGTCGCCCATGCGCGCGGCATCCCGCTCGAGCAGCTCGCAGCGGCTACCACCGAAAATGCGCTGCGATTGTTTCCGCGAATGACATAATCGATCGATCTCATTTCGTTGGCAGGCGAAACATCGCCGAAGTGCGAGGAGGCAAGGTGATCGAAGCAGTCCCCTGCTCAATGACCAAGGGGTTGCCGCCCCCCAGCAGATCATCGGCCTGAATCGACCAACCCTGAGTCACCGGAAAACAGGGGAGCCCTCGCACGGAGAATGTCGCTGGTACCGTACTGATATCGTTGTTCAGAACCACAACGAAGCACTCCTTATCCAGTACCCGCGCGTACGCGTACTGCTGTTCGCTGTCGAGCAAATCGATCGAACGACCGCGCCGTAGAGCAGCGTGCTCCCGTCGGAGATTTCCAAGCCTGGCAACGTGGTTCCATACCTCGCTTTCGCTTGGCGTTCTCGCCGAGGCATCGAAAGCATCGCGAGCATCGCCCGGGAAGCCACCCGGGAAATCCCTCCGATTGTCTGGATCCGGCCCCCCCTTCATCGCGATCTCATCGCCGTAGTAAAGCAGCGGAGTTCCGCGACTGGTCGCAATGAGCGTGAAAGCCATCTTAAGGCCTGAAGTCGTCGCTCCTTCTTCATTCATGAATCGTTGCATATCGTGTACGCCAAGAAAAGTGGTCAAGCGATTCGGGTCTGCGTACAACCAATCCCGCCCGAACATCTGATGGATTTCGCGGATGCTCTTGCCGCGCGCCAAGGAATTTCGGATCGGAGTGAACAATCCGAAGTCGAACAAGTGGTCGATTTGCGTGTCGATCCCATCATGCCCCTTCCGGCCTCCCTGGTAGTACGCCAGGAGGACCGGGTCGGAGTCAAACAATTCCCCCAGGATGACAAGGTCCGGAAACTCTTTTTTCAGAGCCGTCGTCCACTGATTCCAAAAGGATCGCGGAACGTGGGGGAGCGTGTCCATGCGAATGGCGTCAAACTCCGCCGTGGCAACCCACCAAAGCGAGTTTTGAATGAGATACCTGGCTACCTCGGGATCGTTTTGGTTGAAGTCGGGAAGGATATCGATAAACCATCCATCGAGGTTCAACGAGCGAACGTCGTCCGTGCCGCGGGGACTCATCGCGGTCCATTTCTGCCAATTGTTGGAGCTGTGCTTGTCGACAGTCCCATTCCACCACGTCGGCGTGGGGGGATCAACTGTCCAAACGTGATAGGGTCCCGTGTGGTTCGCGACCTGATCCTGAATCACCTTGATATTGAGATCATGTGCGGCTCGGACGAATCGCTGGAGATCGTCCAAGCTCCCAAGGTGTTCATCGACGGCATACATATCGATCGCACCGTAACCGTGATAGCCGGTCGTCGGCTCCTTGACTCCCTCGTTGTTCGGATACGCCTCCTTGTAGTCGAGTCGGTCGTTGTTGTCATAGATGGGTGTCGTCCAGATCGCGGTCATACCGAGACTCTGAATGTACGGCAGCTTACTCGTCAATCCCTTCAAGTCGCCGCCGTGGTAGTGACGAGGCTTTTTGCGATCGAAGGTTTCGGGGGATTTGGCTGGCGCGTTGTTCGTGGAATCTCCGTCGCAAAACCGATCTGGCAACACGAAGTAAATGAAATCGTCGGCCGAATAGCCCCGAGGCTGATGCGATCCCTTGGCGGTAATCGTGAAACCAACAGGCACGCGAACCCCTTTCCGGGACTCCAGTTGCAATTGGTACGTTCCGGGCTTGCAATCCGGTTGGATCTCCAGATCGACAAAGAAGTAGTGCCCATTATCGCTCGATCGAAAGTTGTAGGCCTTCAAGTGCGGGCTGTCGGTTTCCAGGATCGTGCCGGCGTAAAGGCCTTTGCCTTGAATCAGCAAGCGCACGGTGGACAACGTCGAGCCCGTCCACCACGAGGGTGGATCGACCTTTGCAAAGGCCAGGGTATCCGTTTGCGCAAGTCGCTCCTGGGCTTGGATGGACAAGCAGGATCCGAGAAGCGTCAGCAGAGCAAGCACAGGCCAGGAACGCGAAGGGAGATGAGGAAACCAGATCATGATGAATGAACGTCGCACAAGAGGAGAGTGAATCGGGGCGTGACTCGCACCCCGCAGGTCTGCTTATTTTATTCCGTGTCGCGTTCGCTAATAGACTCGCCAGAGGTCGCAATCCATTTTCGCAAGCTGTCGAGGGTGTCGGCCTGATCGGGAGTCTTGTCCTGTCGGATGCGAGAGATCCTCGGAAAACGGACGGCAACCCCGCTTTTGTGTCGGGTCGATGGCTGCACGTTCTCAAAGGCGATTTCCATAACCAGTTCCGGGCGGACGGAATGAACCGGCCCAAATTTTTCGATCGTATTATCTCGAATCCATCGATCGACGCGACGAATTTCCTCCTCCGTCAGCCCGGAATACGCTTTAGCGAACGGAACCAGCCGCCCCGCATCCCAAACCCCGAAGGTGTAATCCGTGAACAAGGTTGCTCGCCGTCCGTGCCCCCGCTGTGCATACAACATCACGGCATCCACTGCGTAGGGATCCAGCTTCCACTTCCACCACAGCCCAGCAACGCGTCCCACGCCGTAGGGACTGTCGCAGCGTTTCAACATCAAACCCTCCGCCCCTCGCTCTCTGGCGCGGGAACGCAGGGAATTCAAGTCTTCCCAGCTTCCCGCCTCGACGGCGGGCGACAGGCGAATGGCAGAAATACGCTCCGATTCGCTGCGGCTGTGCATCGAACCCAAGAGTGCCGCGAGGGTCGACCGCCGCTCCCCGAGAGGTCGCGTCCGCAGGTCAACACCGTGATGCTCGAGAACGTCATAGGCGATGTAGCAGATCGGTACTTCGCGGAGCAACTTGGGTCCAATGCGTTTGCGTTGAATACGCTTTTGCAACGCGGCGAAGGGCATCGGTCCGCTTCCCGTCCACGCCAGAATCTCACCATCGAGGACGGTTCCGTCGGGCAGTTCGTGGCTTGCGGATTCGATCTCGGGGAATCGCCCTCGCAACGCTTCCTCGCCCCGCGACCAAAGGTAGGTCTCCCCTTTCCGCCTCACAAGCTGGGCGCGGATGCCATCCCATTTCCATTCCGCGAGAAATGCGCGGGGCGTCCCCAAGGCATCCAACTCGCCGGTGACCGGGTAGGCAAGACAAAACGGATAGGGACGACTGATATCCGAATCCCTCGCGTCGGAGTTGAGAAGCATCGCCATGGACGATGCCTTCGGTTCCCATCGTCCCATCATCCGATGGGCAATGGTCTCCGCAGGCAACTTGGACCACTGGCTGATCGCGCGCGTCAAAAGCTTCTGACTGACTCCCACGCGAAAATTGCCTGTAATCAACTTGTTCATAACAAATCGCTGCGCCGAAGTCATGCTTGACCATGCCTCGAGCAGCATGTCGACTTGCCGGTCCGCGGAGGCGGCCGCGATCGGTTGCAGAGTATTGGTGACCCACTCCGAGAGAGTCGTGGTAACGGGCTGTCCTTCCACGGGGACAATCGAGGCGGTGGTCTCTGCAAGGTCGCCGACCCATTCGTACGTTTCCTCAAAGAGCCAATCGGGAATCGACGAGCTTTTCATAGCCGCAATGCGTAGGACTCGGGTTGGGACCGTCGGAGTCAGCTTGTTGCCAGCGAGAAAGTAGATCGCATAGGCCAGGTCATCGTGGGAGGCTTGATGGAAATAACCGACGAGAGCGGCGAGTTTCGCATTCGTGCTGGTGGTTTCATCCAGTTCTCGGAACAAGTCGGCAAAGTCATTCATCCCGGCGTCTCTTCCCCCGGCTGGTCGGCGACAGAATCGAGTCCGCCATCCTGGCTGGCTTCATCATCGTCACCCGCAAAGCGGGTATCGATCGATCGGGAGGGACGGCCTAATTCCGTTTGATATCGCGCGAGGGTTTCAGCAAAGCCGTGCGTTACCCATAATTGCTCCGGAGCGCAATCGTTGATCGAGGTTTGCAAATCGAGCCAATCGACATGATCCGACACGACGAACCCCCGATCCATCGCTCGTCGGCGGCGTGTTCCCCGGATCGCCATCCAACCCGATGCCATCGCTACCGACGGATCCTTGAATCGAGACAGCCAGGGGGAATTCTGCGCGGATGGCGGGGCAAAGATCAGCGAGTTGCTCCAATCGTGGCCTCGCGGCATGGCTGCGGCCGATGGAATCTCGGGCAGATCCACTCCTGCAGCGCGATACGCGGCGTTGGGTCCAACCAGCGCCCCGTGCACGTACATAGCGCTCGCCACATCGCGCCCGGCGAGCTCACACAGTTCGGCAATCAATCGTTGCGATTTACCGACCGCATAGACCAATAGAATGCTGGTTCGTTTTGCGGCCTGATTCTTTGACCACCATTGGAGAATCTCGCCGATGACACGCTCGGTGGATTGCCAGCGAAAGACGGGTAGGCCGAACGTCGATTCGGTGACCAAAAGATGACAGGCAACCGGTTCCCACGGAGTGCAGGTGATATCTGCCTGACGCTTGTAATCACCCGACACGACCGCAACAGCTCCATCGACCTCGATTCGTATTTGGGAAGATCCCAGAATATGGCCGGCGGGATGCAACGCGATGTGAGCAGAGCCTATGGTTTTCGTTTCTCCGTAGGGAAGCGTTTCCAAATGAATACCCGCCCCGAGCCGGAGTTTGAGCAGCGTACGGCAAGTCTCGGCGGACAGGTAAGCCTTGCTTCCCCAACGGGCGTGGTCCGAGTGGGCGTGGGTAATAACGGCTCGCTCGACCGCTTGCCAAGGATCGATGTAGAAATCTCCTGCGGGGCAGTAAAGCCCTTTGGGGGTGCACTCGAGCACATTTCGGAACCTAGGGTAGCGTTCCATCATCGGCGCGGCCAAATCGCGACCATCAAAGAAACGAAAGCCGATGCGATGGCCCCTCCCAGCAATCCCCAGCCCAGCCCTTCAACATCCCAGCGACCGATTCCCAGCAGAGTCTGCCTGACCGCATAGGACAGAAAAAAGAGGTGGCTAGCGGCGAGCCATGCGACGGACAGATGACCGCGCGCGGATCCGGACCTATCGCATAACCAGGCCCACAACACGAGCGTTTGGATCGCATGCAGCACTGCACCGTGGGGGAATTTCAACACCCCTTTTGCACCGAAAATCTCGGATGAACCGCCGCGTAGCATCAAGTAATTGCCGAGGACGGTGATGCCGATACCCAGAACGCATGACAGCACAAGAAAGATCATGCCGGTTCGCTGCGCGAGGATGCGTGCCGGACTCGTATTGTGAAATGCGTTCCTTTGGAGTGATCGAACGGTCAAGCCAACGATCAAAACGACCGCGACGAGGATGCATGCCAACATCGAGATCTCCATGGTCGCGTCGAAGAAGGTCGACCGATTGAAGTGGCTCGGGACATGCCGCCAAGATTGAACCGTAATGAGCAACACTTCCACGACGAGAGTTCCACACAGCCATCCACGCAGTTGGCTGTCCCAGCCTCTCGGGCGCAGATCAGCCAACAACAGCAGCAGGGAACCGAGCGTCAGGCCCGTGGAAATCCCAAACAGGATCGGCTTGCGAAACGACGTCGGATCCCCCAAGGGGAGATCGGAAACCCATTGCATCGGAATATGAAACAAGCCTAACCCGAGGAGGAACAGCACGGACAAGGCATCCCACTGGAGCCAGCGAAGACTGGCCCATCGCGACGAAGGGAGCGGGAGGTCGGTTGATTTCATAGAGTTCGCTCGGTCGCGATCACCAAGCCTTGCACGGGCGGAACCTCACCGTTGGAATGTGCGGTAACCTAGCATCGTGCAACGGCTTCAATGCTTCCATCAAGGGTCGACGCTGTTCGCGTTCACCACGTATTGTAGACGATTTGGAAGGGGATGGAGACTTCGCCCGACTCGGATGCAGGTGTCGCCCGGTGGGCCACATGCTAATGAAAACGCCGATTCCTTCGAATCTCCAACTGTCCATCCCGAAATCCAAGGACGCCGATCACCCCAAAACCGCAGCCGAGTGGGATCGCAAGGCCAGCGTAAAGCAGACCCAAGACATCCCAGCCTATCGCGCCGCGCAGCGGGATGACCGCGGCCATGGTTACCGCGCCACCAACGGCAAGCACGATACCGATCCCAAGACATGCCGCACTGAAGACCCAAACGAGCGAAACGACCGCGAGACGGGTGCGAGATCGGTCTGCAACCCAATGCAACTCATTGTCGCACTCGCTCTCGCGGGGTGGGTCATAAGGATTCATGTTCATCGACGGTTCCGAACGACGGGATCGTGTTCACCGATCCGGGATATAGCCAGGCTCCCAGGATCAAGATCCTGAGAGCCTACCCGTCAGCCAGGAAATGCAGTTAACCAGGTACAGATGCGACGGATTGAGCAACGAGTGATCTCGTCCTAGGACGATGCAATGCTATCTTCGCGGGACGGCGAACGAACAGAAGCCCATGGCGTGGGGCACGTCTTGCAAGGGACGCAAGTTCGGTTGCGAATGACGGACGATGTATTTCTCGTGCCGCTGCCCATCGGCGACCCGCACCGTGTAGCCGATGCTACACCTGGGCTGTTCTCCACCTCGAATCGGAATGAACACGACAATCCGACCTCTTCTTCGGACATGCTGACTCTGGATGCCTATTTTCAGCGTTTGGGTCAAAATCGATCCCGGGTTCGTTGGCATCGGTAAACCTGCGAAAGGCGGTTATTCCCGCGGTCCGTCCAGACGGAATATCCACTCAAACCGTCATGATTACAAACGGCAAATGTGAAACGACCGTTACATTTCCGGGATAACGT
Organism: Planctomycetota bacterium; assembly: GCA_046342615.1. GTDB lineage: Bacteria > Planctomycetota > Planctomycetia > Pirellulales > Pirellulaceae > JBKCUI01. Next base: position 10,755 of record JBKDPB010000274.1, on the reverse strand, counting down.
GCGGCCAAGCGGCGTCGAGATGGCTCCGCCGATCATGACGTATGGCGTAGGCTTGATCTGCGCGCGTCGCTCGCGACCGTCATGTGGCAACAACCCTTTCCGAATCCTGGAGTTTGATGATGCAACACCCTTGGTGGGTCTCCCTTTTGCGCGCGTTGGTGACGGTAGCGATCGTTACGCTGTTGATGAAGCGGATCCTTCAAGCCCAACAAAAGCGATGGTCCGATGAGGAAACGGGCGTGGTGCGGCATCAGCCCTGGGTCTTAATCACCGGACTGGCCGGCGCGATTCTATTCTTTGGATTGGCGATCTTCTCCAACACTTGGGGGAAAAATGCAACGACATCCATTTGGTCGACCCTCGCCTTCGTCGGCTTCGGTTCGTTATCTCTCTCGTTCATCGCCGACTACTTTTTCGCGAGACACCGCGTCACCGAAAAAGGCATCGACTACGGCGGCATGTTCGGTCGGCGTGGATCGATGGACTGGTCTGAAGTGAAGCAGGTGTCGTTTTCGCCGAATAAAGGATGGTTTGTTCTGGACTCGCAATCCGGAGCCAAGGCCAGGATCTCGCTCCTCCTCTCCGGACTCAAGGAATTTGCGCGATTGACCCTCGAACATGTGCCGCATGAAAAGATCGCCCCGGAAGCGCGCATCATGTTGAGACAATACGAAAACGAGGGGCTCGGAGTCTTCGTCGATCCGGACTCGGAGGTATGGCAGCAGGCACTATCCAAAGCTCAGGGCAGCATCCCGACCTTGCGGGAGTTGCAGCCCTCGGCCAAGGAGTCCATTTTGGTGAAGTATGCGATTGCTTCGTCGACGGGGGAGATCGAACACGTGTGGGGCGAGTTGCAGCAGCTCGATGAAAACAGCTTTCGAGCGACGCTCGAGACACCCATGCTCAGCGGTGATCCAACCCCGGATACACCCTTTGAATTGCCTATTTCCGCAATCGAAGACTGGGTGATCCGCCAACCTGACGGTTCGATCCGCGGTGGGTTTACAACCCAAGCGGAGATCCAGATAGCGCGGCAACAAGGAATCCCGCTTCCCGACCACATCGCGGAAATGGAAGGCCGCTTCTGCGACCGTTAGAACCGGAGGGCGGGACGGCAACTCGGGTTGATGACCGAACGGGACAAATCGGTCTTGCAGGACCTTGATCGGCTCGCTCGCGGCATCGCGCTCTGTTGGTCAGTTGGGATTCTTGACGCAGCGGAAACCAACATGGTTACTCGCTGTGCGAACTTCGCCTTTACCTCGCGTGCCGACCATGTAACGGGTGCAGTAGAGGTCGCTGCACAGGAACGAGCCCCCACGATGAACCCGCTTCTTTTGATCGGGTTCGGCCGGATCGAAGGGTGTATCGGGTCCCTGTGGATTGCGGGCCACCGCACCGGTCGCGTGAAGACGCGCGTAGTAATCCGCGCGGTACCAGTCGGTAACCCACTCCCAGACGTTGCCACCCATGTCGTAAAGTCGGTAGGAATTGGGTTGGTACTGCCGCACGGGAGCGATTCCCGCATGGCCATCGGCGCCGGTGTCTCCGCCTTGGACGGGAAAGCGGCCCTGGTAGATATTGGCTTGATAGCGGCCATCGAGTTGGATTTCGTTGCCCCAAGCATAGAGCTGACCGGATTTGCCCCCGCGCGCTGCGAACTCCCATTCGGCTTCCGTCGGCAGTCGCTTGCCAGCCCACTTGGCGTAGGCCTCGGCATCTTCGAAACAGATTTGCACCACGGGATAGTCGTCCTTGCCATCGATGGAGCTGTCTGGCCCCGTGGGATGCCTCCAGTCCGCGCCCGGGATGTAGCTCCACCATCGCAGATAATTAGTGAGCGGTACGTTGTGAGGAGTGGGGGCGAAAACGGTCGAGCCGGCCACGAGGTTTTCCTCCGGGGCCCCTGGAAACTCCTCGAGGGTGGGTTTGATTTCCGCGACGGTGATGTACCCCGTCTCCTCGACGAACTTGCGGAACTCGGCGTTGGTCACCTCGGTCTCATCCATCCAAAACCCATCGACATAAACCCGGTGAATCGGCACTGCATCGTTGGTAATACCGGGAAGCCCGCACAACGCTTCGCTTCGATGATCGCTCCCCATCGAAAATTCTCCACCGGGAATCCAAACCATCCCTGGTTGAGCCGGAGCGGGAGCGGGAGCCTGGTTTTCTTTGGTGGGTACGAACACCGTACTCGTCACGGCTTGCATCGAATCTTCGTTGCGATTTTGAACGGAGTTCTTCACTGGAACCGGATTCGCAGATCCCACTCGATCTGGATTGGTCGAAGGGGAGCATGCGAAGTTGATCGCAAACAAGGCCATGGATAGGCAAGCGATCCACCAACGCAATTCCTTCATCTGGAGGAAACGCAGGCTGGTTTTGCACGGTGTGATCATCAAGGGAGGCCTATCGCTCTTTGAGAATTTTGATGCTGCGTTGCGCTCGGCTGAGAAACTCCTGCTTCGTCTCTCCCTTTTCGAGGAAGATCGGAGAGCCGATCGAGATCGAACTCAGGAGTGGCACCGGGACGAACTCGCCGCGTGGAAGGATACGGTTCATGTTGTCCATATAGACGGGGAGCAGTTCCAGGTCGGGCCGTTTTTTGGCGAGGTAGTACAATCCGCTCTTGAATTCCCCCATCTCACCATCGGCCGCGCGACTCCCCTCGGGAAAAACGATGAGCGAGTAGACATCTCCGATTTCCCGGAGCATCAGATCGACGGGGCTTTGATGAACCTTGATCTGCTTGCGATCGATCAGAATGGCGTTGAAGGACCGCGCCAGAAAGCGGCGCATGGGGCTTTGTCCCCAGTAATCCTCTGCAGCCACCGGTCGAGTGAAAAGACGCAACGGGCCGGGCAAACTGGCCCACAACACCACCGCGTCGAGGTGGCTGGTGTGGTTGGCGAAATAGACTCGCTGGCACGTATCCGGCTCGGAACCGATCCAGCGCACGGTAAATCCGCTGACCAGCTTCGCGGCCAACGCGATGGATTGGCCCGTCAAGCGGCACCAAGGGGACCGTGTTTCCGCCGACCTGAGCGGTAATTTTCGAGGCTCGATACTCGATAGGACAGCCAATCGCAAACTCCATAACGGGAGGAACTATCTCGAGGGAACGGCTTCCGCCGAGAATGCCGCCGCAATTATGCAAGGAAATGCAATGAAAATCAATTGACCCTCGCCTCGGGCGTCCTAGGTTGATCGTCCTCGACGCGTTACAATCCCTACCCCCCGGAGGTTTCTCGAGGAAAGATAGGCAATTTGGATGTCGCAATTGGAATTCACAGCGAACTGGCTGCAGGCACTCATGCTGGCGGCGGACAACGCTGCGGCGCGGCGAATTCGTCCTTGGATGACGGACATGGACGCGGTGAGTGCGGCATCGCACTCCGCGGGCCAGACCGAAGCAGCCAGGCGATTGTGGGAGTATGCGAACCAGCATGGTCTGGGTCCCCTCCTGGCTCAACTGCCTTTGCGTCAACCCGGTTTTCGATTCGAGGACGATGAGTGTTTTCGCTTCCAGCGATCGGTCCCCGCATCGTCGATCGCGAGCGCCGATGAGTTCATCGGCGACCTTGGCCTCATCCCGAGCGAATGGTCATGGCGCGGTTTGGTAACGCAAGCTGACTGGACGAATCTGCTTCGGCGCGAGGCGGTTCGGCGGAGCAAGGGGCTGAATGTGCAGGCGATCCCCGCATCCTCCATGGTGAACATCGCGTGCACGGCTCGGTGGGACACCGAGAAGTGGATGATTCAGTTCGAGCAGCCGAATTGGCTGATTCTGGAGATGGGAGATATCGTGCACGCGGAGCGTCCGTCCTGCGACGCCGTCGAAGCCGTTTTGCTGGATGTTTTGGCGGATGCACAAAGCCGCTTGCCGGTGGCGAGCAAGCCTCCTTCGGCACAAGCCCAGGATGCGCCGTGGATGCGCTCCGTGACCGCTCTGTATCCATGGCATCGTTCGATTCTCTTGACGAATGAGGTCGGATTGAATGCTTGGATGCGACGCGTGTGGGCTGCGGTCTGGCCAGTTATCTATCGAGAGCGGAATCGGCTCCGAGGTGAATGCGATCTGTCGGCGCTACGGCAGGAAGTGGCCGAATGCTTCCGAGAAGCGCCGCTGATGACGGAGTGGATGTTCCTCTTTGCCCGACTCGTTTGCGCTGTTCGATTCGAACGCGGGCTTGGAATCGCGGCCGACTTCGTCGATGAATTCCCCTAAAGATCGACCGGCCGGGCCTCGTCGGCGAGGTCGTCGAGCATGCGCTGAAGGTCCTCGCGAAGGGACTTCATGATCGGGTCTTCCTCCCCGCGCGGAGGGCGATCGGCCGGAACATGGATCGCTTCGCCGACGCGCAGAATGACCTCGAGAGGGCCGTGCACTTTCGCGCGATCGGTAAGATCCTCCTCCAGCCGTTCGACCGTTTCGAGAATCCGCGTGTCGGTGGTGGGTGGAGTCAAGTAATCCGGCGGATAGGAAGCGACCTGCTGGGCCAAATAAATTTTTTCCAGGTGCTTCCACCTCCGATCGCGTTCCGCGTTGGGTAGCTCCCCAGTGGTCAACTCTGGAACGATCTTCATTCGCAACGCTTTGATACGCGGGATCAGCGGTCCGTCTCCTGGCTTGCCAAGCCACTCCTCTTCCAGCGGATCGAGCAGATGATCGACGAGCCGATCTTGCCTCTCGACGATCGTGCCGAACTGAGGCGCACCGATGTACTCGATTTCTTTCAGGCTCAGCATGGCCAACGTCACTCGATGAATGCGTTTTAGAATCGGTTCTTGCTGGAGGCTAGTCCATGTCAATCGCCGTTCGAGCGTATCGAGCGTTTGCGACACGGCATTCTTGAGATCTCCTTGAAAAACATATTTGATCGCGACCGGATGAATCACCACCGGCTTGTCGTTCCCCTCCTTGGCTCGCCGCTTTGCGGCCGTCCTCGCCATGAATCCCACCCCATCGAGGAGCGGCTGCAAGAGATCATTGGTTCGAAAAACCGCTCCCTCTGGAAAAACGACCAAGGGACGCTCATTGGTGCTGAGCACATCGACGGCCATGTCCAGGGCTTGTCGGTCCATGCCCTCTCGATAGACGCTGAAAGCTCCCATGGTTCGAATGGCCCAACGCTGGAATCGGCTCTGGTGAAACAGATGCCAACTGGCCATGGCGTACATCAGGACATCCGCTTCCCTCGCCAGATACGACAGAACCACCGGGTCGGCGTAGCGACAATGGTTGGGGGCGAGCAACACGCCGTATCCGCGACGTTGGGATTCACGGAAGTGATCGACACCTTCCAGACGGCAGGAGACGACTCCCTCGTATCGGCGGAGGTACCAAGGGATTACACCCGTCTTGAGCATCAAGGAAGGAAACCATCTTCCGCGATGCGGCGGAATGAAACGATACGGTTTCTCAATGATGATGTCTTGCATGAATTTCCCGCTTCATCAGGATTGGTATCCCCTCGGGTGAGTCGAATGCCAGTTCCAGGCTGTTTCGACGATGCGCTCGATCGAAATGGTTTGAGGTTTCCAGTTCAAGGTTTGTTGAGCGAGAGTGCTGTCGGCGATCAGACATGCTGGGTCTCCGGGTCGACGGGCACCGTTGATCATCGGAATCGGATGTCCGGTCACTCGGCGAGATGCCTCGATCACTTGCAGGACGCTATGACCCACGCCGGTACCGAGGTTCAATTCCATAATCTTGCTCGGTTCCAGCTTTTCGAGGGCAGCCACGTGCGCGGTCGCAAGATCGTCGACATGGATGTAGTCTCGGACGCAGGTCCCATCGGGGGTTGGATAATCGTTCCCAAAAACATGGACGGCATCGCGCTGCCCCAGAGCAACTTGCAAGACAATCGGGATCAGGTGGGTCTCCGGATCATGGTCCTCGCCGATGGTTCCATCCGGGGAGGCACCCGAGGCGTTGAAATAGCGAAGCGCTGCGGTGCCGAAGCCGTAGGCATGGGCGTAGTCGCGCAAAGCCCGCTCCACGACGAGTTTGGTAAAGCCGTAGGGGTTGATCGGATTTTGCGGAGTGGTCTCCCGGATCGGCATGACCTCTGGCTGACCATAGGTTGCGGTCGTGCTCGAAAATACGAAACGCCAGACCCCGACCGTACGCATGGCCTCGAGCAGTTCCAAGCTCGCGACGACGTTGTTGTGGTAGTACATGGCCGGGTGCTGCACGGATTCGCCAACCAACGCGAACGCAGCGAAATGCATGACCGCTTCGATCTCTTTATCCATTAAGACCTTCACCAACCGACTGCGATCCGTGAGATTCCCCTCGATCAACTGCTCGCGGCGAACACTGGCTGCGTGTCCGCGGGAAAGATTATCGTAAACCCAGACATCATGCCCCCGGGATGAAAGAAGCCTCACAGTGTGGGAACCGACGTAGCCCGCTCCCCCGACGACGAGTATCTTCATGCAACACCTTTCTCGAAAATGGTATGCTGGTGCGATCGATTGAAAGAATCATCCAACATCAACCTAGGGAAAGCAACCCAGGTGATCCATCGGATCCCAAATAGGACGGAATCTACGATTGGGAAAAAGTAAATTACGGCAATTCCGATTAGGGCAGTCAGAACCCCCCCAGCCAGTCGAAACCATGTCGGGGTGGAGAGATCGGTTCCTCGTCTATTTGAGGACAGAATGCCATCTGGCCTCCAACTCGATCGTGGCATACGCCCGCGACCTGGAGCATTTCTCCACGTGGCTCGGCAATCGCACCGTCTCGCAACTGGGCATCGAAGATCTGACGAACTACTTGTCCTGGCTCAAGGAACAGGAACTCGCCGCCTCGTCGATTTCGCGGCACATCGTGTCGCTTCGCATGTTTTTCAAGTTCCTACAGTTGGAATCGGCGATCGTCGACAACCCGGCGGAATTGCTGACCACGCCTAAAATGTGGCGTCGGGTGCCGTTCGTCCTGAGTGTTTCACAAATCGATCGGTTTCTGGAAGCTCCGCAAATCGGAGATCCCCTTTGGAAACGGGATCGAGCAATTCTGGAACTCATGTACGCGACAGGCTGCCGAGTCTCGGAAGTCTGCGACATGCTGCTGGTCAACGTGCACCTCAGCGAGAGTTACTGTTTGGCGGAAGGGAAAGGAAGCAAGCAGCGCATGGTTCCGCTGGGGGCACGTGCCATCGAGGTGATTGCATCCTACCTGCAGGAGGAACGCCCCAGCTTGCTCAAACGAGGAGCGGAGAGCGAGGCGCCCTGGCTGATCCTATCCCGTTCTGGACAACGGCTGCGGCGCGAAGCGGTTTGGGAGTTGGTCAAGCGGTATGCCAAACGCATCGGTATCGCGGACGAGGTGAGCCCACATACGCTGAGGCACAGTTTTGCCACGCACCTGTTGGCCGGCGGTGCAGACCTTCGACTCATTCAAGAGATGCTGGGGCACGCGAGCATTCAAACCACTCAAATTTATACCCACGTACAGACGGGCAAGCTGAAACGCGTGCACCAACAATTTCATCCTCGCGGATGAAAAAAGGCTTTCGAATTCCATCGAAAGCCTTGATACATCAAATCACGTTTGGGTGGGAACAGCCCAGCAACCGATCAGCCACCAGCGGGTGGAAGACTTTGGTTGCTACCCTCAGGGATCGGGGTAGGATTGGCGCGCTGTTGATCCATCATCTGTTGACGCTTCTTGTTCTCTTCTTCGATGCGAGCCTTGACGTCTGGCGGTGGTTCCTTCATCCCCGTTCCAACCTGGTCCTTTCCACCGCTGTCACAACCCGACAAAGCCAACGGCATGGCTACCAAGCACAGGCACAACAAAAACTTCGTACGCATGTTTATTCCTCAAGTCCAATAGGATGGGTAGAACACCCGAAACAAAACCAGCCCTGCCGATGTCGCATCGCGAACTTCAACAGACGTTAATATTACAACGGGTGAGGGTGGCGACTGTCAAGCATACGAGGCAACTTTCGCGACCTTCCCCCGGGGGGCCCCCCTCAACCCCAGCCCAACTTAACGCCCGGCGTTCGGGGGAGGCGACGCAGCCGTCCGTTGGACAAAGCCGCTGATGTGAATATCCTCTCCATCCCTCTCCAACGTCACTCTCTCCAATTGCATGGTTTGATTCATCCAAGGGCGGTCCACCCCAGCCACCGGTCGTCTCGCGTGCGAACTTCCCAAGATCCGGGGGGCGATGAAGCACTCGACCTGATCCACCCACCCCCCATCAAAAAACGCTCCCAGCAATTGACCGCCTCCCTCCACGAGCACATTGGTCGCGCCCTGCTGGCATCGATGCCTCAGAAGCCACCCTAAAGGATCCGTTTTCTCATCGGTGGGAAGGATCAAGATCGTCGCGCCCGCTTGCCGCAAATGCTCGGCCTTGGACCGGTCCAGTTCGAGGGCTTGCTGCGTTGTCGCGATGCACAAGGGACTCGAATGCGCCGTTCGCACCAGCTGGGAATCGGTCGGAATACGCAGTCGACGATCCAGCACGACTCGCGTGCAGCTACGGACGTAGTCGGGACGCTGGGGCAATCGCGCCGTCAGCAACGGATCGTCGCGCAGCACCGTCTCACTGCCGACCATGATTGCATCCATGCGCGATCGCAAGCCGTGAACGCGTCCTCGCGCGGCTTCTCCCGTAATCCACTTGGAGTCCCCTCCCGAGGTCGCAATCGCTCCGTCGAGCGTCATCGCCCACTTGGCGATAACCCACGGCAATCCCGTCGCAATCCGTTTCAAATACGGAGCATTCAGCAACCGAGCCTCCGATTCGAGAACTCCGACCGCGACGTCGATTCCCGCGGAACGAAGCCCGGCAATCCCGCGACCCGCGACTTGCGGAAAGGGGTCGAGCATGGCAACCACAACGCGGCGCGGTCTCTTTGCCAAAAGAAGATCCAAGCACGGCGGCGTCTTGCCGTGGTGCGAGCACGGTTCGAGCGTCACATACAAATCACAGAGACGGACACGGTCGTCGGACAAACCCGACAACGCGTTCACTTCCGCATGCGGACCGCCATATCGATCATGCCATCCGTGGCTGACCTCACTGCCGTCGTGGACCAGAACGCACCCAACCATCGGGTTGGGCTCCACCCGCCCCTGACCACGGCGGGCCAGCCCCAAGGCCCGCCGCATCCAAAAGGCATCCTCCGTGGGTGCGTGCCCAGTCAACGCGTCAGACATCAAACTCCCGGCTCGTTGGCCGCGACACCCGCATGGTACGTCCCGTAAACAAACACCGGAATCGAGAGTCCGCCCAGCTTCTCCGCGATCAATGGCTTGACATCCTTCCACGCCAGACCGCCGACTCCGGTTGCGATCGCCGGCAAAGCAATGCTGCGAAGCTTTTCCTTCTCGGCCAAGAAGGCCAATCGCTGCAATGCATGAGCGACGTTCGACAAGGTTGCTCGACCGGGGCGCGTTCCATGACCATGGTCCCCCTCTTGGGTCAACAAGCACACGATATGCGTATCGCCCACGCCGCTCCACATCCAGATTTCCCCTGGCTTGGGGTGGGTGTTGTGCGCGTAATGACGGAAATCCTTGGCCATCGACGGCCAACGCTCACGTAAAGCTAATGCCAACCCGGAATCAAAATGGTCGTTGGGAGCAATTCCGTGCGCAATCGCGTGAGCCTTGGACAAAAGAATATCGCCGGAAACTTCGTGAATCATTCGTATTCCAATCTGAGGGGAGAGAAATCAAACCTGGTGCATGCCCCCAATATAGCCGGTTTGTCACCGGCTGTTGAGCAGCCGATGCGAACCTTGCAACGACCTACTTTTTGGGATCCAGGTTCGCGTTGAGTTCGGCCTCGCTGACGGCGGAATCCACTCCCTGGGCCGGAACTTCGATTTTCGCAAGCCACAAACAAGCATTGAGGATCGTTTTCCGAAATTCGCTGTTCCCCCAATTGTCGTGAAAATGGCCACCGGTGAAGCCAAAACCTCGTCCTCCATCGGGCCGCTCGATCGCCCACAGCATCGACTCCGCGCGGCCGCGATTGGACTCGATATGCGGATAGGGACCCGCAGGATAGACATACGGCCCATCGCGAACATCATCCGACGGAGCTGCCACCAAGATCGGCGTGAACTTGCCAGCACTCGTGTCGACACCCTCGTTGCCTGCCAATTGATCGATGAAACGCATGTTGAAATACCATTCGTCTTTCACCTGAAATGGCTTAACCCCTCGCGTGATCGGATGCACAGGCAACGAACTGAACGCCGGCTCCCAAATCGGATTGCAGCTGAACATGTGTTCATAATGACCGCCAATCCATCGCTTGAACTCCTTGCCTGCCTGGTCCGGTACCACTTCGACTGCATAGTGCATGCACCCGATGCCAACTCCCCGACTCGCGAGCTCCTCCACCAGCTTCAGCCTGCGTCCCGACTCTTGAACCACCTCGTGGCCGCCGCCTCCATCCATGTAAAAGATCACCGCGTCCGCGTCCCGCAAGACCTGCTCGTCGCGAGGCCAGCCGTTGAGCACAAATTGGACATCCATCGACACATCCGCATGCTGCTCGTCAAACGAACGCAAACACTTCGCGAGCAACTGGACCCCCGCATTGAATTCATGCATCCGTGGGGGATGCGATGGCTTTCCTGCAACCAACACCACACGCTTCGGCTCCGCGCTTTCCCCATCCAGAACGGCGGACAAGCTGCAAAGAAGCGTTCCAAGGAAAGCGATCCGACCGAACCATGATTGTCGACGCATAGCGAATTTCTCAGGGGTTCTCGT